>CAZCPY010000018.1:0-33974 GCA_964499865.1 uncultured Rhodobacterales bacterium | reverse complement strand
GACGGGAAGCGCCCCCGCCCGGGGGCAGGACGGCCGCGGGCGCTGTCGGCCGTGCCTGCGCGGCGGGCCCTGGGGCCGGCGGTCAGACGGGGATGTTGTCGATCAGCCGCACGCCGTCGACCCAGGCGGCGGCAAGCATCCGGCGGGGGCGGCGGGGGTCGTCGGAGGGCATCAGCGTTTCGGCGTCGCGCAGTTCGATGTATTCCACCCGCTCGAAGCCCGCCGCGCGCATCGTTTCGGCCGCCTCGCGGATCGCCATGCGGTCGGCGTGGCCGGCCCGGATCGCCTCGGCCGCCCGCGTCACCGCGGCGTAGAGCACCGGCGCCCTGGCGCGCCCCTCGGCCGTCAGCCGGACGTTGCGCGAGGACATCGCCAGGCCGTCCGTTTCCCGCACGGTCTCGCAGCCCACCACCTCGACCGGCAGGTTGAGGTCGCGCACCAGGCGCAGGACGACCTGCAGCTGCTGCCAGTCCTTCTGGCCGAAGTAGCCGCGGTCGGCGCGGGTCATGCCGAAGAGCTTGGTCACCACCGTCGCCACGCCGTCGAAATGCCCCGGGCGCATGTAGCCTTCCAGCGGCTGGGCCACGCCGCCCATCGTCACTGTGGTGATGAAGCCTTGGGGGTAGACCTCGTCGACTGGCGGGGCGAAGAGCGCGTCGACCGGCACGCTGTCCAGAAGGCGCGCGTCGGCGTCCTCGCTGCGGGGGTATCCGCGCAGGTCCTCGGGGTTGTTGAACTGCTTGGGGTTCACGAAGATCGTGGCGATCACGCGGTCGCATTCGGCCCGCGCCCGGCGGGCGAGGCTGAGGTGGCCCTCGTGCAGGGCGCCCATCGTCGGCACCACGCCGATGGTCTGGTCGGCGGCCTTCCAGGGCGCGACCAGGGCGCGCAGGTCGGCGACGCTGCGCAGGATCATGGCCTGGCCTTGGGCGCATCCTCGCCGAACGTGTGTTCGGCTGCGGGGAAGCGGCGGGCGCGGACGTCTTCGGCGTAGGCCGCAATGGCGGCATCCGCCGTTTCGGCCAGCGCGGCGTAGCGCTTGACGAACCTGGGCCGGAACGCCGTGAACATGCCCAGCATGTCGTCGACCACCAGCACCTGCCCGTCGCAGTGCACGCCCGCGCCGATGCCGATGGTGGGGATGTCGATGGCCTGGGTGATCCGCGCCGCCAGCGCCTCGGGCACCTTTTCCAGCACGACCGAGAAGGCCCCCGCCGCCGCGACGGCGCGGGCGTCGGCGAGGACCGCCTCGGCCTCGGCCCCGCGGCCGACCACGCGGTAGCCGCCCATCGTGTTGACGGACTGCGGCGTCAGGCCGACATGCGCCATCACCGGCACGCCGCGGGCGGTCAGGCAGGCGATCGTCTCGGCCATGTGCGCGCCGCCTTCCAGCTTGACCGCGGGCGCGCCCGTTTCGGCCATCAGGCGGGCGGCGTTGCGGAAGGCCTGCGCGGGGCCTTCCTCGTAGCTGCCGAAGGGCATGTCGATGACCGCCATCGCCTTTTGCAGGCCGCGCACGACGGCGCGGCCGTGCAGGATCATCATCTCCATCGTCACGCCCAGGGTGGAAGGCAGGCCGTGCAGCACCATGCCGACCGAATCGCCCACGAGCGCCACGTCGCAATGCGCATCGACCAGGCGGGCGACGGGCGTGGTATAGGCGGTCAGCACGACGAGCGGTGCCGTGCCCTTGCGGGCCCTGATGTCGGCGGGCAGCACCGGGCGGACGGGGCCGGTCGGTGGGGCGGTGGCGCTCATCTGGTCCTCGGGGTGTCGGCGGCTTGCCGCTTGCTCCGGGGCGCAGGTATACCGGGCGGCACCAGCCCCCGCCAGAAGGAATGCCGCCCGTGGATCAAGCCCTTGCCCTTAGCCTGCGGCTGACCCGCGCGGGCGTCGCGCCCGAGATCAGCCGCCCCGACCCGGCCCGTGTGGTCAAGGGCGACCCGGTGCTGACCACCTGGAGCGTCGAGGAGCGGGACGGCCTCCATTGCGGGCTCTGGGCCTCGACCCCCGGGGCCTGGCGGATGGCCTATGCGGAATGGGAATACTTCCGCATCCTGGAGGGCCGGGCCATCGTCACCGACGATGCCGGGCCGGTGCACGATCTGGGGCCGGGCGATGCCTTCCTGCTGCGCCCGGGCTTCACCGGGGTGTGGGAGACGGTCGAGCCGATCCTGAAGGACTACGTGATCCGCACCTGAAGGGGGCGCCGTCAGGTCCGCATGAAGTGCAGGCCGCCGAACCGGGCCCGCAGCGCGGCGGTGCGGGGCGCCACATCCCCGGGACGGTTGCCCCTCAGCCCTTCGGCGATCAGGTCGGCGAGTGCGGGCACGTCCGCCACCGTGACCCCGCGGCGCACCAGTTCCGGCGTGCCGATGCGCAGGCCGTTCAGGTCGCCCTCCACCCCCTCGCCGGGCAGCCCGATCCCGCAGGCGAGAAAGCCCGCCAGCCGCAGCCGCCTCGACGCCGCCTGCCCGCCGCCGAAGGCTGCGGCCTGCAACGCGAACTGGTGCGACGTGGTCGCCCCGCGGTCCATCGCATGCACCGGCAGGCCGCGGTCGGCCAGCGCCTGCGCCAGCGCGCGCGCCACGGCGACCATCTCGGCCGCATAGGCCCGGCCGTGCGCCCGCCAGTCCAGAAGCGTCACCGCAAGCGCCGCCGTCTTGCCCGCGTCGAAGTTGGCCGTCAGGCCGGGAAAGGCGATGCGGTCCAGCCGTTCGGCCACGTCGAGGTCGCGCGTCACGATCAGCCCGCCCGCGGGGCCGCCCAGGCTTTTGTAGGTGCTCATCGTCATCAGATGCGCGCCTTCGTCCAAGGGGTTGGGCCAGGCGCCGCCGGCGATCATCCCGCACTGGTGGGCGGCGTCGAACATGAGCGCCGCGCCGACCTCGTCGCAGATCGCGCGCACCTCGCGCACCGGATGGGGGAACAGGTTCAGGCTGGCCCCCAGGGTGATGACCTTCGGCCTGACCGCCCGCGCCAGCCCGCGCAGCGCCTCCACGTCCACCGTGTAGCCTTGCCCGTCCACCGGCGCGGGCACCGTCGTCAGGCCGTAAAGCCCGGCGCAGCCCGCCTTGTGGTGCGTGACATGCCCGCCGATCTCGGGCGGCGGCGCGATGATCACATCGCCGGGCCGGGCGAAGGCCATGAAGCCGTAAAGGTTCGCCAAGGCGCCGGAGCCCACCCGCACCTCGGCCTGGCTTGCGCCGAAGACCTGCGCGGCAAGGGCGGCGCAGATCACCTCGATCTCCTCGATCGCCTCCAGCCCCATCTCGTACTTGTCGCCGGGATAGCCCAGCGACGGGCGGCTGCCCAGCCCCGCCGCCAGCAGCGCCTCGGCGCGCGGGTTCATCACGTTGGTGGCGGGGTTGAGGTTGAAGCAGTCGCGGTCATGGATCGCGAGGTTCCGCGCCACCAGCGCGTCGATCCGTGCCGCCACCTCGGCATCCGGCGCGCGGGCGCCAAGGGCCAGGTGCTGGACATGGGCTTCGGTCGGAACCCAGGGGCGGGGGGCGAGGGCGGTCATGGCGGTCTCCTGCGGATGGCCGCAGGAAAGCACCGGCGCGACGGCGGTGCAAACCGGAAAGGCGGCGGTCAGGAGGCCGAGGCCGGCATCGGGTTGGTGCCTGCGTTGTAGGCCTGCCAGTCGGTGATGTCGGGGTACCATTTGCGCCGCCAGGCGCGCACGCGTGGGTTCATGGTGCGGCGCCACAAGGGCGGCACCATCGCCAGCGCCGTCATCACCGGATAGCCCCAGGGCAGGTTGGGCGCCACCTCGTCGGGGTAGGTCTGCAGCAGCGGGAACCGGCGGTCGGGCTTGGTGTGGTGGTCGGAATGGCGCTGCAGGTTGATGAGCAGCCAGTTCGACGCCCTGTGCGCCGCGTTCCAGGAATGGTGCGGCATGACGCGCTCGTACTTCCCCCCGCCCAGGTGGCGCCGGGTCAGGCCGTAGTGCTCGACGTAGTTCACCAGCTCGAGCTGCCAGATCGCGGTGAAGGCCTGGACCCCGAACAGCACCAGCCCCTCCCACCCGCCAAGCGACACCGCCAGCCACAGGAACCCCAGTTGCAGCGCGCCGTAGCGCCAGAAGGGGTTCGACCGGTGCCAGACCGGGCGGTCCTTCTTCGCCAGCAGCGCCTTTTCCGCCCGCCAGGCGGACGGCGGGCAGGTCCGCAGCACGCGCCGGAAATAGCGGTGGAAACCCTCGTTGTAGCGCGCCGTCACGGGATCGCGCGGGGTGCCGACCCAGAAATGGTGCACCCGCAGGTGTTCCGACCGGAAGTGCGAATACAGGACCGAGGCCATCAGCAGGTCGCCCAGCCAGCGTTCCAGCCGGTTGCCCTGGTGCATCAGCTCATGCGCATAGACGATGCCCACGGTGCCCGAGATCACGCCCATGCCGAAGAACAGGCCGAGCTTTTCCAGCCACCCCAGATGCCCCGCCTGCGGCACATACCACAAGAGGCCCGCAAGGGTGAGGAACTGCAGCGGGAACCAGATCAGGGTGACCATGCGGTACCAGATCAGGTCGTCCTCGGCCGTCTCGGGGTCGGCGTTTTCCTCGTTCTTCCCCAGGATCACGTCCAGAAGGCCGAAGGTCACCCAGGACGACAGCGGCAGCAGCAGCACCGTCCAGCCGCCGAAGGTGGCGCCGATCATGGCGACGGGGATCAGCCCGAGCGACAGCCAGAACGGGGCGGCGTCGCGGAAGGCGGGCATCGTGGCGCTTGCGTCGGACATGGGCGGTCTCCTCGTCAGTCAGTATGCCAGCGCCGGGCCCGGGCTCAACGGGACAAAAGCGCCGCAGACGCGACGTCCCAGGCCTTGCGCATGACCGACGGCAGGTCGCCCGGGCCGAACTCGGCCCAGGGCATGAAACTGCCGCGGGACGGTTGTGCCTCGGGGGCGACCGGCGCCGTCCGCACCATCAGATACAGCTCGAAATGGGTGAAGATGTGGCGCACCTCGCCCGCCTCGCGCCAGTCGGCGGGCAGGGGCGGGGCGTCCTGCCCGTGGCCGTCCCAGCCGGTGCCCACAAAGCCCAGAAGCCCGCCCAGCAGGCCCCGCGGCGGGCGGCGTTCCAGCAGCAGCGCCCCGTCAGGGCGCCGGGCGATCCAGACCGTGCCGCGCCGCACCGGGCGCGCGGCCTTCGGCGCCTTGCGCGGCAGGTCGGCCTGAATGCCCGCGGCGCGGGCGGCGCAGGCCTGCGACCAGGGGCACAGCGCGCAGGCGGGCCTGCGCGGGGTGCAGATGGTGGCGCCCAGATCCATCACCGCCTGCGCATAGTCGCCGGGCCTGTCCTGCGGGGTCAGCGCCGCGGCCAGCCGCACGAGCGCCGGCCTGGCCGCGGGCAGCGGGGCTTCCACCCCGTGCAGGCGGGCCATCACGCGTTCCACGTTGCCGTCGACCACCACCGCCGGACGGTCGAAGGCGATCGCCGCCACCGCCGCGGCGGTATAGGGCCCGATGCCCGGCAGGGCGCGCAGGCCATCCTCCGTCTCCGGGAAACCGCCCCGCTCTGCCACCGCGCGCGCGCAGGCCAGCAGGTTGCGGGCACGGGCGTAGTAGCCAAGCCCCGCCCATTCGGCCATCACCGCCGCATCCCCGGCCGCCGCCAGCGCCTGGACGTCGGGCCAGCGGTCGGTGAAGCGGCGGAAGTGGCCGCGCACCGCCGCCACGGTCGTCTGCTGCAGCATCACCTCCGACAGCCAGACGCGGTAGGGGTCGGGCCTGACCCCCGCCGCACGCTCCTGCGGGCCGACGCGCCACGGCATCACGCGGGCATGGGCACCGTACCAGTCCAGCAGCCGCGGGGGCAGGTCGTCACGCAAAGTTGCAGCCTTCCGTTCGGGGTGGGGTGGCGGGGCGGGGTGGCGGGACGGCCGCGTCTTGCTATCGATGCGGTCATGCTATGAATAGGGCGCAGGAAGGATCCCGGCCAGATGACCCGCGCCTCGCCCCCCAAGGACCCCGCCCGCCGGATGCGGGGGTTCGAGCCCGCCTCGGGCCTGCTGGCCGACCGCATCCGCAAGGCAGGCGAAAGCCGCGGCTTTGCGATGACGCGCCTGCTGACCCACTGGGATGAAATCGCGGGCGAGGACCTCGCCCGCGTCACCCGCCCGGTCAAGGTGGGCTACGGGCGCGAAGGCATGGGGGCGACGCTGACGCTGTGGGTGCAGGGCGCCATGGCGCCGCTGGTCGAGATGCAGAAAGCGGCGATCCTGGCGCGGGTGAACGCCGTCTACGGCTATGCCGCGGTGGCCCGCATCACGCTGACCCAGACCGATCCCGGGGCCGGCCCCGGCGGCTTTGCCGAAGCCCCCTCGGCCTGGGCCCCCGCGCCGGTGGCGCGCCCGATCCCCCCCGCCGCCGTGCAGGCGGCGGCCGATGTCACCGACCCCGGCCTGCGCGACGCGCTGACGCAGCTTGCCGCAAACGTTCTTGCAAGGAAGCCCTGAGATGACCCTGACCCGCCGCACCCTGATCGCAACCGGCCTGGTGGCCGCCGCGCCGCGCCTGGCCCTCGCCCAGACCGCGCCGGTGGTGCAGGACTACGGCATCGGGCCGCCGGACGCCAAGGCGACGCTGATCGAATACGCGTCCTTCACCTGCCCGTACTGTGCCGCGTTCCACGCCGAAACCTTGAAGCCGCTGAAGGCCGAATATCTCGATCCCGGCAAGGCGCGCTGGGTCTACCGCGAGTACTACCGCAACCGCTATGACCTCTGGGCTGCGATGATTGCCCGCTGCGGCGGCGAGATGAAGTATTTCGGGATCGCCGACATCCTCTATGCCAGGCAGAAGGAATGGTCGGCATCGGACGACCCCGCGGTTGTGGTGGAGAACCTCAAGCGCATCGGCCGGTCGGCGGGGCTCGAGGACGCGGCGATGGACGCCTGCCTGAACGACCAGGCGATGGCCGAGGCGATGGTCGCCCGGTTCCAGGAAAGCGCCACGGCCGACGACGTGCAAAGCACGCCCACGCTGTTCCTGAACGGAACCCGCCTGGAAAGCCGTGACTTTGCCACGCTCAAGGCCGCCATCGACGCGATCCTGGCGGGATGACGCCGCTTGCGGGCCTGAAGGTCGTCGAACTGGCGCGCATCCTCGCCGGACCCTGGGCCGGCCAGATGCTTGCCGACCTCGGCGCCGACGTGGTCAAGGTCGAGGCGCCCGAGGGCGACGACACCCGCCGGTGGGGCCCGCCGTTCATCACGCATGAGGGCGAAGAGACGGCCGCCTACTTCCACGCCACCAACCGCGGCAAGCGGTCGGTGGTGGCCGATTTCGGCACCGCCGGGGGGCAGGCGCTGGTGCGGCGGCTGGTTGCTGACGCCGACGTGGTGATCGAGAACTTCAAGGTCGGCGGCCTGAGGAAATTCGGGCTGGACGCCGCCAGCCTGACGGCGCTGAACCCGCGGCTGGTCTACTGTTCGATCACCGGCTTCGGCCAGACCGGGCCCTATGCGGCCCGCGCGGGGTACGACTTCATCATCCAGGGCATGGCCGGGCTGATGAGCGTCACCGGCCCGCAGGACGGCCAGCCGCAGAAGGCGGGTGTCGCGGTGGCCGACATCTTCACCGGGGTCTATGCCTGTTCCGCCATCCTTGCGGCGCTCCTGCAGCGCGAACGCACCGGGCGGGGGCAGGTCGTGGACATGGCGCTGATGGACGTGGCGACGGGGATCCTCGCCAACCAGGCGATGAACTACCTCGCTTCGGGCACGGCCCCGGTCAGGCTGGGGAACGCGCATCCGAACCTGTGCCCCTATGCCGTGTTCGACTGCGCCGACGGCTGGCTGATCCTGGCCTGCGGCAACGATGCGCAATACCGCCGCCTTTGCGCCCTGCTGGGCCTGCCCGGCCTGGCCGAGGCGCCGGACTTCGCCACCAACGCCCTGCGCGTGGTCAATCGCGACCGGCTGACCGCGCTGCTGACCGCCGCCACCCGCCAGCGCACCAGGGCCGACCTGCTGGCGGCCTGCGAGGCCGCGGGCGTGCCCGCCGGGCCGATCAACGACATCGCCGAGGTCTTCGCCGACCCGCAGGTGATCGCCCGCGGCCTGCGCATCGACCCCGGCGGGGTGCCGGGGGTTCGGTCGCCCTTCACCTTCGCGGGCGCCGACCTCGCGCTTCACCGTCCCGCCCCGCGGCTGGGCCAGCACCAGGCCGAGGTGGAATGATCGACGCCGCCCTCCAGCCCTGGCTGGCGCGCATCTACGCCGCGCCCGCGCGGGCGCTGGCGGCGCGGGGGGTGGGGGCGGATCAGGTGACGCTGGCGGGGTTCGGCCTGGGCCTGCTGACGGTGCCCGCGATCTGGGGCGGGCTGTTCGGGCTGGCCTTGGTGCTGCTGCTGGCCAACCGCGTCGCCGACGGGATCGACGGGGCGCTGGCGCGCCTGAAGGGGCCCACGGACCGCGGCGCCTTCCTCGACATCGCGCTCGACTTCGCCTTCTACGCGCTGGTGCCGCTGGCTTTCGCGCTGCACGACCCGGCGACGAACGCCCTGCCCGCGGCGGTGCTGATCGCGACCTTCCTCGGCACGGGGTCGTCGTTCCTCGCCTTCGCCGCGGTCGCCGCGCGGCGGGGGATGACGACGCCGGCCTTTCCGCGCAAGGGCATCTACTATCTGGGCGGGCTGACCGAGGGTGCCGAGACCATCGCCGTGCTGGCCGCCATGTGCCTCTGGCCCGCGTCCTTCCCCTGGCTCGCCTTGGGCTACGGCGCGCTGTGCGGCGTCTCGACCGTGCTGCGCTGGCGGGCCGGATGGACGGCGTTCAGCTAGGCCGGGCCAGCAGGTCCTCGCGCGTCAGGCGAAAGCCCGAGGCGACCCAGGCCGTTTCCGCCGCCCTGAGCGCGGCACCCAGCGCCGGGCCCTGCAGGCCCGGCATCAGGTCGGCCGCCGTCAGCGGGAAGACCGCCGCCGCGCCCTTCGCCACTTCGGCCTCCCAGCTGTCCGGCAAGGGCGTCCCCGTGCGCGCGGCACGCAGAAGGATCGCGTCCTCGGCCGTCTCGGCCCCGTGGTGCCAGGCCAGCGCGGCGGGGTCGCCGCCGTCCGCCGCTGCCTCCAGCCTTTCCAGCGCCGCTGCCTCGGCCCGGCTCAGCCGCAGGTCGCCTTCGCCGCCGAGCGCCGCCCGCCTGCGCAGCCAGCGCGGCGGGCGCCCGGCCTCCAGATGCACCAGCGGCGCCAGCGCCCGGTCGTCGGCCCCGGGCAGGACGCGCCGCAGCACGCCCGCCGCCCGCATCGCCGCAACCGCGGGCGCGGGGTCGGTCGCAGCCAGAAGCTTGCGCATCTCGGCCCCCACCCGTTCGCGGCTCAGGCCGTCCACCCCCTCGGCCAGCGCGGCGCAGGCGGCCAGCCCGTCGGCGGCGATCTCGGGCGCGCGGATCACGGCATGAAAGCGGAAGAACCGCAGGATGCGCAGGTAGTCCTCGCGGATGCGCGCCTCGGCCTCGCCGACAAAGCGCACCCGCCGGGCCAAGGCGTCGGGCAGGCCATCCAGCGGGTCGATCACCACGCCAGCGGCATCGGCGTAAAGCGCGTTCATCGTGAAGTCGCGCCGCGCCGCGTCTTCCTCCACCGTCTCGGCGAAGGCGACGGTCGCATGCCGCCCGTCGGTGTCGATGTCGCGGCGGAAGGTCGTCACCTCATGCGCCCGCCCGCCCGCGACGATGGTGACGGTGCCGTGCTCCACCCCCGTGGGGATGACGCGAAAGCCGCTCATCACCGCGATCTGCATCACCGTCGTGGGCCAGGCATCGGTGGCGATGTCCACATCGCCCACCGGGTCGCCCAGAACCGCATTGCGCACGCAGCCGCCCACCAGCAGCGCGCGGTGGCCGCTGCCTTCCAGCATCGCCAGCAGGCCCTGAGTGCCGGGATGGGCCAGCCAGTCGCCGTCGATCCGCATGCCTGCCCCCATGGTCATTCCGCCAGCCGGTCGGCCAGGCCGCGCAGGATGCGCGCCGTGGCGCCCCAGATGTAATGCGGCCCCCACGGCGCCACATAGTAGCGCCTGACCTGTCCGCGCCAGGGCCGCGCCTCGATCCGGTAGCTGGCCGGATCGGCCAGATAGGCCAGCGGCACGGCAAAGACCTCGTCCACCTCGCCCGCCCCGGGCACCGGACGGAAGGCGCCCTCGACCACCGCCAGCACCGGCGTCACGCGAAAGCCGGTCACCGTCTCGTGCTCCGGCAGGCGGCCCAGCACGGTCACCTGCGCGGGGTCCAGCCCCACCTCCTCGCGCGCCTCGCGCAGGGCGGCGGCCTCGGGCGAGCCGTCGCCGGCATCGACCTTTCCGCCGGGAAAGGCCACCTGCCCGGGGTGGTGCGCCAGCCCCGAGGCGCGGCGGGTCAGGATCACGCGGTCGCCGTGTAGCGCCACCAGCACCGCCGCGGGGCGCAGCACGCGGCCCGCAGGCATGGCCGTGCCCGGGTTCAGGTCATCGTCCGACGACGGCCGCGCGGGCCGCGCCAGCGCGCGGCGCAGCGCCTCAGGCCCCATCCGCCGCCGCCCCGGCTTCGAACCCCAGCGTCGCAGGGTCCAGCACGTAATGCGCGCCGCAGAACTGGCAGTCGGCGGTGACCGTCCCTTCCGGCGTGGTCATCGTGGCGATGTCGCGCGCCGAATAGATCGACAGCGACTGCCGCACCTTGGCCTCGGAACAGGTGCAGCCGAACCGCACCGGACGGGGGTCGAAGACGCGCGGGCCTTCCTCGTGGAACAGGCGCACCAGAAGGTCGGTCGGCGCCACGGAGGGGCCGATCAGCTCCGGCGCCTCGACCGTGTCGAGCAGAAGGTTGGCGCGCGTCCAGTCCTCGCCCTCGGCGCCCGACAGGATGTCGGCGTGGCCCAGCAGGCCCCCGGCGCCCGATCCGCCCGCCGCCGCGACGCTGCCGCCCTCGGCCGGCATGTGCTGCAGCATCACCCCGCCGCCCCGCCAGGACGCCGCCTCGCCCGGCGCCGCCGACTGCCCGAAGCCGAGCGCGAAACGCGTGGGCAACTGTTCTGACTGCGCGAAGTAGGTCTCGGCGCAGGCCGACAGCGACCCGCCGTCCAGCGGCGTGATGCCGGAATAGGGCACGGTGCCTTCGCCCTGGTCGATCAGCAGCGCGAAATAGCCCTCGCCGATCTGCGAGAAGCCGTCGCTGCCGTCGATGCGGGCGGCATCGAAGCTCGCATAGCCGCGCAGGCGGCCGGGTTCGCCCTCGGCGGAGGGTGCATAGTAGTCGGTGGCGATGATCCTGACCGGCCCCTTGCCGCGGACCTGCAGGCTCAGCTTCCAGCGCAGCTTGATCGCCTGGCCGATCAGCGCCGTCAGCAGCGCCGCCTCGGCCACCAGCGCCTCGACCACGGCCGGATAGCGGTGCTGGCGCAGCACGTTGGCAAGCGTCGTGTCCAGCCGCACCACGCGGCCGCGGATCGCCGAGCGGTCGAGCTGGAACGGCAGGACGCTGTCGTCCCAGGCGATCTGCGTGCCGGTGGTCATCGCGGTCCTGCGCTTGTGTCAGAGCGTCCCAGAGGGGTTTCCAAGGGCGCGCCCCCGGTCTAGGTGCCCCATGTAGGCGCAACCCGCGCCCGGCGGAAGGGGGAGGCCCGATGCGGCGCTACGGCGAGGCGGTCAAGTCCGGGCAGAGGTATCGCCGCCGCCCGGGGGTCTATGCGATCCTGCCGCGCGGCGACCGCATCCTCGTCACCCACCAGGCCGACCCGGTGCCCGAATTCCAGCTGCCCGGCGGCGGCATCGACCGGGGCGAACAGCCGATCGCCGCGCTGCACCGCGAGGTCTGGGAGGAAACCGGCTGGCACATCGGCCCGCCGCGGCGGCTGGGGGTGTTCCGGCGGTTCACCTTCATGCCGGAATACGATCTCTGGGCGGAAAAGGTCTGCACGATCTACGCGGCCCGCCCCCTGCGCCGCGCGGGCCCGCCGCTGGAGGCCGGGCACCGGGCCGTCTGGCTGCCGATCCGGGATGCGGTCGGGCTTCTGGGAAGCGCGGGCGACCGGGCGATGCTGGCCGCGTATGCGGGGCTGCCGGGCTGAGTGCCCGACCGCAGGCAACCCCGCGGGCGCGCGCGGCCCGGGCCTGACGCTGGCCTGACGCGGGCCTGACGCGGACGCCTCGCCCGCCGCGGGCGCGGCGCCTCCGCCCGGGCGAGACCTAGACAGGCACCCCGTCCGGCTGCCAGGCGAACAGCAGCCCCGACACGTCATCGGGAAACTCCTCGGCGCCGCAGTGGGCGGCCAGGGCCCAGACGAGCGCCTCGAGCAGCGCGGGGTTGGGCAGGTCCGCGTTGCCGGTCAGGAACCGGGCGAGGCCCTGGGCGCCGAACTCCTCCCCCCCTGAACCGGGGCATTCGGTGATCCCGTCCGACATCAGGAACAGCCGGTCGCCGGGGGCCAGCGTCACCTCGACCCGGTCGAAGGTCGCGCCTTCGATCAGGCCGATGGGCAGGCCGCCGTCGCCCACCTGGTCGACCCGCCCGTCGGCGCGCAGCACGACCGCCGCCGGATGGCCCGCCTGCACCAGCCGCACCGCGCCGGTGGCAAGGTTCACCTCGGCATAGGCGAGCGTGAAATACTGGTCGACGCGGAATTCCTCCAGCATCAGGCGGTTGAAGCGCTGCGCCACCACCTCGGGCGGCCAGGCGTCGCGGCGGCCGTCGGGGCCGGTGGTCAGCGCCATGTTGTGGTCGGGCGCGGCGCCCGACAGAAGGCCGGCCAGCCGCGCCGTCATCATCGCCGAGGCGACGCCATGGCCCGAGACATCGACCGAATAGAGCGCGACGCGGTCGTCGTCGATCCGGAAGAACCCCACCAGATCGCCGCCGACATGGCCCGAGGGGCGCAAGAGCGCATCCGCCTGCCCGCGGCCAAAGTCGCAGTGGCGGTCGCGCACCAGCGTCTGCTGCACCTTGCGCGCCTCGATCAGGTCGCGGTCCAGCGTGTCGTAGACGGCCTGCAATTCGGCCAGCGCCGATTCGGCCAGGCGGTTCTTCGCCACCAGTTCGGCCTGCATGCCGATGATCCGTTCCCCCGCCCGCAGGCGGGCGCGCAACTCGTGCGGGCTGACCGGCTTGGCGAGGAAATCGTCGGCTCCGCCGTCCAGGCCATCGGCCACCTCGGCCTTTTCCGACTTGGAGGTCAGCAGGATGAAGTAGCCGTAGCTGTCCCGCGGCAGGGCGCGGAAGGCGCGGCAGAAGTCCACGCCCGACATGCCGGGCATCATCCAGTCGGAAATCACCACGTCGAAGTCGGTGGACTGGCACAGGGCCAGCGCCTCTTCGCCCGTTCCGGCCTCGGTCACGCGGTAGCCTGACCGTTGCAGCGCCAGCGCCAGCAGGCGCCGCTGCGCCCTGCTGTCGTCCACGACCAGGATGCGGCGCGGTTGCGGCGCCGCCTCCTCGATCCGGTCCTGCCAAAGCCCGATTGTCGTGCGCCGCACCGTCCTGTCTCCTGCCGGTTCGGGCGACCCTAGGCATCCGCCTCCTAACCGCAGGTAAAGGCTAAAATGCGCGGCTTCGGGGCGGACGGGGGTCACCAAGGGTTAAGGCTTGCGCGGCAGTCTGCGGGGCGTGGGACTGACGGGTGCAGGGTGTGACGACATGATCGACTGGGCAAGGGTGGACGAACTCCGCGAAGAAATCGGCGCCGAGGATTTCGACGAGGTTGTCGCGCTGTTCCTTGAGGAGGCCGACGAAGTCGCCGCGCGGCTGGCCGCCGGGCCCGACCCGGCGCGGCTCGAGGCCGAGCTTCACTTCCTCAAGGGCAGCGCGCTGAACCTCGGCCTCGCGACGCTGGCGCAGCTGTGCCAGGACGGCGAAAAGGCCGCCGCCAATGGCCAGGCCGCGGCGGTGGACCCGGGCGCCGTGGTGGCCGCCTATCGCGCCGCCCGCGACGCCTTTGCCGCGGGCATGGCCCGCAGCACGGCGGCGTAAGGGGGGCAACGACGGCGCCCCGCCGCAGGCCGATGAGACGGCTTGACGGCGCCACGGTGATGGTGTCCCGATCCTGCCACGCCGACAGGGGGTGCCGACCGATGACCCGCCTTGCCAACCGCGTGCCGCGCATCCGGCCCCGGCTGCGGCCGTTCCGCCGCCAAAGCGGGGGCGCGTTCCGTGTCGGCCAGATGCGCGGCGACCGGCCGGTCGCGCCGGTGTTCCCGTCGTTCATCCCGGCGGCCGGTCCGGCCAGACCGCTCGCGATCGGCGGCGTCGTGCCGGCCTTCCCGGTCCGGTGACCGAAGCCGTGCTGCGGGTTGCGACCGAGACCTTTCCGCTGGCCCGCGCGTTCACCATCAGCCGCGGGTCGAAGACCGAGGCCGCCGTGCTGACCGTCAGCGTCACCCGCGGCGGCGTCACCGGGCGCGGCGAATGCGTGCCCTATGTGCGCTATGGCGAAACGCCCGGCAGCGTGGCGGCGCAGGTCGCGGCCCTGCCTGCGGGGATCACGCGGGCGGCCCTGCAGCGGGCGCTGCCGCCGGGGGCCGCGCGCAACGCGGTGGACTGCGCGCTGTGGGACCTGTGGGCCCGTCAGACCGGGCGGCGGGTCTGGGACCTGGCGGGCCTGCCCGCGCCGGGGCCCTGCGTCACCGCCTATACCCTGTCGCTCGACACCCCCGCGGCGATGCGGGCGCAGGCGGCGGAGAACGCTGCGCGGCCGGTCCTGAAGATCAAGCTCGGCACCGCCCACGACATGCCGCGGCTGGAGGCGGTGCGGGCGGGCGCGCCGCGGTCGGCGATCATCGTGGACGCCAACGAGGGCTGGACGCCCGAGGTCTATGCCGACCTCGCGCCGCACCTGTCGCGCCTGGGGGTGCGGCTGGTGGAACAGCCGCTGCCCGCAGGCCGGGACGAGGCGCTGGCCCGGATGCCCCGCCCGGTGCCGGTCTGCGCCGACGAAAGCTGCCATGACCGCGCGAGCCTTCTGTCGCTCAGGGGCCGCTACGACATGGTGAACATCAAGCTCGACAAGGCCGGCGGGCTGACCGAGGCGCTGGCGCTGCGCGATGCCGCGCGGGCGGCGGGGTTCGGGGTGATGGTGGGCTGCATGGTGGGGACATCGCTGGCGATGGCGCCGGCCGTGCTGGTGGCGCAGGGGGCGGACTGGGTGGACCTGGACGGCCCCCTGCTGCTGGCGCGGGACCGCGACGAAGGGCTGCGCTACGACGGCGCCGTGCTGCACCCGCCCGCACCCGGGCTCTGGGGCTGAGGTGGTCGCCCGAAGGGTGCCCGACAGGCGGTGCGCGCGGCAGGATTGCGGCGTGGTGTGGAGAGCCCGATGCGGCTCTGCGGCGAAACCTTCGGACGCCCGGTGATCGGGGACAGGCCGGTCGTCCGGGCCGTGCTGCCGGGCGGCTTCCTGCCGGGCGATGTGGCGGTCGCGACGGCGGCGGCGGGCAGGTGGATGGGCGCGGCGATGCCGGCGCCCGGCGCCGTGCCGATGGGCGGCGCCATCGCGGCGTTCCGGCGCCGCACGATCCTGATCCTCGACCGCGCCGCGGGCAGGGCGGTGCTGCGCCGTGCCACCGTCTTCGGAACGCAACAGGACCAGCGCCCCCCGGCCGAAGTCCGGGGCGGGCGGCCAGGCGCGCCACCGGGGCCATCGGTCGCCGGCTGGCTGCAAGCCGCCGGCCGACCCCGCCCGCGTTGCATCCCCGTCGCCGAGGCCGCATATACGTGCGCGTCCGCCGGAGGTTCGCCGATGCAGTATCTCGACTTCGAAAAGCCGCTTGCCGAGATCGAGGGCAAGGCGGAGGAGCTGCGCGCGCTGGCGCGGGCCAACCCGTCGATGGACATCTCCAAGGAGGCCGAGGGGCTGGACCGCAAGGCCGAGACCTCCCTGCGCGATCTCTACAAGGCGCTGACGCCGTGGCAGAAATGCCTCGTCGCCCGGCACCCCGACCGGCCGCACTGCAAGGACTACATCGAGGCGCTGTTCACCGAATGGACGCCGCTTGCGGGCGACCGCGGCTTTGCCGACGATCATGCCGTGATGGGCGGGACGGCGCGGTTCAACGACCAGCCGGTGCTGGTGATCGGGCACGAGAAGGGGCACGACACCAAGACCCGGATCGAGCGCAACTTCGGCATGGCGCGGCCCGAGGGCTACCGCAAGGCGATCCGCCTGATGGACCTGGCCGACCGCTTCAACCTGCCGGTGATCACCCTGATCGACACGCCCGGCGCCTATCCCGGCAAGGGCGCCGAGGAGCGCGGTCAGGCCGAGGCGATCGCCCGGTCCACCGAGAAATGCCTGGCCCTCGGCGTGCCGCTGATTTCGGTGGTGATCGGCGAAGGCGGGTCGGGCGGGGCGGTGGCCTTCGCCACGGCGAACCGCATCGCCATGCTGGAACATTCGATCTATTCGGTGATCTCGCCCGAGGGCTGCGCCTCGATCCTGTGGAAGGACGCCGAAAAGATGCGCGAAGCGGCCGAGGCGCTGCGGCTGACGGCGCAGGACCTCTCGAGGCTGGGCGTGATCGACCGCATCGTGAAGGAACCCGTCGGCGGCGCGCAGCGCGGCCGCAAGGAAACCATCGAGGCGGTGGGCAAGGCGCTGGAGATCATGCTCAAGGACCTGTCGGGCAAGAAGCGCGACGCGCTGCTGCGCGACCGGCGCGCCAAGTTCGTCGAGATGGGGTCAAAGGGGCTGGCGGCGTGAACGCCTGGGCGATCCTGGTGATTGCCGGGCTGCTGGAGACCGGCTGGGCGCTGGGGCTGAAGTATTCCGACGGCTTCACCAGGGCGGTGCCGTCCGTGCTGGCGGTGGCGGGGGCGCTTCTGTCCTTCTGGCTTCTGTCCGTCGCCATGCGCACCCTGCCGGTGGGCACGGCCTATGCCGTCTGGGTGGGGATCGGCGCGGTGGGCACCGCGGTGGCCGCGGTCTGGCTGTTCGGCGAGCCGGTCGAAGCGCTGCGGGTGCTGGGGATCCTGCTGATCCTGGCGGGCATCGTCGCGCTCGGGCTGGCGGCGGGCTGAGGATGCGCGCCGCCGCCGCCCTGCTGGCGATGGCGCTGCCCGCAGCGGCCGGGGGCACGCTGGAGGGGCGCGAGGTGGCGCTGAACGTGCTGACCTACGACGACCCCGCGGCGCCGATCTTCTCCTCGACCGGGCGCAGCGTGATCGTGGGCGCGGGGGTGGAATTCGGCATGGGGCCCGAGTTCCGGTCGGATGTCCTGGACGTGGTGCCGGTGGTCGTCGACATCCGCCCCGACCGCGTGACCTTCCGCTACACCGAAAGCGCGGGCACCGGGCAGTTCTGGCCCGCCGCCTTCAACGGCTATGTGCTGCGCTTCACCGCCGACTGCGCGCTGTTCGATGCGGCGCGCATCGACCGGGCGCAGACCACGCTGCCCGTGGGCGACGACGACCTGTTCGTGCGCGACGCCGCCCTTTACGTCAACCTCGCGGGCATGACCTATGCCCCCGGCGCCGCGGTCTCGGTGGAACTGGCCGTCGCCGACTGCCCCCTGAGCTGACGCCCCTTGAGCTGAACGCCCTGAGCTGAACCCCATGCGCCTTGCCCTTGCCCTGACCCTGCTCGCCGCCCCCGCCCTGGCGCAGGGCACGCTGGAAGGCCGCGTCGTCACCCTGGGCGGGCTGGCCTATGACGACCCCGCCGCGCCGCTGGCGGTGGTGCCGGGGCGCACGGTGACGGTCGGGCAGGGGGTGGAGTTCGGCATCCCCGCGCAACTCCTGGACAACGGCCTGGGCGTGGTGGCGGTGCAGGTCGAGATCACGCCCTCGCGCATCGAGCTGACCTACCCGCCGCCCGCCGGGACCGGGGATTTCCTCGTCTCGGCCTTCAACGGCTATGTGCTGAGCTTCGAGACCGACTGCGTGCTGTTCGACGCCCTCGCGGTGGACCGCGCCTTCACCACCCTGCCGGTGGACGACGGCGACATCTTCGCCGACCGCGGCACGCTCTACATCAACGTCGCGGGCCTGCGCTACGGGCCCGAGGCGCGGCTGGCGGTGGACCTGTCGGTCGCCGACTGCCCGCTCAGCTGACCGCGCCGTCGGGGCGGAACCCGGCCTCTGCCATCAGGCGGTCGGAGTTCCGCTCCACCTGCTCTTCCAGCCGCTTCATGAACGCGGCCAGCGGAAGGCCCGGGGCGATGGGGGGCAGGAACTCCACCACCGCGGTGCCCGGGCGACGGTAGATGCCGCGCCTGGGCCAGAAGACGCCGACGTTGACCGCCACCGGCACGCAGGGCTGGCCGAGCTGTTCATGCAGGATGCCGGTGCCGACCTTGTAGGGCAGCGTGGTGCCGGGGGCGACGCGGGTGCCCTGCGGGTAGATCACCAGCTGGCCCGGACGGTCGGCGCCCGCGGCGACCCGCGCCTTCATCTGCATGATGGCCTGACCGCGCTTGCCGCGGTCGACCGGCACGCAGCCGATGCGCAGGGCGTAGAAGCCGACGATAGGCGCCCAGACCAGTTCCTTCTTCATGATGAACTTGGGCCGCGGCACGGCCGAGCAGACCAGGATGATGTCGAAGAAGCTCTGGTGCTTGGCGGCCACCAGGCATTCGCCTGTCGGCACCTGACCGCGGATTTCCGATTTCAGCCCGACCAGCAGCCGCGCCGTCAGCCGCACCCAGGCGCAGTAGGCGCGCACCGCCCGAAAGGCGTTGTCGCGCCGCCACAGCGTCAGCGGCGTCCACCACAGCGCCATCACCGCCATCGCCACATACATCTGCACGACGAAGACCAGCGACAGCAGCCATTGCAGCGCAACGGGCATCAGGTCAGTTCCCTCAGCTTGCGGAAGGCGGCAAGCCGCGTGGCGGCAAAGGCCACGATGGCGACGGCGGGGGGCAGCACGAAGGGCAGAAGCCAGCCCGCACCGGTAAAGCCGAGGCCGGTCAGGAAACCGCCGGCCTCGGCCACCCCCGGCAGCAGCGCCACCCCCAGCGTGCCGCAGGCCGCGCCCGCCAGCGCGCCCCAGAAGGCGCGCAGCGTGAAGCGTCGGGTGAAGGCGCGGGCGATGAAGGCATCGCGCGCGCCGACCAGCCGCAGCGTGCGGATCACCTGCGCATTGGCGTTCAGCGCCGCCGTCGCCGCCAGAGTGACCATCGCCGCCACCGTCGCCCCGATCAGCCCGACCGACAGCAACCCCAGCAGCCGCAGCCGCCCCGCCGCCTGCGCCAAGGGGCGCTGCCAGCGGGCGTGGTCGTCCAGCACCGCGCCCGGCGCCTCGGCCGCCAGCCGCATGCGCAGGCCCTCGCCGTCATAGCCGCCGGGCGCCTCGGTCACCTCCACCAGGCGCGGCACGGGCAGGTCGTCGAGCGGCAGGTCGGGCCCGAACCAGGGCGCGAGCAGCGCGCGGGTGTCCTCGACCGTCAGCGCCCGGGCCGAGGCCACGCCGGATGTCGTCGTCAGCACGTCGAGCACCGCGGCCACCTGCGCCTCGATCTGGTCGGGGGGTGCTGCGATGCGCACCGTCGCGGTGCCCGCCAGCGCCTCGGCCCAGCGTTCGGCCAGCCGGTCGGCGGCCAGCGACAGGGCCAGCGCGAAGACGGCGAGGAAGGCCATCGCCGCGGCGGTGAAGGTGGTCAGCCAGGCCGTCGGCCCCGACGGCGGCACCACGCGGTCGGTCGCGGGGTCGGACAGGAGCGCCGCAAGCCGCATCAGAGGTCGGCCCCCGCAAGCTGGATCCGGCGCTGCGCGATGCGCAGGACGCGGGTCTGCACCTGGCTCTTGGCATTGCGGATCAGGTTCAGGTCATGCGTGGCGACCAGGATCGTCTTGCCCATCCGGTTCAGCTCGATCAAGAGCGTCAGCAGGCGCTGCGACATCTCCCAGTCCAGGTTGCCGGTGGGCTCGTCGGCCAGGATCACGTCGGGCGCCATGATGACTGCCCGCGCCAGCGCCGCCCGCTGCCGCTCGCCCCCCGACAGTTGCGGCGGCAGCGACCCCGCCAGCCCGTCAAGGCCCACCCAGCCCAGCAGCGCGTCCAGATCGGCCGGCACCGTGTCCTTGCCGGCCACCGCCAGCGGCAGGGTGACGTTGGCGGCCAGGGGCAGGTGGTCCAGGAACTGGCAGTCCTGGTGCACGATCCCCATCCGCCGCCGCGTCCGCGCGATCTCGTCCCGCGTCAGGGTGGTCACGTCGCGGTCGAACACCGAGACCTTGCCCTTGGTCGGCATCAGTTCGGCATAGGCGAGCTTGAGCAGCGTGGTCTTCCCCGCCCCGGACGGCCCGGTCAGGAAATGGAACGACCCCGGCGCCAGTTTCAGCGTGACGTCCAGAAGAAGGTCGCCGCCGCCGTAGGAATAGGCCACGTTTTCGAAGGCGATCATCGGCGGGTGCTCTGGTCCTGCGGGAGGGGCACTGTCGCGCAGGACGGGGCGGGTTTCAACGGGGCGCGGGCCGGCCCGGACCGCCGGCCGCGGCGTGCAACCGGCGGCTGCAAAAGGGGAGGGTGCGACCCGGGGTGCGACACAAAGGCTTGGATATGGCGCCCATCAGCGTTACAACATGAAGCCGGGTGACGGGAAACGGGGGGGCTGGGTCGGCGATGCGCATCGGCTGCCCGAACTGTGATGCGCTGTACGAGGTCGACGAGACGGCGATCCCGCCGGACGGTCGCGATGTCCAGTGTTCCAACTGCGGCCATGCCTGGTTCCAGCCGCACCCCGAGGCGGTGGCCGCCGCCGCTGCGGAAGAGGCCGTGTTCGGAACCGACGCGCCCGTCAAGACCGCACCCCCGCCTCCGCCGCTCCCTCCTCCGCCTCCTCCGCCTCCTCCGCCTTCCCCGCCGGAGCCGCCGGAGCTGCCGGAGCCGCCCGCGTCAGGGGATGGCGATCCCGCAGAGGATCCCGCCGCGCCGCCGGCCGGCTCCGAAGCCGCACCGCTGCGGCGGACGCTGGACGAAAGCCTGCTGGCCGTCCTGCGCGAGGAGGCCGCACGCGAGGCCGACCTGCGCAAGCGCGAGGCCCCGCGCGGCGTCGAGGTCCAGCCCGACCTGGGCCTGCCCGCCGCCGCGCTGCGCCGCGCCCCCGCCGCGCCGCCCGGGCCTGCGGCAGACCCCGACCCGGTCCCGGCGGAACGCCCGCAGCGCCGCGACCTTCTGCCGGATATCGAAGAGATCAACTCCACCCTCCGCCCCGGGGCCGAGGCGCGCGGGCAGGGCGCCGCGGCAGAGGACGCGCCCGCGGTGCGGCGCGCAGGCTTCCGCAGCGGCTTTGTGTCGGTGGTGGCGGTCTTTGCCGTGCTGGCTCTGCTCTACATCCTGGCGCCCCGCCTGTCGGCGGCGGTGCCTGCGGCTTCGGGGCTGATCGACGGCTACGTGGCGGCGGTGGACGGCCTGCGGCTGTGGCTTGACGGGCTGATGCGCGGCGCCTCCGGCGCGATCCGAGGCATCAGCGGGCAGGACGGCTGAACGGTCAGAACAGGTCGAGCAGGCGGTCGAAGTAGCCGCGTTCCTCGGCCGACCGGCCCAGTTCCGACTGGCGGCGGCGGATTTCGCCCAGCAGTTCCTCGGCCCGGCGATAGACGTCGTCGCCCTGCATCAGGTTGCGGTCCGATCCGATGCGGGCGGAATTGCCGGGTTCGCGGCCAAGGGGGTCGCGCGCGCCGTTGGGGTCGCCCCGGCCGTATTGCTCGCCCTGCTGGCCCTGGCCGTTCTGCTGGCGCTGTTCCTGGGCCAGCGCCTCGCCGAAGTTGCGCATGCCTTCGCGCAGGCTGTCCATCGCCTCGGCCTGGCGGTCCAGCGCCCCGGCGTTGTCGCCGTTGCGCAGGGCCTCCTCGGCCTGCTGCATCGCCCGGCCCGCATCTTCCAGCGCCTGCCGCCCGGCCTCGCCGGCTTCGGTCCCGTCGCCGGGCAATTGGCCGCGGCCCATGTCGCGCAGACGGCCGCGCAGTTCGTCCTGCCGGTCGGCCAGCGACCCCTGGCCCTGGCCGCCCTGCCCCTCGCCCTGGCCGGGCTGGCGGTCCTGGCCCTGCTGCTGTTCGCCCTGCTGGCCGGGCAGGCCCGGCCGGCGGCCGCTGAAGCCGTCCTGAAGGTCGCGGAAGGCGTCGTCCGACAGGTCCTGCTGGTCGCGCAGCGTCTGGCCCAGGTCGCGCATCGACTGGTTGCCCTGCTGACCCTGCCCCTGCCCCTGGGTGACGCGCATGTTCTCCATCAGCTGGCGCATCATTTCCATCAGCTCGGCGGCTTCGGCGGTGCGGCCCTCCTCCATCAGCTGTTGCAGGCGCTGCATCATCTCCTGCAGCTGGTCGGCTGAGAACTGCATCCCCTGCATGTCCTGCTGCGGCTCGTCGATGCCGTCGTTGCGCCCGGCCTGCTGGGCAAGCTCCTGCGTGTATGCGTCAAGCGCCTGGCGCATCTCGCGCATCAGGTCCTCGATCTCGGCCGGGTCGGCGCCGTTGCGGATCGCCTCGTCCAGACGGTCCTGCGCCCGGCGCAGGCGTTCGAGGGCCGAGGCGAGGTCGCCTTCCTCGAACATCAGGGCGATGTCCCACAGCTCCTTGGCCATCGTGTCGCGCAAATCAGGCGACAGCGACACGCGCTGCGCCTCGAGCGTGCGCATTGCCACACGTAGGCGCAGCCAGGCTTTCTCGTTGTGGATGAACCCCTCGGGCGTGAAGGTCACGGCCTTGAGGATGTCGGACGCCCGTCCCGCATTGGCACGGTTCCACAGAAGATCGCGCCGCATCTCGATCACCGCGGCGGCCAGCGGGTCGAAGAACCGCTTGCCGGGCAGCACCATGGCGAGGGGGGCCGAGGTGCCGGTCTGGCCCGACGCGTCCTCGGCCGACAGCGTCACCAGCACCGGCAGGTTGGCGAAGGGGTTTTCCGACACATCGTCGATCAGCGCCTCTTCAAAGGCGGTGCGGTCGCCCTTGCGCGGCATCGGCAGGTCCAGCACCAGCGCCTCGCGCGGCTCGGGCGCGATCGCGAGCCCATAGCGGCGGTCGACGGCGGCAAGGTCCAGCGTGATCGTCGCCACCCCGGCGGTGACGCCGTAGTCGTCCTCGGCCGCGAAGGGCAGGCGCATGCGGCCGTCCGTCTCGCGCGTGGCGGGGCCGGTGGCGCGCACGGTGGGGGCCGTGTCGGGAGTGACGGCGACGGCCCAGAGCCTGCCGCCGGGGCCCGCGATCTCGATCTGCCCCGACCGGGTGATGTCGAAATCCTGCGCGGGGTCGGACGCGGGCGGCGCGTCGATCCCGGCGCGGCCCGAAACGGTTTCGGCCAGCGTCAGCGCGCCGATGTCGCCATACAGCCGGACCTGCACCCGCGTGCCCATCGGAACCGTGATCGTGCCCGCGGGCACCTCGGCCAGGTACATCGCGGGCTTGCCGGTGTAGGCGGGCGGTTGCAGCCAGCCTTCCCACGACGGGCCCGCGACCAGCGCCTCGGCGCTGCCGGGGGCAAGGCCGGTGACGCTGGCCGCGCGCCAGAGCGACCCGAACATCAGCGCCAGCACCAGCCCCGTCAGCGCCACGTAGCGCAGGCCGAAGGGGTCGCGCGAGGCCAGCCGCAGGTCGGGCTGCACGGGACGGGCCTGCGCGGCCCGCGCGGCCATGCGGCGGCGGTGCGCCTGCCAGACCGCCTCGGACGCGGCATCGCCGGCGCCGATCGCCTGCCGGTCGGCCAGCGCGGTCAGCGGACGGCCGGGCAACGAGGCATCCAGCCGTTCCACCGCATCCGCCATCGTCGGGCGGCGAAAGCGCAGAAGGCCCCGGCCGAGGCCGCCGACCAGCCCCACCGCAACGGCCACGAGACCGATCCAGGCGGCCTCGACCGGCAGGCGGTCCTGCAGGCCGAAGGACAGCGCGGTCAGGGTCAGCAGAAGCACGGTCCAGACCGGCCAGAAGGCACGCACCACCCGTTCGGCCCAAAGGCCGATCAGCGTGGCGCGAAGCGGCCAGCGCAGGCGGTCGTGCGGGGTCGGGTCCTGCGCCAGCGCCTCAGCCTCCGTTCAGCCAGTGTGGCAGTCTATCGCGCGCGAGCATCTCGTCAAACGTCGGCCTTGCGCGGATGACGGCGAATTGATCGCCGTGCACCAGAACCTCGGGGATCAGCGGGCGGGTGTTGTATTCCGACGCCATCACCGCCCCATAGGCGCCGGCCGACCGGAAGGCGACCAGATCGCCCGCCTGCACCGGCGGCAGCGGGCGGGCCCGGGCGAAGGTGTCGCCGGTTTCGCAGACCGGCCCCACCACGTCGACGTCATGCAGGGCGGCCCCCGCCGCGGGTTCGTGCACGGCGATGATGTCGTGGTGCGCGCCATACATCGCCGGACGGATCAGGTCGTTCATCGCGGCGTCGAGGATCAGGAAATCCCGCCCCTCGCCCTGCTTGACGTAGGTGACCCCCGCGACCAGAAGCCCCGCGTTGCCGGAAATCAGCCGCCCGGGTTCGATCTCGACCTCGCAGCCCAGGTGGCCGACGGTGCGCCTGACCAGTGCGCCGTAGTCCGACGGCAGGGGCGGGGCCTCGTTCGACCGGGTGTAGGGGATGCCCAGGCCGCCACCCAGGTCCAGCCTGCGGATGTCGTGGCCGTCGGCGCGCAGTACGGCGGTCAGGTCGGCGACCTTGCGGTAGGCTTCCTCGAACGGGGCAAGGTCGGTGAGCTGGCTGCCGATGTGCACGTCGATGCCGATGACCTCGATCCCCGGCAGGCGGGCGGCCATGGCATAGACCCCGCGCGCGCGGCCGATGGGAACGCCGAACTTGTTCTCCTTCTTGCCGGTGGCGATCTTCTCGTGGGTCTTCGCATCCACGTCGGGGTTGATGCGGATGGTGATCGGCGCGGTGACGCCCAGGGACGCGGCGACCTCCGACAGCGCGGCAAGCTCCGGCTCGCTCTCCACGTTGAACTGCCGCACGCCGCCCTCCAGCGCCAGCCGCATCTCGTCCCGCGTCTTGCCGACGCCGGAGAACACGATGCGGTCGCCCGGCACGCCCGCCGCCCGGGCCCGCCGGTATTCGCCGCCCGACACCACGTCCATCCCGGCGCCCAGGTCGCCCAGCGTCTTGAGGATCGCCACGTTCGACAGCGACTTGATGGCAAAGCACACGAGGTGCGGCAGGGGGTCCAGCGCCTCGGCGAACAGGCGGTAGTGCCGGGTCAGGGTGGCGGTGGAATAGACGTAGAACGGCGTGCCGACCGCCGCCGCGATCTCGGGCACCGGGACGCCTTCGGCATGCAGGATGCCGTCGCGGTACAGGAAATGGTCCATGCGGTCGCTCTCCGGGGGTCGGGCGGGGGTATGGCAGAGCGGGCGCGCGGGTTCAATTCGCTTGGCCCCCTGGCGCGGGCATGGCACCAAGCGGCCATGCTGCGCGCCCTTGCCCTGACTGCCGCCCTCTCCGGCGCCGTTGCCCCGCCTGCCGCTGCCGCAGACCGCTACGACCTGCCCGGCGACCCGGCACTGGCGCGGTTCGTGCGGTCGAACCTGATCGCGGTCTTCTACCACGAGCTGGGCCACGCGCTGATCGACGTCCTCCTTCTGTCCGTCCCGGGGCGCGAGGAGGATGCGGCGGATGCCCTTTCGGCGCTGTTCATCCAGCGGATGCGGGAAGAGGACGCGACCCTTGCCCTGACCGACGACACCGCGCTCGCCTTCCGCCTGTTCGCCGAACGGGAAGGGCGCGCGGGCGGGGATGCGGGCGACCGGGGCGGGCACAGCCTGGACATCCAGCGGTTCCTCACGCTCATCTGCCTCGTCTACGGTGCCGCGCCTCAGGCGCGCGAGGGACTGGCCGACCGGCACGACCTGCCGCGGGAACGGCGCGCAGGCTGCCCCGAGGAATTCGCGCTGGCCGAGGAAAGTTGGGGCGCGCTGCTGGCCGGCAATCCGCCGCAGGACGGCGGGCGCGGGCTGCGGCTGGTGGGGGATGGGGGCCGCGACGACTACAGCGCCACCATCGCGGACGAGATCGCCGCGGTGAACGCCGACTACGGCCTGCCGGTCTGGGTGGACGTGACCGTGGAACGCTGCGGCGTGGCGAACGCCTTCTACGACCCCCGCGCCCGGCGCATCGTGATGTGTCTCGAATACGCCGACGAACTGGAATCGCTGTTTGACGAGCGGCGCCGGTGACCCGGGGCGAAGTTGTGATCACGAACGGAAATCGTGCGATCACAAGGCGCATTTTTCTGCACCTGCAAACGGGCGGAGGGGCGCATTGAGGCGATCCGCCGCGTGACACGCCGCCAGAATGCGGTATTCAGGGGGCCGAAGGCACCAAACGCCCGACAGGGCGGCAAGAGGGAACCGGTCATGGCCGAGGTGAAACGGGTCGAGCGACCCCTGTCCCCGCACCTGCAGATCTACCGCTGGCAGGTGCCGATGCTGACCTCGATCCTGACGCGGGTCACCGGCAACGCGCTGATCGCGGGCACGCTGCTGGCGGTCTGGTGGCTGCTGGCGGCGGCCACCTCGCCTGCCTACTTCACCTTCGTGAACGGCATCGCGACCTCGTGGTTCGGCGATCTGGTCTTTACCGGGTCGCTCTGGGCGGTGTGGTACCACTACCTGGCGGGTTTGCGGCACCTTTACTACGACGCGGGCAAGGGGCTGGACATCCCCACCGCCGAGAAACTCGGCTGGGCCTGCCTGATCGGGTCGGTCGTGCTGACCGTCTCCACCCTGTTCATCGTGTGAGGCCACCGATGCGCTACCTGACCGACCGCAAGCGCGCCGTGGGCAAGGGCGCAGGCCACAGCGGCACCGAACACCACTGGGCGATGACGGTGACTTCCGTGGCGCTGGCCTTCCTCGTGCCGGTCTGGCTGGTGATCTTCGGCCGCGCGCTGGGGCGCGACCATGCGGGCGTGCTGGAAACCTTCGCCCGGCCCTTCCCGGCGATCCTGACGGCGCTGGTGCTGGTGGTGGGGATGCGGCATTTCGCCCGCGGTGCCACCACCATGATCGAGGACTACCTGCGCGGATCGAAACGCAGGATGGCGATCATCGGCGTGGAGTGCCTGTCCTGGGCGGTGGCCGCGACGGGCCTGTTTGCGCTGGCGAAGATCGCGCTTTGAGGAACGACATGACGGCTTATCCGTACGAGACTCATGCCTATGACGTGGTGGTGGTGGGCGCGGGCGGCGCGGGTCTGCGCGCCACCCTGGGCATGGCCGAACAGGGCCTGCGCACGGCCTGCATCACCAAGGTCTTCCCCACGCGGTCGCACACCGTGGCCGCGCAGGGCGGCATCGCCGCCTCGCTCGGCAACATGGGCCCCGACTCGTGGCAATGGCACATGTACGACACCGTCAAGGGGTCGGACTGGCTGGGCGACACCGACGCGATGGAATACCTCGCGCGCGAGGCGCCCAAGGCGGTCTACGAGCTGGAACACTACGGCGTGCCCTTCAGCCGCACCGAGGACGGGCGCATCTACCAGCGCCCCTTTGGCGGCCACACCACCGAATACGGCGAAGGCCCTCCCGTCCAGCGCACCTGCGCCGCTGCCGACCGCACCGGCCACGCGATCCTGCACACGCTGTATGGCCAGAGCCTCAAGAACAACGCCGAGTTCTACATCGAATACTTCGCGCTCGATCTTGTGATCACGGACGGCCGCTGCACCGGCGTGGTGGCCTGGAAGCTGGACGACGGCTCGATCCATGTCTTCACCGCCAAGATGGTGGTGCTGGCGACGGGCGGTTACGGGCGGGCCTACTTCACCGCGACCAGCGCCCATACCTGCACCGGCGACGGCGGCGGCATGGTGGCGCGCGCGGGCCTGCCGTTGCAGGACATGGAATTCGTGCAGTTCCACCCGACCGGCATCTATGGCGCGGGCTGCCTGATCACCGAAGGCGCGCGGGGCGAGGGCGGCTACCTGACCAACGCCAACGGCGAGCGGTTCATGGAACGCTACGCGCCGACCTACAAGGACCTCGCCTCGCGCGACGTGGTCAGCCGCTGCATGACGCTGGAGGTGCGCGAAGGCCGCGGCGTGGGGGCGGAACGCGACCACATCCACCTGAACCTGTCGCACATCCCCGCCGCCACGCTGCACGAACGCCTGCCCGGCATCTCGGAAAGCGCCCGCATCTTCGCGGGCGTGGACGTGACGCGGGAACCGATCCCGGTGTCGCCCACGGTGCACTACAACATGGGCGGCATCCCCACCAACTACTGGGGCGAGGTGCTTGACCCCACGCCCGAGAACCCCGACCGCATCTTCCCCGGCCTGATGGCGGTAGGCGAGGCGGGCTGCGCCTCGGTCCACGGGGCCAACCGGCTGGGGTCCAACAGCCTGATCGACCTCGTGGTCTTCGGTCGCGCCGCGGCGATCAGGGCGGGGCAGGTGGTGGACCGCGCCAGCGCCATCCCGGGGGTGGACAAGGGCCAGATCGACAAGGCGCTGGACCGTTTCGACCGCCTGCGCCACGCCGCGGGCACCACGCCCACGGCGGACCTGCGGCTGGCGATGCAGAAGACGATGCAGGCCGACGCCGCCGTCTTCCGGTCCGACAGGACGCTGGCGGAAGGCGTGGGCAAGATGGTCAAGGTGGCCGAGGGGATGGAGGACATCCGCGTCACCGACCGGTCGCTGGTGTGGAACAGCGACCTGATGGAGACGCTGGAACTGACGAACCTGATGCCGAACGCGCTGACCACCATCGTCGCCGCCGAGGCGCGCAAGGAAAGCCGCGGCGCCCATGCCCACGAGGACTATCCCGCCCGCGACGACGTGAACTGGCGCAGGCATTCGCTGGCCTGGGTGGACGGGCCGAAGGTGCGGCTGGCCTATCGCCCGGTGCATCTGGAGCCGCTGACCAGGGAAGAGGACGGCGGCATCAGCCTGAAGAAGATCGCGCCCAAGGCGCGGGTTTACTGATAGTCTACGGCAAGCTTTGCGGAGGCCGGAGAGATGAACGTTCGCGCAGGTATCGGGCACAACACGGGGAGGAAGCCGGTCGTGTACGCGATCACCTTCGACTTGGATACGGCTGTACTCGAAAAGACCTACCACAACGAGTCGTGGCGGAACGCCTACACCGACGTCGGCCGAACGCTGCGCGATTTCGGTTTTGAGCGCATGCAGGGGTCGGTCTACTTCGGCAACGACACTGTGGATGCGGTAACCTGCGTGCTTGCGGTCCAGCAACTGACTTCGGTCCATACGTGGTTCGCCCCTTCCGTCAAGGACATCCGCATGCTGCGGATCGAGGACAACAACGACCTCATGCCCGCCATCGAGCGGGTCGCGGGCCGTTCGTCGTGAGGCTTTTGCTCTTCGTTCTGGTCCTGCCGCTGGCCGCCTGCTCGCCGCAGGCCATGGTCGAGGACGTCACCCAACGCGCCGCCCGGTCCACGGTGGAAACCGTGCTGGCCGAGCGGCTGCCTCGGCCCGCGGCAGAGCGCGCGGCGTCCTGCGTGCTGGCGGCGGCGACCGGGGACGAGGTGCAGGCGCTGGCGCGCGACGTGGGCACGCGGGCGGGCACCGCGACCTATGCCACGATCCGCGCCGCCGCTTCCCGCCCCGCCGCGCTGGCCTGCCTTCAGGCCATGGGCCTGCCCGGACTGGAGGTCTGACGATGCGGTCGGCCGTTGCCTTCCTGCTCGTTCTGCTCGCCGCCTGCGGCCCGATCCCGGTCACGCAGGCGGAGGACATCTGCGTCGAGAACGCGAACCTCGCCAAGGCCCCGCGCGGGGAAATCGGCGTGGGCATCGGCAGCGGCGGGCCGGTGGCGGATGCCGAGATCACCATCTCGACCGATTTCCTGCGCGGCCGCGACCCCGAGGCGGTGTACAACGCCTGTGTCGTGCAGCGTGCGGGCCAGGTGCCGCAGCGCCCGCTGTCGGCGCATCCGCGCTGGCGCGGGTAGGCGCATGGCCAATGCGCTGATCGACCGCCTGCGCGGCAAGGCCCCGGGGCGCAAGCCCCTGGGCCATGTCACACGGCTGGGCGCGCGGGCGGGCGGGCCGTCGCTGCCGCCCCTGCCGGGCGCCTTCCACGTCAACGACGGGCCGCATTACCACGACGTTCTGGCCGAGATGCACGCCCTTCTGCAACCGGACTGGTATCTGGAAGTCGGCTCGCGCTCCGGCCGCAGCCTGTCGCTGGCGCGCTGCAACTATGTCGCCATCGACCCGGTGTTCCAGCGCTTTCCCGACGCGCCGGTGAACGGGCGTCGGATGCATTTCCTGGCGCAGACCTCGGACGACGCCTTCGCCTCGGGCTTCCTGGCACGCGAAGGCATCCGGCCCGACCTCGCCTTTCTCGACGGCCTGCACCTGAGCGAATTCCTGATGCGCGACCTGATGAACCTGGAAGCCGCCGCGCGGCCCGGGGCCACGGTCGCGCTGCACGACTGCCTGCCCACGACCCATGCGATGGAAACCCGCGACGATGCGGTGATCGCGACCGGCCAGCCCTGGACGGGTGACGTCTGGAAGGTGCTCTGGTGGGTCGCCGCGCACCGCCCCGACCTGCGCATCCATGCGCTGGACGCCTGGCCCACGGGGCTGGTGGTGATCGAGGCGCTGGACCCCGGAAACCGCATCCTGCCCGGTCTCTACGACCGTTTCCTGGCCGAGATGGTGCCGGTCAGACTGGCCGGTTTCGGGGTGGAGCGGTTCCTTGCCGCAGTGCCCGTCACCTCGGCCCATGCCTATATCGAAGCGCTGCGCGCGAAAGGACACTGACCCATGGTCCAGTTCACCCTGCCGAAGAATTCCAAGGTCCGCACCGGCAAGACCTGGCCGATGCCCGCGGGGGCGAAGAATGTCCGCAAGGTGCAGGTCTACCGCTGGAACCCGGACGACGGGCAGAACCCGCGGGTCGATACCTACTTCATCGACACCGACGCCTGCGGCCCGATGGTCCTGGACGCGCTGATCAAGATCAAGAACGAGATCGACCCGACCCTGACCTTCCGCCGGTCCTGCCGCGAGGGCATCTGCGGGTCTTGTGCCATGAACATCGACGGCACGAACACGCTGGCCTGCACCAGGGGCCTGGACGAGATCCGGGGCGACATCCGGATCTACCCCCTGCCGCACATGTCGGTGGTCAAGGACCTGGTGCCGGACCTCACGCATTTCTACGCCCAGCACGCCAGCATCATGCCCTGGCTGGAAACCAAGACCAACCGCCCGGCCAGGGAATGGCGCCAGTCGGTCGAGGACCGCAAGAAGCTCGACGGGCTTTATGAATGCGTCATGTGCGCAAGCTGCTCAACCGCCTGCCCCAGCTACTGGTGGAACTCCGACCGCTACCTCGGCCCCGCCGCCCTGCTGCACGCCTACCGCTGGATCGTGGATTCGCGCGACGAGGCGACGGGGGAACGGCTGGACGCGCTGGAAGACCCCTTCAAGCTCTACCGCTGCCACACGATCATGAACTGCGCCAAGACCTGCCCCAAGGGCCTGAACCCTGCAGCGGCGATTGCGGAGATCAAGAAGATGATGGTGGAGCGGGTGGTGTGAGGACCGATGGCGGGCTCGGCGAGATTCTTTGTCGGAGACGACAAAGGCTATGATAAATGGATCGTCTCAAATCGAGACGGCTATGTGCTGAACACGCGGAGCCCCAAGGGCAATCCGAACTATACAGTCCTTCATCGGGCAAACTGCCGATACATCTCGAAGGGAAATCATCGACCCGGTGCATGGACCGAACGCGGCTACATCAAGGTCTGCGCGACGGCCCTCGGTGACCTCCAAGCTGTTACGCGGAGCATGGGTCGGCAAGCGGGCGCCTTTTCCAAGGTTTGCGGCTGCTGCGCATAGCAGACCTCGGAAGCCCCGAGCCCGGGAAACCCCCTTCAAGCTCTACCGCTGGCACACGATCATGAACGGCGCCAAGACCTACCCCAAGGGCCTGAACCCGGCGCAGGCGATTGCGGAGATCAAGAAGATGATGGTGGAGAGGGTGGTCTGACCCCCCCTTACCCCCAGGTCGGGTGGAACCGGCCTGCGGGGGAGAGCGTGAAGATCTCCACCCCCGTGGCCGTGACGCCCACGGAATGCTCGAACTGCGCGCTGTCCTTGCCGTCGCGGGTGACGGCGGTCCAGTCGTCGTCCAGCACCTTGGTCTCGGGGCGGCCCAGGTTCACCATCGGCTCGATGGTGAAGAACATGCCCTCTTCCATCACCGGGCCGGTGCCGGCGCGGCCGTAGTGCAGCACGTTCGGGGGCGCGTGGAACACCCGGCCCAGGCCATGGCCGCAGAAGTCGCGCACCACGCTCATGCCGTTGCGCTCTACATGGGCCTGGATCGCGTGGCCGATGTCGCCAAACCGGGCGCCGGGGCGGACGGCCTCGATCCCCTTCATCAGCGCGTCGTGGGTGACCTGGATCAGCCGCGTGCGCCAGGGCTTTGGGGTGCCCGCAACATACATGCGGGAATTGTCGCCGAACCAGCCGTCCTTGATGACGGTGACGTCGATGTTCAGGATGTCGCCGTCCTGCAAGGCGTCGTCGCGCCGCCGCGGCACCTTGGCACCGGGGATGCCGTGGCAGACCACCTGATTGACCGAGATGCAGGAGGCGTGGCGATAGCCCTTGTAGCCGATGGTGGCCGAGGTCACGCCGTGGCGGGCGATTTCCTCGCGGATGAAGGCTTCGAGCGCGCCGGTCGTGGCGCCCACCTGCACCAGCGGGGCCACTGCATCGAGGATCGAGGCCGCCACCCGCCCTGCCGCGCGCATGCCCGCGAAATCCGCATCCTCGTAGATGCGGATGCCGTCCTTGGTCACACGGGCGCGAAAGTCGTCCAAGCGGGTCTCCGGTCCGGGCGCCAAGATAAGCACTTGTGTCCGGATTGGCCAGAGGCCGGGGTTTGCGGCGGCCGGGCGCGGGGCCTATACCCGCGGGGGACGAAGGAGGCCGCCCATGCCCAACCCCACCGCCGCGATGCTGGTGATCGGCGACGAGATCCTGTCGGGCCGCACGCGCGATTCGAACATGCACCACCTGGCGGGCGAGCTGACGCGCCACGGCATCGACCTGCGTGAGGCACGCGTGGTGGCCGACGACCATGCGGCCATCGTCGCCGCGGTGAACGCCCTGCGGGCCGGGCACGACCACCTCTTCACCTCGGGCGGCATCGGGCCCACGCATGACGACATCACCGCCGATGCCGTTGCCGCGGCCTTCGGCGTGGCGATCGGCCATCGGGCGGATGCGATGGCGCTGCTGGCGGCGCATTACGCCCGCGCCGACCTGCCCTTCAACGAGGCGCGCCAGCGCATGGCGCGCATTCCCGACGGGGCCGTGCTGATCGACAATCCGGTGTCCACCGCGCCGGGCTTCACGCTGGGCAACGTGCATGTGATGGCCGGGGTGCCGACGATCTTCCAGGCGATGCTGGCGGGGCTTCTGCCCACGCTGACCGGGGGCAGGCCGCTGCTCAGCCAGACCTGGCGCGTGATGCGGGGCGAGGGCGAGATCGCGGATGCCTTCGGGCGGCTGGCGGCGGCCTATCCCGACCTGACGATGGGGTCCTATCCGTTCCAGGTGAACGGCGCCTATGGCACCAACCTCGTCATCCGCGGCACCGACCCCGCGCGCGTCGATGCCGCGATGACGGCGCTGGCCGCGCTGTTCCCCGCGCCATGACGACGCTCGCCGCGCTCTGGCCCGCGCTGGAGGCGACCTGGCCGCCTGCATCCGTGGCGCAGGCGGGCGCGGTGACCTTGCGGCAGGGACAGGGCGGCGGCGGGCGCGTCAGCGCGGCGACGGCGGCAGAGGGCTGGACCGCGGCCGACCTGGCAGGGGCCGAGGCGGCGATGGCGGCCTGGGGGCAGGAGCCGCGTTTCATGCTGCGCGACGGCGAGGCGGCGCTGGACGCGGCGCTGGCGGCGCGCGGCTACACGGTGGCGGAGGAGGTCGCGGTCTATGCCGCGCCGGTGGCCTCCATGATCGACCCCGACCTGCCGCCGCTCGCCGCCTTCGCGCACTGGCCGCCGCTGGCGGTGGCCTGCGACCTGTGGGACGCGGGCGGCATCGGTCCGGCGCGGCGCGCGGTGATGGCGCGGGCGGCGGTGCCCAAG
>CAZCPY010000017.1:0-34052 GCA_964499865.1 uncultured Rhodobacterales bacterium | reverse complement strand
ATGTCATGCAGGGCGAGTTGTCGAACCAGGCCGCCGTGCAGCGCACGCAGAACTACTACGACGTGATCGACGCCGGCGGCTGCGCGGTGAAGGTCAACGTCATCGACCAGCAGACCGCCAACTGGTCGCGCGACCAGGCGCAGAACCTGATGACCAACTGGCTGTCGACCGGCGCCGCCTTCGACGGCGTGCTGGCCAACAACGACGAGATGGCGATCGGCGCGATCCAGGCGATGAAGGCCGCGGGGATCGACATGGGGTCGGTCATCGTCTCGGGCGTCGACGCGACGCAGGACGCGCTGGCCTCGATGCAGGCGGGCGATCTGGACATCACCGTGTTCCAGAACGCCGCCGCACAGGGCGGCGGCGCGCTGGCCGCGGCGGTCGCCCTGTCCAAGGGCGAGACGGTCGAACAGAAGGTCTACATCCCCTTCGAACTCGTCACGCCCGCCAATATCGGCGACTATCTGGCCAAGAACTGATCGCCACCAGGTCCGGCCCGCCGGATCGGACGGGGAAGGGGCGGCGCGCCGCCCCTTCCTGCCTATCGCAGCAGGGGAGACCGGGACGATGGCAGAACGTGCGGCACGGCATGGCGTCGGGGGGCTGACCTACGACCCGAGCAAACGGGCGCTTCCGCCCGAACTGAACGTGCTCGTCGCGCTGGTCGCGATCACCGTGGTGTTCGAAATCCTGAACCGCCTGAACGGCGGGTCGTTCCTGTTCAACACGCGCGCCAACGTCGACACCCTGTTCAACGAACAGCGCATCAACATCATCATGCTGCAGGTGGCGATCACCGGCATCGTGGCCCTGGGTGTAACGCAGGTCATCATCGTCGGCGGCATCGACCTGTCGTCGGGGTCGGTCGTCGGCGCCACCGCGATGATCGCGATGAGCTTTGCCCAGACCGCCATGGTCAACGGCAACCCCAACCCCAAGGCGATCTTCGGCGACTGGGCGATGGATCTGCCGGTGATCGTGCCGATTGCCGTGGGCCTGGGCTGCGGGCTTCTGGCGGGCATCGTCAACGGCCTTTTGATCGCCTACACGCGCATCCCGCCCTTCATCGCGACGCTGGGCATGATGGTGTCGGCCCGCGGCGCGGCAAAGTGGTGGTCGAACGGCCAGCCCGTGTCCTTTCCGACCGAGGGCTATGCGTCGCTGTCCAACGGCGACATGCTGGGGGGCATGACCTTCGGCCTGCTGTCCTGGTCGGGGCAGAACCCGGCGGTGATCTTCATCCTGCTCGCGATCCTGTTCCACCTGATCATGACCTACACGATCTACGGCACGCGCAGCTACGCCATCGGCTCGAACGAGGCGGCGGCGCGGATGTCGGGGATCGACATCGCCAGCCACAAGGTGCTGGTCTATGCCATCGCGGGCCTGCTGGCGGGGGTGGCGGCGATCCTGATCACCTCGAAGACGCTGACCGCGCAGGCGGGCATGGGGGTGATGCTGGAACTTGACGCCATCGCCATGGCGGTGATCGGCGGCGTGTCGCTGGCGGGGGGACGCGGGTCCATCGTCGGCACGGTGCTGGGGGCGATGATCTTTTCGGTCATCATCTCGGGCTTCACCTCGATCCGGCTGGACGCCTACTATCAGGAGATGGTCAAGGGCGCGATCATCGTCGGCGCGGTCATCCTGGACCAGTGGCGCCAGAGCCGGAGGATGAAATGACCGAAGCCGTCCTGCAGACCATCGGCCTGACCAAGCACTACGGCGGCGTGCACGCCCTGACGGACGCAAGCTTCACCCTGCACAAGGGCGAACACGTCGCGATCATGGGCGACAACGGCGCCGGCAAGTCCACCTTCGTGCGCCAGATCACCGGGGTGGAACAGCCGACGTCGGGCAAGATCGTCTTCCATGGGCAGGAAATGGCCTTTTCCGGCCCGCTGGACGCGCGCGAGGCGGGGATCGAGACGGTGTTCCAGACGCTGGCGCTCGCCGACGACCTTGACGTGCCGTCGAACCTGTTCCTGGGGCGCGAGAAGTTCCGTTTCCGCCTCGGCCCCTTCTCCATCCTCGACCGCCGGGCGATGCGGGCGGCGACCGAGGCGGCGCTGGTCAAGACGGGGGTGAAGATCCCCAACCTGTCGAACACGATCCGCAACATGTCGGGCGGACAGCGGCAATGCGTGGCCATCGCGCGGACCGCCACCTTCGCGTCCAGGCTGATCATCATGGACGAACCCACCGCGGCACTGGGCGTGCAGGAAACCGCGCAGGTGGAAACGATCATCCGCACGCTCAAGGAGGCGGGCGAGCCCCTGATCCTGATTTCCCACAACATGCGCCAGGTCTTCGACCTGGTCGACCGCATCATCGTCTTCCGCCGCGGCCGGATCGTGGCCAACCTGCGCAAGCAAGAGACGCACGGCGAGGATGTGGTGTCCTACATCACCGGGGCGAAGACGGCGCCGGAATACGCGGGGGCCGCATGAGGCCCCCGCAAATTTCTTCGAAGAAATTTGCAAGTTCCTTCGAAGGAACTTGCGGGGCCCGGCGATGACCGCTGCGCTGATCCTCGGCGGCACGCAGGGTCTGGGGCTCGCCATCGCCCGGGCGCTGCGCGCGGGCGGGGCGAAGGTTGCGATCACCGGGCGAGACGCCGCGCGGGGCGAGGCCGCCGCCCGGGCCATTGGCGCGCGCTTCCTGGCCTGTGACCTGAACGACATCCCCGGCACCATCTCCGCCGTGCAGGCCGCCGACCGCGACCTCGGCGGGCTCGAGGCGCTTTGCGTGGCCGGCGCGCTGACCGACCGCGGGTCGATCCTCGACACCACGCCCGACCTCTGGGACCGGGTGATGGAGGCCAATGCCAAGGCGCCCTTCTTCGCGCTGCAGGCCTTCGCGAACGCCTGCATCGCCGCCGGGCGGCCGGGCAGCGCGGTGATGATCCTGTCGATGGTGGTCCATTGCGGCCAGTCTTTCCTGGCGCCCTATTCCGCCTCCAAGGCCGCACTCGCCAACGTCACCAAGAACGCGGCCCAGGCGCTGCGGTCCCACCGCATCCGCGTCAACGGCATCAACTGCGGCTGGATGGACACGCCGGGCGAGGATGCCACGCAGCGCCGTTTCCACGGCGCGGGCGACGGCTGGCTGGAAAAGGCCGAAGCGCGCCAGCCCTTCGGCCAGCTCGTGAAACCCGCCGAGGTGGCGGGCCTTGCCGCCTACCTGCTGTCGCCCGCTTCGGGCGTGGTGACGGGCAGTCTCATCGACTTCGACCAGAACGTCTCCGGCGCCTATCCGGAATAGAAAAGGGACCCTCCTCCATGACCGTCAGATTTGCCGTCCTCGGGGCCGGCCGCATCGGCAAGGTGCATGCCTCGGCCATCGCCTCGGTGCCCGGCGCGCAGCTTGTCGCCATCGCCGACCCCATGGCCAGTGCTGCCGAGGCGATCCGCGCCCAGTTCGGCGCCGACATCCGCTCGATCGACGCCATCCTTGCCAGCAAGGACGTCGACGCCATCGTCATCTGCACCCCCACCGACACCCACGCCGACCTGATCGAGCGCGGCGTGCAGTCCGGCAAGGCGGTGTTCTGCGAAAAGCCCGTCGACCTGTCGCTGGCCCGCGTGAAGGCCTGCCTCAAGGTCGTGGCCGCCCACAAGCTGCCGGTGATGGTGGGCTTCAACCGCCGCTTCGATCCCGATTTCGGGGCGGTCAAGGCGGCCATCGACGCCGGGAAGGTCGGCGAGGTGGAGATGGTCACGATCACCTCGCGCGACCCCGGCGCGCCGCCGGTGGACTACATCAGGCGATCCGGCGGCATCTTCCGCGACATGACGATCCACGACTTCGACATGGCGCGCTGGCTACTGGGCGAGGAGCCCGAGACGGTCGTGGCCACCGCCTCCGTCCTGACCGACCCCGCCATCGGCGCGGCGGGGGATTACGACAGCGTCAACGTCATCCTGCGCACCGCCAGCGGCAGGCAGGCGATCATCACCAACTCGCGCCGGGCGACCTATGGCTATGACCAGCGGATCGAGGTGCTGGGGTCCAAGGGGATGGTTGCGGCGAAGAACACCGCGATGGCCAACATCGTGACAGCGGACGGCGAGGGCTTTCACGAGCCGCCGCTCCTGAACTTCTTCATGACCCGCTACACCGCCGCCTATGCCGCCGAAATCGCCGCCTTCGTCGCCGCGGTGGCCGACGGCAAGCCCACGCCGACGACCGCCGAGGACGGGCTCAAGGCGCTCGCGCTGGCCGATGCGGCGCTGAAGTCGGTGGCCGAGGGGCGGGTGGTCAGGGTGGCGGAGGTGGCGGGCTGATCGCCGCAGGGTGCGTGCGCGCACGCACCCTCCTTGGCTAGCAAAGCAACTTGCCGGACGAGCGCTTCCCCGGATCGATGGAACTCAACTGCACAGGGACCGACCAAGCCACTGTATCTTCATAGAGATTTCTGATCGTCTCGATTTCTTTCTCAAGTTGCTCGACCAGTCCATCCATGCCGTCTAGAGCGTCCGTCAAAGACTTGATCGTGGAGATGAGTGCACTTTCACGAGCCTTCGCTCGCTGTACTGCCTCACCTGGTCTTGGAATTCGACGTCCACGGGCGGCAGCAACCTCAAGCCAGTCGCCCGCAGCGTCCTTGACGTTGGCGACGGCTTGCTCCTCCGTTTCGCCATCGGACATACAACCGTACAGGTCGGGCACGAAGGCCATGAAGCCACCCCCGTCTTCGTCGGCCAGTTTGGTCACCACGATGGCGTAGTCCATCATTTCCGTCCTTTGCTTCCGATGTGCGCAGTCACCAGTCCAACCAACTTCTTGATATATGGTGGCTTTATGGGACGGTGTGCCGGCACAGTGAGATGTCCATCCAGCAACTGACTGAATACCACATAGTGGCTGCCGCTCGATGGCGCATCGCATTCTAGACCGTGTTGTGCGCACAACTTCTTGACATCTTCAATGTTCCAATCGCCACTTGGATTGGAATCCATCTTTTCTAGTAGACTGCGTTTCTTGGCCATACACGATGTAGTTCCGCCAAGGCGTGACCTGTCAAGCGTTGCGCCTTTGTGAGCGAATCGGTCGGCTTCATGGGCCCCGAAGCACAGCGTTTGGTGAGCGTTCGACATCCTTTCGAGGCTCCCCCAAGCAACCATGCACCGCGGTGCCTCTTGAACCGCAAGCGCGCCTTTCCTAACTCAAGCGATGCCCGGGGGCCGGTGTCGGACCCGGGCGCTTCCGGCCCCGGACATGGGGCGGACCAATGTGCATCGCTTGCTGAAAGGATGATCCCATGCGTGCCCTCGACTTCACCCCGCTCTACCGCGCCACCGTCGGCTTTGACCGCGTCGCCGACCTGATGGACCGCGTGCTGGCGACCGAAACCGCCCAGCCCGCCTATCCGCCCTACAACATCGAAAAGCTGTCCGAGGACGCCTACCGCATCTCGATCGCCGTCGCGGGCTTCACGCCCGAGGAGATGAGCGTCGAGGTGAAGGACGGCGCCCTCGTCGTGGCCGCGCGCAAGGCCGGCGACGACGCGCGCACCTACCTGCACCGCGGCATCGCCACCCGCGCCTTCGAGCGCCGCTTCGCGCTGGCCGACCACGTCCGCGTGACCGCCGCCGCGCAGGAGCACGGGATGCTGCACATCGACCTCGTGCGCGAGGTGCCCGAGGCGCTGAAGCCGCGCCGCATCGCCATCGCGACGGCGACCCCGGTCGAGCTCAAGGCCGTGGCCGCGGCCTGAGCCGCAGGCCCGCGGGGGGCTTCGCGCCCCCCGCACCCCCCGCGGGATATTTGGCATCGGAAGATGGGGCGGGCCTGGGCCTGCGTCCATCGCGTTTTGCGGTTGGCAAACGGGCGCGGGTCGCCTTTCCTGTCGCAGCAGGGAGGGGGCGCGCGATGATCCTCGTCGTCAATGCCGGGTCGTCTTCGGTGAAGGCCGCGCTGTTCGGCCCGGGCCTGGAACCCTTGGCCGAGGCGCAGGCCTCCGAGATCGGGGGCGCGGCGCGGCTGCGGGCGGGGGGGCGGGATGCGGCAGCGGACCTGCCCGACCACGATGCCGCGATGCGCGCGATCCTGGCGGCCTTCGCCGCGGCGGGGCATCCGGCGGCGGCGATGCGGGCCGCGGCGCACCGGGTCGTGCATGGCGGGGCGCAGTTGGCGGCGCCCTGCCGCATCACGCCCGGGGTCGAGGCGGCGATTGCGGCGCTGACCGCCGTCGCGCCGCTGCACAACCCCGCGAACCTGGCCGGGATCCGCGCCGTCGCCCGCGCGGCGCCGGACCTCGCGCAGTATGCGAGCTTCGACACCGCCTTTCACGCCACCGTGCCCGGGGTCGCCGCGCGCTATGCCCTGCCCCCCGCGGCAGAGGCGCTGGGGCTGCGCCGGTACGGCTTTCACGGGCTGTCCTATGCCGCGATGGTGGCGGGCTGGGCCGAGACCCGGGGCGGGCCCCTGCCCCGCCGCCTGCTGGCGTTCCATCTGGGCAACGGCGCCTCGGCCTGCGCGATCCTCGGGGGGCGGTCGGTCGCCTCGACCATGGGCTATTCCCCCCTTGCGGGCCTGACCATGGGCACGCGGACGGGCGACATCGACGGCAATGCCGTGCTCAAGCTTGCCGCGGCGCACGGCATCGACGGTGCCGCGCGGATCCTGAACCGCGACAGCGGGCTGAAGGGGCTGGGCGGCGCGTCCGACATGCGGGCGCTCAGGGCCGCGGGCACGCCGGAGGCGGCCTTTGCCATCGACCATTTCGCCTACTGGGCGGTCCGGCACGGAGGGTCGCTGGCCGCCGCCATGGGGGGCGTGGATGCCATCGCTTTCACCGGCGGGATCGGCGAAAACGATGCGGACATGCGCGACCGGATCGCGGGCGGCCTGCGCTTCCTGAACCCGGATGTCGCAATCGCGACAGTTCCGGCCGCCGAAGAGCGCCAGATTGCGCGGGAAGCCATGGCGACAATGGCGGCGGAGTCGGGGGCGGGGGGGCAATGACCGATCCGGTGATCGAGGCGCGCGCGCCGGGCGACGAGATGCGGCAGACCACCTGCTACATGTGCGCCTGCCGCTGCGGCATCAACGTGCACCTCAAGGACGGCCGCGTCACCTACATCGAGGGCAACCGCGACCACCCGGTCAACAGGGGCGTGCTCTGCGCCAAGGGCGCCTCCGGGATCATGCAGGTCACCGCGCCGTCGCGCCTGCGGGCTCCCTTGCGCCGCGTGGGCCCGAGGGGCTCGGGCGCCTTCGCGGAGATCACCTGGGACGAGGCTTTGTCGACCGCGGTCGCCTGGATCAAGCCGCTGCGGCAGACCGCGCCGGAAAAGCTCGCCTTCTTCACCGGACGCGACCAGTCGCAGTCCTTCACCGGCTGGTGGGCGCAGCAGTTCGGCACGCCGAACTACGCCGCGCATGGCGGCTTCTGTTCGGTCAACATGGCGGCGGCGGGCATCTACACGATGGGCGGCGCCTTCTGGGAATTCGGCGCGCCGGACTGGGAACGCACGAAGCTGTTCGTCCTGTTCGGCGTGGCCGAGGACCATGACAGCAACCCCATCAAGATCGGCATCGGGCGGCTCAAGGCCCGCGGGGTGCGGGTGATCGGGGTGAACCCCGTCCGCACCGGCTACAACGCCGTGGCCGACGACTGGCTGGGCATCACACCGGGCACCGACGGGCTGCTGATCCTGAGCCTGATCCACTGCCTGCTGAAGGCCGGGAAGGTGGACCTCGACTACCTCGCGCGCTGGACCAACGCGCCGTTCCTCGTGACCGAGACCGGCCCCGACCGGGGCCTGATCGTGAAGAACGCCGAAAGCCGGCCCTTCGTCATCGACCGCCGCACCGGGGCGCCCGCGCCCTGGGACGGCCCGGGCGTGCAGCCCGACCTGGGTGCCGTCTGGCAGGGTCACCGCACCGTCTTCCAGCACCTGGCCGAGCGCTACCTGTCCGACACCTGGGCCCCCGAGGCGGTGGCGGCGCGCTGCGGCATCGCCGCCGGTCGCATCCGCGGGCTGGCGGCGGAACTGGCCGAGGTGGCCTTCGGCGACCCCGTGGTGCTGGACCGCCCCTGGGTGGATTTCCGTGGCGACCGCCACGAACGGATGGTGGGCCGCCCCGTGTCGTTCCACGCGATGCGCGGGATTTCGGCGCATTCCAACGGCTTCCAGACCGCCCGCGCGCTGCACCTCTTGCAGATCTTGCTGGGCACCGTGGAAACCCCCGGCGGCTGGCGGATGAAGCCGCCCTACCCCAAGCCCATCGAGGCGCATCCCACGCCGCATTACACCGCCGCCCCCGGAAAGCCGCTGGCAGGCCCGCATCTGGGCTATGTCCGCGGCCCCGACCAGCTTGCGCTGCGCGCCGACGGCAGCCCGGCGCGGATCGACAAGGCCTTCACCTGGGAAAACCCCTTCTCGGCGCATGGCCTGATGCACATGGTCATCGCCAACGCCCATGCGGGCGATCCGTACCGCATCGACACGCTGTTGCTCTACATGGCCAACATGGCCTGGAACTCGTCGATGAACACGTCCGAGACGATGCGGATGCTGACCGACAAGGGAGCGGACGGCGAGTATCTCATCCCGCGGATCATCTATTCCGACGCCTATGCCAGCGAGATGGTGGCCTATGCCGACCTGATCCTGCCCGACACGACCTATCTGGAACGCCACGACTGCATTTCGCTGCTCGACCGGCCGATCAGCGAGCCGGAGGCCGCAGGCGACGCGATCCGCTGGCCTGTGGTGGAACCGGACCGTGACGTTCGGGGGTTCCAGTCGGTGCTGCTGGACCTTGGCGCGCGGCTTGGCCTGCCGGGGATGACCACGCCTGAAGGCCGGCCGCTCTATGCCGACTACGCCGACTATATCCAGCGCCACCAGCGCCGCCCCGGGGTGGGCCCGCTGGTCGGGTTCCGCGGAGGCGGCGACGAGACCGGGCGGGGCGCCCCGAACCCGGGCCAGATCGAGGCCTACAAGGCGAACGGCGCCTTCTTCCAGGCGCATGTCCCGGTGGATGCCGCCTTCTTCAAGCCATGGAACGCCGCCTACCAGGACTGGGCGGTGGCGATGAGCTTCTATGACAGCCCGCAGCCCTATGTCTTCTCGGTCTACAGCGAACCGATGCGCCGGTTCCAGCTTGCGGCCGAGGGGCAGGGCTGGACCCAGCCGCCCGACCACCTGCGCCCCCGCCTGCGCCAGGCGATGGACCCGCTGCCGGTCTGGTATCCGCCTTTCGGCGACGAGGCCGCGCAGGGCTATCCGCTGCACGCCATCACCCAGCGGCCGATGGCGATGTACCACGCCTGGGGGTCGCAGAACGCCTGGCTGCGGCAGATCCACGGGCGGAACTTTCTCTATCTGCCGACGAAGGTCTGGCTCGACCACGGGTTCGAGGACGGCGACTGGGCCCGCCTGACCTCGCCCACCGGGTCCATCGTGGTGCCGGTGGCGCTGATGGCGGCGCTGAACGACCACACGGTCTGGACCTGGAATGCCATCGGCAAGCGCCGCGGCGCCTGGGGGCTGAAGGACGACGCGCCCGAGGGGCGGCAGGGCTTCCTGCTCAACCACCTGATCCACGAGCTGCTGCCGGCCCGGGGCGACGGCTACCGCTGGTCGAATTCCGACCCGGTGACCGGGCAGGCGGCCTGGTTCGACCTGCGCGTCAGGATCGAGAAGGTCGGGCGGCAGGCGGTCAGCGAGCCGCAGTTCCCGGTGCTGGCGCGGCCGCCGACCGCCGCAGGCGGCCGCGCGGACGCGCAATTTTCTTCGAAGAAAATTGCCAAAATCCTTCGCAGGATTTTGGCGCGTGGACCCGGGGGCGCGTCGTGACCGCCCTGCCCGCCACCACCGCCAGGTCGCTGGGTCTGGTCATCGACCTTGACACCTGCGTCGGCTGCCATGCCTGCGTGACCGCCTGCAAGGGCTGGAACGACCAGGGCTACGGCGTGCCCTTGTCGGACGCCGACCCATATGGGAACGCGGAAGGCGTCTTCCTCAACCGCGTGCATTCCTACCAGGTGGCGACGCCCGATGCCCCGCCGCAGATCGTGAACTTCCCGCGGTCCTGCCTGCACTGCGACAGCCCGCCTTGCGTCACCGTCTGCCCCACCGGGGCCAGCTACAAGCGGGCCGAGGACGGGATCGTGCTGGTGAACGAAAGCGCCTGCATCGGCTGCGGCCTTTGCGCCTGGGCCTGCCCCTACGGCGCGCGCGAGATGGATCCGGCGGAAGGCGTGATGAAGAAATGCACGCTCTGCGTCGACCGCATCGCCAACACGGCGCTTGCGCCGGAAGACCGCGAACCCGCCTGCGTGCGCACCTGCCCCACCGGCGCGCGCCACTTCGGCGACCTCGCCGACCCCGAAAGCGCCGTGTCCCGTCTGGTCGCCGACCGCGGCGGGGTGGACCTGATGCCGGGCATGGGCACCAAACCGGTCAACAAGTACCTGCCGCCCCGCGCCAAGGGCCCGGTGCAGGCGAGCCCGCTCGCGCCGCTGCTCGACGTGCCGGCGACGGGCTTCGCAGGCTGGCTCGACCGGCTGCTGGGAAAGCTGCCGGGATGAGTGCCCGGTCCCATGTCTCCGCGGTGTCGGTCAGGCGCCCCGGTTTCCCCATGCAGGCAGGCAGAGGCCCGGTCCCGACCGGAGCGCCCCCCCACCCCAACCCTCCCCCACGAGGGGGGAGGCAGGCGCCTTGCGGCCCGGCGTCCCGCAACGGGAGAGGCTGAATGCATCCCGCCCCGTCGGTCATCGTCTTCACCGTCCTGTCGGGCGCGGGCTTCGGCCTGATGGCGGTGCTGGCGCTGGCGCCGCCGGGGGCGGCCTTCTGGTCCTGGGCGCTGGCCTACGGGCTGGCGGTGGCGGGGCTTCTCGCCTCGACCTTCCACCTCGGCAACCCGCAGCGGGCGCTTCTTGCCTTCACCCAGTGGCGCACGAGCTGGCTGTCGCGCGAGGCCTGGGCGGCCGCCGCGACGCTGGCGGCGCTGGCGCCCGTGGCGCTGGGCGAAATCTTGGGCATGCCCTTGCGCCGGACGCTGGCCCTGCCGGGGGCGGTGCTGGCGGTGGCAACGGTGCTGGCCACGGCGATGATCTACACCCAGATCAGGGCGGTGCCGCGCTGGCACCACTGGACGACCCCCGCCCTGTTTCTGGCCTTTGCCGCCACGGGGGGCGCAATCCTGGCCGCGCGGCCCGAGGCGCCGCTGCTGGCGCTGGGGCTGGCCGGGGTGCTCATGGCGGCGTTCCGGCTGGGCGACGGGCAGTTCGCGCGGGCCGGGCAGACGATGGGCACCGCGACCGGCCTGCAGGGGCAGGTCGCGGTCTTCGAATGGCCGCACACCGGCGACACCTACCTGCTGCGCGAGATGATCCACGTCGTCGGCCGCCGCCACGCCGCGCGCCTGCGGGTGATCGCGGTCCTGGCCGCGGGGGTGGTGCCTACGGCGCTGCTGGTGGCGGGGCCGGGGGTGGCGGTCACCCCGGTCGCCGCCGTGGTCCACCTCGCGGGCGCGCTGGCCGCCCGCTGGCTGTTCTTCGCCGAGGCCGAGCATGTCGTCGGCCTGTATTACGGGCGGCGGTGAGCAGCAGGCCGAGACGGGGTGAACCCCGCCCTACGGCAGCACCATCCCCTCGGGCCAGGCGAGTTCCGTTTCCAGCACGATCTCGGCCGTCTGCCCCGGCGCCACCGCAAGGTCCCAGGTCAGCACGCCGCGTCGGCCATCGGCACTGTCGGTAGCGGGCGCGGGGGAGGCTTCCCAGGTGATCGCCAGATCGTCCTGTTCGGAATAGGGAACGCGGTCGGTCACGCGGACCTCCCAGGGCTGGCCGGTGAGGTTCTGCACCTTCAGGACCGCCCGTTCCGTCCGCCGGTTCGAGGTGGAAAGGATCCCCTGCTCCCCTTCCGACCGCGACGGCACCTCGCGCGACAGCACCAGCCCGTCGATGGCACCGAAACCGAGGTCCAGCGTATCCCCATCCGCCACCAGCGGCAGGTCGGTGCCGCCGACCAGCGCGCCTTCGGCATAGAGCATCGCCGGGCCCGGGAGCAGCGGCTGGCCGGTGGCGTTGGTCATCTCGGCCACGAGGAAGGCGGTGGCGTCCAGCAGCGGCACGGCGTCCGCCCGCAGGTCGACCTCGGCCGCCAGGTCGTCCATCGCCAGCCGCAGCGCATCCGCGCCCGACCGCACATCGACCGGCGCCTGGAAGCGGAAGGTAAAGACGGTGCCCTGCATCCCCGCGTCGAAGCCGAAGCGCGCCGCATCGGGCGCCGCCTCGGCCACCATCACCGGCGCCGGTGCGCCGGCGGCCATGGCGTCGGACATCTCAAGCGGCTGCGGCGGCGCCCCGGGGTAGATCATCCGCAGGTCGGGCCAGACCGCTGAGGGCGCGGCCTGCGCCGAAGGCCGGGCGGTGGACAGCGTCAGCGCGACACCCTGCCAGTCCTCGCCCGTGTCCTGCCGCACCATGACGCCGCGCGCGATGGCCAGCGCGTCGGGGTCGCGCGTCAGCCGCAGGTCGTAGACGGGCGACCATCCGGCGGACCCTGTTACCGTCTCGATCGCCAGCGCCACCTCCCCGGCCGCCGCGGCCTGCACCTGAAGCACCAGCACCGGCCCGTCTTCGGGCGGCGCCGACAGCGCCGCGACCGCGGCCTGTGCCCGCGCCAGGTCTTTCAGCACCGGCTGCAAGGCGCGGTCGGCCGCGGCGATGGCGTCCTCGGCGTCCAGCGCGGCCTTGCGCGCGGCGGCCATCTCGGCCGCGATCAGGGTGCCGATCGCCTGCAGCGCCTCGACCCCCGGCAGCGGCGCGCCGTCCGCCCGGGCCGTGGCAAGGCCGGTCAGGACATCGACCTTGGCCGCCGCCACCTCGGCCCCCGCGCGCAGGTCGGCCTGGGCGCGGCGGGCGGCCTGCACCGCGGCCTCGAGCCGCTCCACCTCGGCCCTGGCGGCGCGCATGGCGTCACTTTCGGCAATCTCGGTCGCGGGGGCGCGCGCCTCGGCCAGGCTGACGGCACCCACCGTCACCCCCCCGGGCGCCTGCACCCGCAGCGTCGCGGGGTCGACGTCCCGGGGCAGGCCTGCGACGACGATCTCGTGAACCCCCGGCCCGGGTGCGGCGAAGCTGGCCGTCCGCGTGACCGTGGCGCCGTCCAGATACAGCACCACCCCCGTCACCGGGGCGGTGACCTCCAGCCTGTCGGCGAGCGCCGGCGTGGCAAGGATGGTCGTCAACAGAAGCAGCGCGCGCATCAAGGATCCTCCGGGCCACGATCGGCCGAAGTGTCAGACGCGCGCCGCCGCCCCGCAAGTGGGGCGATCACCCTTTCCTGAGCGCCCTCTGCCCCAGCACTTCCGCGATCTGCACCGCGTTCAGCGCCGCCCCCTTGCGCAGGTTGTCGGATACGACCCACATCGAGATGCCGTTTTCCACCGTCGAATCCTGCCGGATGCGGCTGACGTAGGTGGCATATTCGCCCACGCATTCGATCGGCGTGATGTAGCCGCCGGGTTCGCGCTTATCCACCACCAGGACGCCGGGCGCCTCGCGCAGGATGTCGGTCGCCTCCTGCCAGTCGATCGGGTCCTCGAACTCGACGTTGACCGCTTCGGAATGGCCGACGAAGACCGGCACGCGGACGCAGGTCGCCGTGACCTTGATCCTGGGATCGAGGATCTTCTTCGTCTCGGCCACCATCTTCCATTCTTCCCGGGTGAAGCCGTCATCCAGGAACACGTCGATCTGCGGGATCACGTTGAAGGCGATCTGCTTCTGGAACTTCTTCGGCGGCACGTCGTCGGTGGGGTTGTAGACCGCCTTTGTCTGGTTCCACAGCTCGTCCATCCCCTCCTTCCCGGCGCCCGAAACGGACTGGTAGGTGGACACCACCACCCGCCTGATCCGCGCCCGGTCGTGCAGCGGCTTCAGCGCCACCACCATCTGTGCGGTGGAACAGTTCGGGTTGGCGATGATGTTGCGGGCCTTGTAGCCCATCACCGCATCGGCGTTCACCTCGGGCACCACCAGCGGCACCTGCGGGTCGTAGCGGTAGAGGCTGGAGTTGTCGATCACCACGCAGCCCGCCGCGGCGGCCCTCGGCGCATGGACCTTGGTGGCCTCCGATCCCACGGCAAAGAGCGCGATGTCCCATCCGGTGAAGTCGAAGGTGTCGAGGTCGCGGGTCTTCAGGGTCCGGTCGCCGAACGACACTTCCGTGCCCAGCGACTTGCGGCTGGCAAGCGCGGCGATCGCGTCCACGGGAAATTCCCGCTCGGCGAGGATGTTCAGCATTTCGCGGCCCACGTTCCCCGTGGCCCCCGCGACGACGACCCTGTAGCCCATCTGAGGCCTCCTTGCAGAAGGCTCCCCCTCTAGCGCAGGGCCGGGACGGGGGAAAGGGCGTCAGGGCTCCTACTTCACCGCGCCCGCAGCCATGCCCTTGATGATGAACCGCTCCAGCACCACGCCGATCACCACCAGCGGCAGGATCGCGCCGGTGGACAGCGCCGCCATCGACCACCAGGAAATGCCCTGGCTGCCGGTCTGGCTGGCCACCATCACCGGCAGCGTGTTGGCACGGGTCGAGGTCAGCAGCGCGGCGAAGAAGTATTCGTTCCAGGTCAGCACCAGGCTCAGGATGAAGGCCGCGACCATGCCGGGCAGGGCGATCGGCAGGATGATCGTCAGGAACGCCCCCCAGACCGACAGCCCGTCGACCAGGGCCGCCTCTTCCAGTTCCGTCGGGATGCCGGCGAACTGGTCGCGCATGATCCAGATGACGATGGGCAGAACCGTCAGCGCATACAGCAGGATCAGCCCGATCCGGCTGTCCAGCAGGTCCACCTCGCGGTACAGGACCAGCATCGGCAGCGCCAGCACCACCGGCGGCAGGATCAGCTGCGACAGGAAGAAGAACGAGATGTCGTCGTTCTTCATCCAGCCCCAGCGGTAGGAAAACCGCGACAGGCCATAGGCCGCCAGCGACCCCAGCACCACCGCCAGAGCAGAGGCCGACAGCGAGATCACCAGCGAATTCATGAACCGCTTCAGGAACTCGTCCCGCACGGTCGAGTCCGACCCGATGGTGTCGGGCGACAGGCCGAGCGACTTCCACCCCAGCCAGGCGGGCTGATAGTCCACCCAGGGGATCAGCGCACCCTTCATCACGTTGGGCGCCATCTTGAACGACGTGGTGATCGTCCAGTAGATCGGGAACAGGCAGATGAAGGCCCACAGGATCAGCACGCCGTAGATCGCCACCCGCCCCGTCCACCAGCGGGCGCGGAACTGCCGGTCGGCCTCGCCGTCCCTGAAGATCGCGCTCATCGCGGTCCCGTCCAGCGGGCCGATGCCTTCATCAGAACGGTCATGAAGATCACGATCAGCACCAGGTAGAACATCGCCAGCAGCGTGCCGTAGCCCACGTTCGACCGGTCGCGGTATTCGCGGAAGATGAAGGACGTCACCGTGTCCGTGGCCCCCCCGGGGCCGCCCGCGGTCAGGTTGATGACGATGTCGGCGAGCTTCAGCTTGAAGATGACGCGGATCAGGATCGCCGTGACCGACACCGGCAGCATCAGGGGAAAGGTGATTTCCCAGAACGACTTCCACCCCGTCGCGCCATCGACGCGCGACGCCTCGGTCAGCTCCTTCGGGATCGCCTGCAGGCCTGCCAGCAGCATGATCATCATGAACGGGATGAAGGTCCAGGCGTCCAGCACCATGATCGTGGCCTTGGCCACGATCTCGGAGCCGAAGAACGACGGCTCGTCCCACCCCAGCCAGCGCGCCAGCCGGGCGATGGGGCCGAAGCGGAGCTCCAGCATCGACTTGCCGATCATCCAGGACACCGCGACCGGCGACAGCATCAGCGGCAGAAGGAACGCCACGCGAAAGAACTTGCGCGCCCGGATCTGCGCGTTCAGCAGCAGCGCCAGGCCGAAGGCGATGGCATATTCGACGACGATGGCCGCCGTGTACCAGACCATGTTGGCCAGCGCATTCCAGTAGAACGGATCGCCCCACATCTGGCGGACGTTGTCCAGCCCGTTGAACCGGCGGCCCGCGGTGGCCGACAGGTTCCAGTCGGAAAAGGCGATGACCAGCCCGAACAGCAGCGGAAACACCGTCAGCGACACCACGAAAAGCGCCGCGGGCAGCACGAACAGCACCCGCTTGCCCTGCTCGCCCCGCACCAGCACCTGCGCCCAGCACAGCGCCGTGGCCCAGAGGCAATAGGCATACAGCGTGGGCCGCCAGTTGGCGAAACCGAAGTCCTGCGCGCCCGCCGCCTGCAGCGCCTGCGCAAGCGCGACCGCGACCAGCAGGGCGGAACCGGCCCAGACGATCCCGCGGCCGAACCTCCGGCGCGACTCCGGGATCGCGTCGTCGGTCACCACATGAAGGCGGTCGCTCTCGCTCATGACTGACATGTTAGCCGCGCAAGCGATGCGGGGGAAAGCGTGAATCGCAGCATGGCGAAGTTCTGCCGCATGTCGCCCTTCACCTTGGCAAAATACCCCACGGGGGTGCGGGGGTGTGAAACCCCCGCTGCCGACGCCGCCGCCGGGTGCGCCGTCCCCCGCGCCGTCACGGCACCGCGGCCGCCGCAAGCGCCCGGAACATCGCGATGTTCTCTTCCTCGACTCCCGGCGCCTGGAACATCAGGTCGGCGGCGGTGCGCACGATGACCACGCCGCGGGCGCGGTCGATCCGGATGAACTGGCCGTAGATGCCCTGCGCCATCATTTCGGTGCCGTCCTGCCCCGGCGGCACCCACCACTGGTAGCCATAGCCCATCCCCTCCGGCGGCAGGTCGGCCTGTCGGGTCGTGCTCGCCTCCAGCCAGTCCGAGGGCACGGTGCCGCGCCCGCCCTCCAGCACCATCTGGCCGAACCGGGCGAAGTCGCGGGTGGTCAGGTTCAGCCCGCCCAGCACGAAGGGCTCGCCCGTCCCGTCGGCGATGAAATAGGCGTCCGTCTCCAGACCCAGCGGTTCGATCAGCTTCTCGCGCATCAGATCCGCCACCGCCTCGCCGGTCGCCGCGCGGATCACCATGCCGAGGACGTGGGTGTCGATCGAGACATACCGGAACCGCGTGCCCGGGTCGGCGCCGGGGCCGAGGCTTGCGGCAAACGCGTCCATCGGCTGACCCAGCGCAAGCGCGCGGCCCATGCGGTTGATGTCGCTCCGGAAATCCAGGTAGTCCTCGTTGAAGGTCACGCCCGAGATCATCGTCAGGATCCGGCGCAGCGTCACCCCGTCATGGCCGGTGCCGGCCAGCGCCGGCACCGCGTCGCTGACAGGCGTGTCCAGCGCCGGCATGCGGCCTTCCGCGTCCAGGATGCCGAACAGCACCGACAGGAAGCTTTTCGCCATCGACCGGGAAATCCGGCGATCCTCGGCCGTGGTGCCCCGGAAATGGGCCTCGTGCACGACCTGGCCGTCCTTCAGCACCAGCAGCGAGGTCGCGGCGCGGCGGGTCAGCCAGTCGTCCGTGCCCGCGGGCAGGGCCATGGGTGCCCCCGCCGGCAACGGCATCACCGGCCCGTCGCCGCGCGGCAGGGGCACGGTGACGAAGGCACGGTCCATCTGGCTGAAGTTCGCCACCACCTTGTCTGCGTCGAACAGCGTCAGCCCGCCCGCAGCCGCCCCAGTTCCCCGCGTTTCCAGACCGCGAGACCGGCCAGCACCAGGACCAGCACCAGAAGGCCACGCGGGATCAGGCGCATCATGGGTCTCCTCCCCGGGATCGGGCGCGGCGGACCATGCCGCAGGCCCGCCGGGCAAGTCCCTTCACGCGGGCGGCCGGACCCGGCCGCGCGCCCTCCGCCCCGGGGCCGCCCCCCCCCCGGCAAAAAGGGCGGCCCGGGGCGGGCCGCCCTTTCCTGTGCTCCGGCCGCAGGTCACATCCCCAGCGATGCCTTGTACAGCGCGATCTGGCTGTCGCGGCCGATCTGGTCGGTGATCTTCTCCCAGGCTGCGGCGATGGCGTCCGCGGTTTCCTGCGCGCCCGCGTATTGCCCGGCGTAGCCCTTGGCCAGTTCGTCCTCGGCCACCGAGTAGTACTGGAAGATGCCGGGGATGCGGGGTTCGATGGCCGCGTTGGGGTGGTTGTAGCTGTCGCGGTTCGAGCCCAGGTAGTCCTCGACGAAGGCCCGGTCATAGCCCGCGGCTTCCCATTCCTCGAAGTTGAAGTGGCTGTTGCGGTAGGGCTGGAAGCCCGAGGGATAGGCCGCCGTCCACAGCGAGATGTCCTTGCCGCCCAGATGCGCCGCCGCCGACCAGGCCGCCTTGCGCTTTTTCTCGTCGCCCGAGACGCGGTTGGTGACGTAGATGCCCCAGCCCAGGTAGGCGAGGTTGGGGGCGAAGTTCTCGGTCTCCTCCCAGGCGCCGGCGGCGTGGTTGTAGACGCGCCTGGCGCCCGGGTTGATGTCGAAGCCCACGACATCGCCCACCACCGACGTGTCCGAGGTGCGGGCGCTCGACCCCACGTCGCCCCACCAGGTCAGCGCCGCGCCGGTCCCGGCCAGGAACTGCTGGAAGGCGGTGGTGCCGGGGTCGGCGTTGATCTGGTCCGGCGGATAGGCGCCGGCCTTGATCAGGTCCATCACGTCCTGGATCGCCTGCACCCAGCCCGGGTTGTTGACACGCGGCTTCATCGTGTCGGGGTCGAACAGCCAGGCCGGATCGGAGGGGTGCTTGACATAGGCCGTGGCCCGGTCTTCCAGGAAGTAGAAGCCGAAGCCGCCCCAGCCCTTCAGCGGGTCGAGGAAGCCGTAGGCCGACAGCCCGGTCAGCGGGTCGGTCTTGCCCTTCAGCGCCACCGACATCGCGTTCACGTCTTCCCAGTGCCGGGGCATCTCGGCGCCGCCGATCCCGCCTTCGCCGAAATAGTCCTTGCGGTAGGCCAGGGTGTGGGTGTCGCCGTCGATGGTGACGCGGTAGGTCTTGCCGTCCCAGGTGCCGACCGGAGGCTGCAGATAGGCCACCAGGTCATCGGCCTCGATCTGCGTCTTCACCCAGTCGGGCATCTCGTCCAGAAGGCCTTTGCCCGCGGTCTCTCCCTCGAACGGCGCGCCCATCTCGATGATGTCGAAATCGACCGTGCCGGTGGCGATGGCCTGCTGCAGGCGCGGGTTGTAGTCGGCCTGCGCCAGGTCGATCCAGTTGATCTTGGCGCCGGTGTAGGTTTCCCACGACTTGAGGAAGCCGCGGAACAGCACGTTGTGCAGGTTCTGGTTGTTCAGGCCCATGAAGGTGAGTTCCACCCCCGCGAACTCGCCCTCGGCGACGTTCGCCTTGGTGGGCCCGAGGCACATCTCGCCGACCTTCTGCCAGTCGGCATCGGTGGGCGACCCCATGCCCACGCCGGGGATCTTCAGGATTTCCGCCCGCAGGTTGCCCTGCGCGCTGGCACGGCGCGGCAGCGCGGGCAGGGCGGCGACGGCGGTCAGGGCGGTTGCGCCCTGCAGCAGGCGCCGGCGGCTGAGCTGCCCGCGCATGATGGCGTTGTAGTGTTCGACCTTCACGAGAAATCCTCCCTGGTGTGGCGCCGGGCCGTTCGCCCTTGCGCACTGGTTCTGTCGGGGATGCGTCAGCCCACCCGCGCGACGGCCCCTCGCCCCGGGCCGCGCGCAGACGCGCCCCTCCCCCCTCTTTGTCCTGCGGGCGCTGGCGGCACCCTGACAAAGGCCCCGGCGGCCTGTCAACATCTAACATGTCAGTTGCGCCGCGACGGTGGACAGCCGCCCCGCGGCTCGGCTAGGACTGCGCGCAGGGGATGGGGGACACATGGCCGAAGTCACGATCCGCGACCTGAAGAAGGCCTATGGCGCGGTGTCCGTCATCACCGGGCTGAACCTCGACATCGCAGACGGCGAATTCGTCGTGCTGGTGGGCCCGTCGGGCTGCGGCAAGTCCACGCTTCTGCGCATGATCGCGGGGCTGGAGGAGATCACCGGCGGCGACATCCGCATCGGGCCGCGGCGGGTGAACAACCTGCCGCCCAGCGAACGCGACATCGCCATGGTGTTCCAGAACTACGCGCTCTACCCGCACAAGACGGTCGCCGCCAACATGGGCTTCGCGCTCAGGATGAAGGGCGAGGACAAGGCCACCGTCGCGGCCAAGGTGGCCAGGGCCGCGGAAATCCTCGGGCTGACGCCCTACCTCGACCGCTACCCGCGCGCGCTGTCGGGCGGCCAGCGCCAGCGCGTGGCCATGGGCCGCGCCATCGTGCGCGACCCGCAGGTGTTCCTGTTCGACGAACCGCTGTCGAACCTCGACGCGAAGCTCCGCGTGCAGATGCGCACCGAAATCCGCGAGCTGCACCTGCGGCTGAAGACCACGACCGTCTATGTCACCCACGACCAGATCGAGGCGATGACGATGGCCGACAAGATCGTCGTGCTGAACGGCGGGCGGATCGAGCAGGTGGGCGCGCCGCTGGAGCTCTACGACCGCCCGGCGAACGTCTTCGTGGCGGGCTTCATCGGCTCGCCAGCGATGAACCTCCTGAAAGGCCGCGCAACCGCGGGCGGGATCGCCACACATGGCGCGACGCTGCCCCTGCCCCCCGGCCTGACGCCGGCCGAAGGGCAGGAGATCATCCTGGGCGTCCGGCCAGAACATCTGACGCTCGGCGGCACGGGCCTGTCCGGCACGGTCGCGGTCGTCGAGCCCACGGGGTCGGAAACGCACATCGTCACGCGGATCGAGGGGCACGAGATCACGGCGGTGTCGCGTGACCGGGTGACCGTGCGGCCGGGCGACGCCGTGACGCTGGCGCCCGACGCCGCCGCCGCACATGTCTTCGACGCCGCCACCGGGGCGCGGCTGAACTGAAGGGGGAAGACGCATGCTGAAGGGGATCGACAACCGGCTGAATGCCGAAGTGCTGGGTGCCTTGCGCGCCATGGGCCATGGCGACGTGCTGATCCTGGCCGACACCAATTTCCCCGGCGCTGCCGTCGCGCGCGCCACGGTGACGGGCGAGCTTCTGCGGATGGACAACCTGACCTGCGCCGAGGCGGCGCGGGCGATCCTGTCGGTCTATCCGCTGGATACCTTCGTCGATGACTTCGCGGGGCGGATGCAGGTGGTGGGCAAGCCGGACGAGGTGCCGACGGTGCAGGCCGAGGTGCAGGCCGAGATCGACCGCGCCGAGGGCCGCCGCCGCCCGATGATCGGGATCGAGCGCTTCGCCTTCTACGACCTCGCGCGAAAAAGCTATGCCGTCATCCAGACCGGCGAGCGCCGGTTCTACGGCTGCTTCATGTTCCGCAAGGGCGTCATCCCGCCCGATTGAGTGCTGGAGGACCCAATGCCCCGCATCGTCAACCGCCGCATCGTCAACCTCGGCGTCTTCGTCGCCGACACCGCCTACCGCGCCGACCGCCAGCCCCGCATGGGCGAGACGATCCTCGGGCACCGGTTCGTCCTGGGGCCCGGCGGCAAGGGGTCCAACCAGTCGGTCGCGACCGCCCGCGCCGGGGGCGAGGCGCATTTCCTCACGCGGCTCGGCGTCGACGACTTCGCCAAGCTTGCCCGCCAGACCTGGGATGCCGCCGGGGTCCGGGCGCATGTGGTCGAGGACCCCGAAAGCTACACGGGGGCCGCCTACATCTTCATCGAGGAGGCCACCGGCAACAACGCCATCATCATCGCGCCGGGGGCGGCGGGGCGCATCTCGGTTGCGGATGTGGAGGCGCATGCCGACCTGATCGCGGGCGCCGCGGTCTTCGTCACGCAGCTGGAACAGCCCATCCCCGCGGCCCTGCGCGCGCTCCGGATCGCCCGCGCGGGCGGCGCGGTGACGATCCTGAACCCTGCCCCGGCGGCGCCGCTGTCCGACGAGATCCTGGCGCTTGCCGACTACCTCACCCCCAACGAATCCGAGGCCGAGGGCCTGACCGGCCTGACGGTCACCACGCTCGCCGGGGCCGAGGCGGCGGCGGATGCGCTGCTGGCGCGCGGCGTGGGGGCGGTGGTGGTGACGCTGGGCGGCAACGGCGCGCTGCTCCGTGAACGCGGGGGCAGGTCCACGCATCAGCCGGTGATCCCGGCCGGGCCGGTGGTGGAAACCACCGGCGCGGGCGATGCCTTCAACGGCGGCTTCGCCGTGGCGCTGGCCGAAGGGCAGACCCCGGCGCAGGCGATGCGCTTCGCCGCCGCCACCGCAGGCATCAGCGTCACCCGCCCGGGCACCGCGCCGTCCATGCCGTCCCGCGCCGAGATCGAGGCCCTGCTGGCCCGGGGCTGACCCCGCCCCGGCTCTGCGCCGGGGCCTCCCCCCTTACCCGCGCGACCGTGACCGGCGGGGTCCCGGGTCAAGCGCGGGACGGGGCACCCTCGGCGCGCCTCGCCGACGATGACGAGGGAAAGCTCGCGGATCAGCTTGCGGCGGATCGCTTCGGGAAAGTCGCGCTGCCGCCGCACGAATTCGACAAACGCCCCCGGCCCGCGGATCACCTGCCGCCCGAACCAGTCGTCCAGCGCCCGCTCGTGTCCGCCGATCACCAGCGCGTTGACCTGGATGCCGCCAAACCCTCCTCCGGCAAAGACCGCGCCCGGCTGCGGCCCGGCATTGGACCGCCCGTCGCCCGCCACGTCGATCACCCGCGCGACACAGGGCGGCGCCGCGGCCAGCCCCCGCCGCCCGGGCATGGCCGCGCCCTCCGCGCAGGTCACATCCGAACAAAATTGCGCCCGCGGCCCCGATGCGCAACATAGCCGTTACGTTCCCGTGCCCCACAGCAGGTCATGACCCAGACCGATTTCCTCCGCTCGCCCTTCCCCGACGCACCGGCCCTGCCCGGCCTCGACACGCGGGGACCGGGGCGGTTCTTCAACCGGGAACTCAGTTGGCTCGCCTTCAACTGGCGCGTGCTCGAGGAGGCGTCGAACCCCGCCGTGCCCCTGCTCGAACGGCTGCGCTTCCTGTCGATCAGCGCCACCAACCTGGACGAATTCTATACCGTCCGCGTGGCGGGCCTGATGGCCTTCGTGCGGTCGGGCAATGCGGCGCTGTCGGAAGACGGGCGCAGCGCCTCCGAACAGCTTGACCTCATCAACGCCGACGCCCGCCGCCTGATGCAGACCCAGCAGGTCGTGCTGAACCGGCTCAAGCGCGAGATGGAGGGGGCCGGCATCACCGTCGTCGCCAGGTCGAAGCTGCAGGCGAGAGACCTGAAGCATCTGGAGGACTACTTCCTCACCAAGGTCTTCCCGATCCTTTCGCCGCTGGCCATCGACCCGGCGCACCCCTTCCCCTTCATCCCCAACACCGGCTTCTGCCTGGCTCTGCAGCTGGAACGCGCCACCGACGGGCGCGAATTGCAGGCGCTGCTGCCGATCCCGCAGCAGGTGGCCCGCTTCGTGCCCTTGCAGGCCAAGGCCGGCGAACACCGGTTCCTGCCGCTGGAGGAACTGCTGCTTCTGCACCTTGGCATGCTGTTCCCCGGCTATACCGACCGCGGCCACTGCACCTTCCGCGTGCTGCGCGACAGCGACCTCGAGGTCGAGGACGAGGCCGAAGACCTGGTGCGCGAATTCGAGACGGCGCTGAAACGGCGGCGGCGGGGCGAGGTGATCCGGCTCAAGCTGTCGGCAGGCGCGCCGCCGTCCCTGCGCGCGGGGATCATGGAGGAACTGGCGGTTCCCGAAAGCCAGGTCGTGGAGGTGCGCGGCCTTCTTGGCATCGCCGACCTCAGGGAACTGGTCCTGTCCAGCCGCAAGGACCTGCTCTGGCCGCCCTTCGCCCCGCGCGTGCCGGAACGGGTCGAGGATCACGACGGCAACATCTTTGCCGCGATCCGCCAGAAGGACATGCTGCTGCACCACCCGTACGAGACCTTCGACATGGTCATCCGCTTCCTGCAGCAGGCGGCGGCGGACCCCAACGTGCTGGCGATCAAGCAGACGCTGTACCGCACGTCGTCGGAAAGCCCGATCGTCGCCGCGCTGTGCGAGGCGGCCGAGGCGGGCAAGTCGGTCACCGCGCTGGTGGAACTGAAGGCGCGTTTCGACGAGGCCGCCAACATCAAGCAGTCGCGGCGGCTGGAAAGGTCGGGGGCGCATGTCGTCTACGGCTTCATCCACTACAAGACGCATGCCAAGATCAGCACGGTGGTGCGGCGCGAGGGCGAGAACCTGGTGACCTACACCCACTACGGCACCGGCAACTACCACCCGATCACCGCGCGCATCTACACCGACCTGTCGCTGTTCACCTGCGACGCGGCGCTCGGGCGGGATGCGACCAAGGTGTTCAACTACCTGTCGGGCTATGTGCAGCCCGAGGGGCTGGAGAACCTGGCCATTTCTCCGATCACCCTGAAGCCGCGGCTTCTGGAACTGATCGCGGCCGAGGCCGACCATGCCCGCGCCGGGCGGGCGGCCGACATCTGGGTCAAGCTGAACAGCCTGATCGACCCCGACGTGATCGACGCGCTCTATGCCGCCAGCCAGGCCGGGGTGCGGATCAGCCTGGTGGTGCGCGGCATCTGCGGCCTCCGGCCGGGGATCCGGGGCCTGAGCGAGAACATCCGCGTCAAGTCGATCGTCGGGCGCTTCCTGGAACACAGCCGCATCGTCTGCTTCGGGTCCGGCCACGGCCTGCCGTCGCGGCGGGCGCGGGTGTTCATCTCCTCGGCCGACTGGATGGGCCGCAACCTGACGCGGCGGGTCGAGACGCTGGTCGAGGTGCTTAACCCCACCGTCAAGGCGCAGATCGTCAGCCAGATCATGGCGGCAAACCTGGCCGACACGGAACAGAGCTGGGTGCTGCGCCCCGACGGCAGCTACGGGCGCGAGGTGCCGCCGGGCGGCGGCTTCAACTGCCACCGCTTCTTCATGGAGAACCCCTCGCTGTCGGGGCGCGGAACGGCGGGCATCAAGGACGCGCCGCGACTGGCGGTCCTTGGCGACGACAGCGCGGCGGGCGAGGGGTAGGGGCGAAGGGGCTTGTCGGAATCGAACATCCGGGGCCCTAGCTGACGGCGTGGCCTGCGATGTCCTTTCGCATCTTGCCCATCGCGGCGGCGATGGGCGCCTTCCCTTCGCCATTGCGGAGAGGCGTCGGGGGAGGGGGGGCCGCGCGACGGGCCGGGCGCCCCCCCACCCTCTCCCTCCCCCGCGAGGGGGGAGGGAAGCGCCCGGCGGCCCGACGGCAGCGCCGGGCGCAGACGTTGACCGGCGCCCCGGCGGGCGGCATGTGAGAAGGCGATGGACCAGACGGATTCGCAGGATGACGCGGGCCCCTTCTCGGGGCGCCCGCTGTTCGAGGACCCCTCGGCGCGCGCGCTGTCGCGCGTGGGCGTGATCGACGTGGGCTCGAACTCGATCCGCATGGTGGTCTTCGACGGCGCCGCCCGATCCCCGGCCTATTTCTACAACGAGAAGATCATGGCGGGCCTGGGCAAGGGCCTGGCGCAGACCGGCCGCCTGAACCCCCGCGGCCGCGACCGCGCGCTGGTCGCGCTGCGCCGCTTTGCGCTCTTGGCGCAGGGGATGGACGTGCGCCCGCTGATCTGCGTGGCCACGGCGGCCGTGCGCGAGGCCGAGGACGGCCCGGCCTTCCAGGCCGAGGTGGAACAGACCACCGGGCTTCGGATGTGGATCATCGACGGCGACGAAGAGGCGCGGCTGTCGGCGCAGGGCGTGCTGCTGGGCTGGCCGGACGCGCGCGGCATCGTCTGCGACATCGGCGGCAACTCGATGGAACTGGCCCGCATCGCCGACGGCCGCGTGGGCAAGCGCGCGACCTCGCCCCTGGGTCCGTTCCGCCTGCAGCAGGTGGAGGGCGGCGCGGAGGCGCGGCGGGACCACATCCGCAAGGTGCTGCGGACCCTCAAGGACACGATCAGGCCCGACCCGGGCGAGCGCATCTACCTCGTCGGCGGGTCCTGGCGGGTGATCGCGCGGCTGGACATGGAGCGGCGCAACTACCCGCTGACCGTGCTGCACGAATACCGCATGACGCCGCAGTCGCTGCTCGACACGCTCGACTGGATCGGCACGCAGGACCCCGCCCTGCTGCGCGTGCGCACCGGCACCTCGGCCGACCGCATGGACCTGGTGCCGCTGGCCACCGAGGTGCTGCGCGAACTGGTGCTGGCCTTCAGGCCGGGCGAGATCGACGTGTCCGCCTACGGCATCCGCGAGGGGCTGCTGTACGAGCAGATGCCCGAACGGCTGCGCGCGCGCGATCCCCTGATCGAGGCGGCGCGGGCGGCGGAACTGAGCTCGGCCCGGATGCCGGGCTTCGGCAAGAAGCTGTATAGCTTCCTGCTGCCGCTGTTCCGCGGCCTGCCCGATGACCGCCTGCGGCTGGTCAAGGCGGCCTGCCTGATGCACGACACGACCTGGCGCGCGCATCCCGACTACCGCGCCGAGGTCTGTTTCGACAACGCCACGCGGGCGAACCTCGGCGGGCTCGACCATCCGGGCCGGGTGTTCCTGGGCCTCGCGCTTCTGCACCGCTACAAGAACAGCCGCACGGGGTCGCGGCTGGAGCCGCTGTTCCGCCTGCTGACGGATGCCCAGATCCAGGAGGCCGAGGTGCTGGGCAAGGCGATGCGCTTCGGCGCCATGTTCTCGACCGCCGATCCGGCGGATGCGGGGGAACTGCTCTGGCGGCCGAAGAAGCGCGAGGTCGAACTGCGCCTCTCGCCGATAGGCGAGGGGCTGTTCGGCGAGGTCGCCGAGGCGCGGTTCCTGTCGCTGGCCGGCGCGCTGCGCGCGCAGGCGATGGTGACGCGGGCCTCTGCCGATGCCGAGACTTGACCACCTCGCGGTGACGGCGCCGACGCTGGCCGAGGGCGCGGCGGCGGTGCAGGCGGCGCTGGGGCTGCCGCTGGGGCCGGTCGGGCACCACCCGGCGATGGGCACGCACAACCGCCTGATCGGCTGCGGCGATCTCTACCTGGAAGTGATCGCGCCGGACCCGCAGGCGCCACACCCGGGCCGCCCGCGCTGGTTCCGGCTGGACGAGCGCCGCGGCATCGGCCTGACGAACTGGGTGGCGGCGACCGACGATCTGGATGCGGCCCTGGCGCAGGCGCCCGCCGGGGCGGGGGTGCCGATGGCGCTGACCCGCGGCCCCTATGCCTGGCAGATCGCGGTGCCCGACGACGGACGCCTGCCTTTCGACGACAGCTTCCCCGCGCTGATCCAGTGGCGGGGGCAGGCGCACCCCGCCGCCGCCCTGCCCGACCACGGCCTGCGCCTGACACGCCTGACCCTGCGCCACCCGCGGGCGGAAGACCTGCGCGCCTGGCTTGCCCCCCGCCTGCCCGACCCGCGGGTTCATGTGGAGCCCGGCCCCGCCGGGATGGAGGCGCTGTTCGACACGCCCGCGGGGCCGCGGCGTCTGGGGTAAGGCGGGGGTCAGTGACCCCGTCCCGGGCTTGACCCGGGGCCTCCCCCGTCACCGGCGCACCTGAAACGGGCGAGGCCCCGGGTCAGGCCCGGGACGGGTCTCCTTCCGTCACAGCCCTGCGCGCAACCCCGCCAGATGCGCGGGCACGTCGCGGGCGGTCACGGCGGCCTCGCGCACCAGCCAGTCGAAATGCTGCGCCACCACCTCGACCCGCGCCCGGTCGCGGAAGGCCAGGTAGTTGCGGCCCAGGTAGATCACCGCGCGCATCGCCCCGAACACCGTGACCGGCGCCGAGAACACCCGACGCGCGTCGAAAAGGTAGAGGCGCAGGCCCGGGTAAAGCGTCGCAGTCACCTCGGCCAGCCGGTCAAGCTGCTCGCGCCGCGCCTCCACCGCCAGCCCCGCGTAGTAGCCCGAGCCTTCGGCAAAGGCGGCAAGCTCGTGCAGCGGCACGGCAATTTCCCAGTCGGTCCGCGCCTGGCGCATCACCGCCAGCCGGTCCTGCGCCGCCCCGATCGCCTGTTCGGGGCTGCGGCCCAGGTGCTGCGCATATTCCCATTCCAGCACCGCCCGGGTCTTGAGCATGTCGGGCAGCGTGGCGGGCACATGGCGCACCTTCATCCCCGCCGCCTCCAGATGCCAGGACAGGATCGTCTCGTCGACCAGCGCGCGCGGCGCCTCGGTCACGGTCAGGCTGGCGGCCAGCACCTCGGCCAGCGGTTCGGGCCGTTCGGACAGGCCGAGCAGCCAGTCGGAGCTGATCCCCATCGCCTGCGCGCAGTCGGCGGCAAGCTGCGCATTGGGCAGCCGCGTGCCGGGGCCCAGCAGCGCCGAGATGGTGGACCGGTCCACCCCCGCCGCGCGCGCCAGCGCCGCCTGCGACAGGCCGCGGTCGGCCATCGCCTGCGCCAGCCGGGTGCGGAACAGTCCGGCCCGGTCTCGCTTGTCGGTCATTTCCAACCTCTGTCGTGGAAAGTCACGCCTGTTGACGGAACGGTGCGCATGTTCCACCTGCGCGACGTGCGGGGCAAGTGCTAGTTTCGCTGCAAGTCCAAGAGGCACGGGAACAGGATGCAGGGCAGGCCCGCGGGTGTGGAGTGGATCACGCTGTCGATGATCCTGGGCGTCTACGCGCTCTGGGCGACGGCGACCTCGGCGCTGTGGGGCCTGTCGCCCGCCCTGTCGGTCGTCGTGACCGGCATCCTGGTCGCGCAGTTCTCGTCCTTGCAGCACGAGGCGCTGCACGGCCATCCCTTCGCCGATGCCCGCCTGAACGAGGCGCTGGTGACGCCCGCGCTGACGCTGACCGTGCCCTTCGGCCGCTTCCGAGACACGCATCTGGCGCACCATCACGATCCGATCCTGACCGACCCCTACGAGGACCCGGAGTCGAACTTCCTCGACCCCGCGGTCTGGGCGCGGACGGGGCGGCTGATGCGGGCGGTGCGGCAGGCCAACAACACGCTTCTCGGCCGCATGGCGGTGGGGCCGCTGCACACGGCCGCGGTCTGGCTTGCGGGCGAGGCGCGTCTGGTCATGGCGGGCGACCGCGCGGTCAGGCGCGACTGGGCGCGTCATGCGGCGGGGCTGGTGCCGGTGGTGGCCTGGCTCTGGGTCGCCGCGATGCCCTGGTGGGGCTATCTGCTGGCGGCCTGGATCGGCCACGGCCTGCTGCGCATCCGCACCTTCCTGGAACACCGCGCGCACGAATTGCCGCGGGCGCGGACGGTGGTGGTCGAGGACCGGGGGCCGCTGTCGGTCCTGTTCCTGAACAACAACTTCCACGCCGTGCACCACATGCACCCGAATGTGCCCTGGTACCGCCTGCCCGCGCTTTATGCCGAACACCGCGCGCATTACCTGCGGCGCAATGACGGCTACCGCTATGCCAGCTATGCCGAGGTGTTCCGCGCGCATTTCCTGCGCGCCAAGGACCCCGTGGCGCACCCGATCTTTCCGGTCGGGCGGGGCGGCCCAGACCCGTCCTCAGATCAGGCGGCGGAAGACGGGCCGGTCGCCGCGGTTGTCGAAGAAGGCCACCCCCGCGTCCTGACCGCCGCCGAGTAGCGCCGCCGCCTCGGCCAGCGCCACCTCGGTCACGAAGGGCAGGTCCAGCGCGCGTGCATCGGTCAGCGCCAGCCAGGTCAGCGAGGTCAGCTCGCCCGACCCCGCCAGCGCATCGGCGTCGCCCGCCAGCGCCGCGGCCGGGGCGAGGAAGAACCGCGCGTCGAACCGGCGCGACCGTCCCGGCGGGGTGACGGCGCGGAAGACAAAGCGCAGCGACCCCGGCGCGCGCAGGGTCAGGCCGGTCTCTTCCCCGAGCTCGCGCACCGCCGCGGCGGCCAGCGCCTGGGGCGCGCAGCCCGCGGCCTCGAGCCCCAGGCGCGGCAGGCATTCCGGGCGGACCAGCGCGGCCGCATCCGCGTCATCGGCGTCGGCCGCATCCAGCGCGCCGCCGGGGAAGACGAACTTCGACGGCATGAACGCCGCCCCCGCCCCCCGCTGCCCCATCAGCACCCGCGGGCCCTGCGCCCCGCCGCGCCACAGGATCACCGTCGCGGCAGGGCGGATGGCTGCCGTCACGCGCCGAACCCGTGCATCCGCCGCGCCCACTGGATGCCCACGATCACCCCCTTGAGCCGCGGCAGCAGGAACAGCGAGAGCGCCACCGCCCCGACCGTGAAGGTCGAGGCCAGCACCAGCGGCTCGGGCCGCCACCTGGTGAAGACCAACAGCATCAGGGGCGCCATCAGGTGCCCCACGATCAGGATCGTCAGGTAGGCGGGCCCGTCGTCGGCGCGGTGGTGGTGCAGGTCCTCGCCGCAGACCGGGCAGGCGTCGCGCACCTTGAGGTAGCCGCGCAGCAGGGGCCCCGATCCGCAGCGGGGGCAGCGCAACCGCCAGCCGCGCAGCATCGCGCGGGTCGCGTCGCGTTCAGACGTCTCGGCGGGGGGGGTCGGGTCGTCTGTCATCGAAATCTCAACGCTTCGGGGCCAGATAGACCCGCGCCGCGCCGGACGGAAGGGGGCAGCGTGCCGCAGTGCGGCCGAGACAGGGCGCGCGCCCTCTCCGAGCCCTCTGTCGCGCGCCCGCAAAGCCGTTATGCTGTGCGGCCAGAGGGAGACGGCGATGTCGATCTGGAAGCGCATCGGCGAGGCCATCGGCGCGATCGGGCGGGGCGAGGGGCTGATCGCCGTCTTCGACCGCCTGCGCGGCTCGCCCGCCACCGCACCGGAACGTTCGGTCGGCTTCACCATCGCCGTGCTGGCGCTGGCCGCCAAGATGGCCAAGGCCGACGGGCAGGTCACGGTCGACGAGGTGTCGGTCGTCCGCCGCGTCTTCGTCATCCCGGCGGGCGAAGAGGCCAACGCCGCGCGCGTCTTCAACCTGGCGCGGCAGGACGTGGCGGGGTTCGACGCCTACGCCCGCAAGATCCGCGCCATGTTCGGCGAACCGCCGTCCCCCGTGCTGGCTGACCTGATCGAGGGACTGGTGCAGATCGCCGTCGCCGATGGCGAATACCATGCGGCGGAAGAGGCCTTCCTGACCGAGGTCGCGACGATCTTCGGCCTGGGCGAGGACACGCTGCGGTCGATCCACGCGCGGCTGGTGCCGCCTTCGGCCTGCGACCCGTTCGAGGTGCTGGGCCTGCCCTGCACCGCCTCGGTCGCCGAAGCGCGCGCGGCCTGGAAGGCGCTGGTGCGCGAGAACCACCCCGACCGTCTGATCGCCCGCGGCCTGCCAGAGGAGGCCGTGCACCTGGGCGAGGAGCGCCTGCGCGCCGCCAATGCGGCCTGGGAGGTGATCGAGGCCCGCAATGCCGCCTGAAGTCCCGCCGCAGGGTCGCCTGCGGCTGGCGACGTGGAACGTCGAATGGTTCAACGCGCTGTTCGACGACGCGGGCCGCCTGCGCGCCGACACCGGACCATCGGCGCGCCATGGCGTCACCCGCGGCGACCAGCTCGCCGCCATCGGCATCGTGCTGACCGCGCTCGATGCCGACGGGGTGATGGTGGTCGAGGCGCCCGACCAGGGCGACCGGCGGTCCACCGCCCGCGCGCTGGAGGGGCTGGCGGCGACCCTGGGCCTGCGCCAGCGCCGCTGCGTCACCGGCTTTGCCAGCGCGACCGAGCAGGAGATCGCCTTCCTGTTCGACCCCGCCCGCCTGACCGCCCGCCACGACCCGCAGGGCGACCCCCGCTTCGACGGCACCTGGCACGACGCCGACGGCCAGCCCGTGCGCCTGTCCAAGCCGCCGCTGGAGCTGGCGGTGGATGGCCCGGCCGGGCCGCTGCGGCTGATCGGCGTGCACGCCAAGTCCAAGGCCCCGCACGGCGCCCGCGGGGCGGATGCGGTGCGCAGGCTTGCCATCGAGAACCGCCGCAAGCAGCTTGCGGAATGCGCCTGGGTGCGCGCCCGGGTGGACGACTGCCTGGCCGCGGGCGCGGAGGTGATCGTCATGGGCGACCTGAACGACGGCCCCGGCATCGACGAATACGAGGAGGTCTTCGGCCGGTCGGGGGTCGAGCTGGTCCTGGGCAGCGGCCCGGGCCGCCTGTGGGACCCGCATGCCGCGATGGCGCTTTCGCGCCGGCTGAACGCGGCCCCCGCCACCGCGCGCTTCTACCTCAAGCCGCCGGGGCGCTTCTTCCAGGCGCTGCTCGACTTCATCATGGTCTCGCCCGGGCTGCGCGCGCGGCAGCCCGACTGGCGCATCTGGCATCCCTTCGACGACCCCGCCATCGCCCGCAACGCCACGCTCAGGGATGCGCTGCTGGCGGCCTCGGATCACTTCCCGGTGACGCTCGACCTGCCGCCTTCGTGAAGCCCTGTCTTGAAACCGCGACCTTCGGCGCGCATGTTCGGGTCATGCGCATCGCCCTTGCCCTTGCCCTGACGCTGGCCCTTGCCGCGCCCCTCGCCACGGCGCAGGAGGCCGCGCCGCCTGCGGAGGAAGGGTCCGACCTGATGGAACGCGGGGCGCGGCTGCTGTTCGACGGGCTGGTGCAGCAGATGTCGCCCGCGCTGGACGAAATGGCCGCGGCGATGGCGGATGCGGAACCGGCGCTGCGCGCGGTCCTGGGGCTGATGGGCGACATCCGCCACTACCAGCCGCCGGAGCGCCTTCCGAACGGCGACATCCTGATCCGCCGCAAGCCCGGTGCCCCGCCCCCGCCCGCCCTGCCCCCGGCATCCGATGCCGTGCCGGGCGAGATCGAGCTTTAGTCCATCGCCGACAGCGTGACCGCCGCGTCCGCCCCGGGGTCGCGATAGAAGAAGTGCGCGCCGATCACCGCCGTGCGCCGGAAGCTGCGCGACCAGGACGGGCGCACCGCGCGGCTGTGGAAATAGGTCGCGCCCTGCGTCAGACCGCGCGGCGCGCCCGCCAGCATCACCGCCGCGATGCGGCCGGCGGTCTGCCAGGCCTGCCCCTCGCGCACCCGGTCCGAACGGCCGTCGCAGACCCAGGAGAACTGGCACCCGCCGCCGCCCGACTGCCGCACAACGGCGCAGACCGAGGCCGGGAACAGCGGGCTGTCGACGCGGTTCAGGATCACTTCGGCGACCGCGAACTGGCCCTCCAGCGTCTCGCCCCGCGCCTCGAAGTAGATGCCCTTGGCCAGGCATTCCCAGTCCGCACCGCCGGCCGGGGCCGGTTGCGCAGAGAGCCAGGCGAGGCTGTAGTCGATCCCCGGCGCCCCGTCGCGGCGCGCCGTGGCGGCGGCAGGGCGCGGGCGCCCCTCGCGCAGCGCGCCCGCGGGCAGCGCCGACAGCGCCGCGCGTTCGGCCCGCAGCAGATCGGCCAGCGCCGCTCCGGGGGCTTCCGTCTGGGCGGTCGCAGCCCCGCCCGCAAGCCCGAGGGCCAGCGCGGCCCCGAGGGCAGCCCGGGTCAGCCATGAACTCAGTCGCATCGGACGCACCCCCAGAGTGCAGCCTTAACGTCCGGCCGCAAGCAACTGGAAAGACGCGTAATTCCGCATCGCTCGCGAGTCACGCGTGGTTAACGCCCGGTAACCTTCCGTGAGCGGGTTTTCGCCGAAATTCTGCCGTGATTTCCGAGGATTGTCGCGCAACCGTAGACAATCAAACCATTTTCGTCGCTTTGTCCAGCAACGCGAGATGCGCGGCCGCCAGCCGGGCCATCGGCACCCGGTAGGGCGAACAGGACACATAGTCGAATCCCGCCTTGCGGCAGAAGGCGATCGATTCGGGGTTGCCCCCATGTTCGCCGCAGATCGACAGCACCAGGTCTCCCCGCGTCCGCCGTCCGCGCTCGGCCCCGATCAGCAGCAGTTCCCCCACCCCGTCGACGTCGAGGATGTGGAACGGATCCTCGGGGAAGACCCCCAGCTGGACATAGGTGTTCATGAACCGCCCCGCATCGTCGCGCGACAGGCCATAGGTCATCTGCGTCAGGTCGTTGGTGCCAAAGGACAGGAAGGCCGCGTGCTGCGCGATTTCGCCCGCGCGCAGGGCGGCGCGCGGGGTTTCCACCATCACCCCCAGCTTGTAGGCGAAATCGGCGCCCTGCTTGACGCGCACCGCCGCCGCGACGGCGTCGATGCGGGTCTTGACCAGCTCCACCTCGCGCCGGGCGCTGACCAGCGGGATCATCACCTCGGGCACCACGGCGGCGCCGCGGCGGCCGACCTCGACAGTGGCCTCGAAGATCGCCTGCGCCTGCATGTC
>CAZCPY010000016.1:0-34134 GCA_964499865.1 uncultured Rhodobacterales bacterium | reverse complement strand
GCGTGACAGGCCGGCACTCTAACCGACTGAGCTACAACCCCGCGGTCCCCCCGATGCCCGCAGGCCCGGATGTGGGGGGCGGGATATGCCAGCCGCCGGGCGGGGTCAAGCGGTTCCCGTCGGACGCGTTCCGGATCGCAACCGCCACGGCCGGATGCGGCAGGACAGGCGCCTCCCCTCCCCCTCGTGGGGAGGGGGTGGGGGAAGGGGGCTCCACCTCACCGCCGGGCGCCCCCGACCTTCTTCCTCCGCCACGAGGGGGGAGGGCAGCGCCCGGCGCTCACGGGCCGGGACGCTCAGGGGTCCGGGCGGGGCGGATCCGGTGCCGAAGTCCGGTCCGGCTTCAAAGCCCGGTCTGCGCCTCGAGCCTGTCGGGATAGCGCGCGCCGGTCACCGGCACGGCGGCGACCGCGACCTCGACGGCGGCGACCTCCGCCGCCGTCAGGGCGATGTCGGCCGCCGCCAGGTTCTCGGCGATTCGGGCGGCCCTGGTGGTGCCGGGGATCGGGATGATGATCGGCGCCTTGGCCAGGCACCAGGCCAGCGCAAGCTGCGCAGACGTCACCCCGCGGGCGCCGGCCAGCGCGCGCAGCGCCTCGGCCACCGGCGCGTTGGCCGCCCGCGCGGCGGGCGAAAACCGCGGCAGGGCGGCGCGAAAGTCCTGCGCGGACAGCTCCGTCTCCGCATCCACCGCGCCGGACAGGAATCCCCGGCCAAGCGGCGAGAAGGGCACGAAGGCGATCCCGAGCTCTGCCAGCGCGGGCAGCACCTCGGCCTCGGGCCCGCGGGTCCACAGCGAGTATTCCGACTGCACCGCCGCCACGCGCGTCACCGCATGGGCCCGCCGGATCGTGGCGACCGACGCCTCGCAAAGCCCGAAGTGCAGCACCTTCCCCTGCGCGATCAACTCGCCCACGGCGCCCGCCACATCCTCGATCGGCACCTTGGGATCGACGCGGTGCTGGTACAGAAGGTCGATCCGGTCGGTGCGCAGACGGCGCAGCGACGCCTCGACCGCGGCGCGGATGTGGTCGGGGCGCGAATCGACGCCGTCGTTGACCGAAGTGCGCACGGCCGTGGTCTCGTCGCCCGGGAAGGTGAAGCCGAACTTGGTCGCGATCACCACCCGGTCGCGGACCGGCGCGAGAGCCTCGCCCAGCAGGATCTCGTTGGTGAAGGGGCCGTAGATCTCGGCGGTGTCAAACAGCGTGACACCGAGGTCGACCGCGGCGCGCAGCACGGGGACCATCGCGGCGGGGTCGGGGATCGCGCCATAGGAGGCGCTCATCCCCATGCAGCCCAGCCCGACGGGGGCAACCGCGGGCCCGCCCGCGCCCAGCCTGCGGTGCTGCATGTGACGGCCTCCCCCTGCTTCCGCGCAGTCAAGCACGCCGTGGCCGGCGATCCAAGCCTGTCACGCCTCGGGCGCGGGGATCCATTCCGCCGCATCCCCCGGCGGCAGGCGAAACCGGCCATGCGCCCAGTCGCCCGCCCGCCAGGCCTCGCGCGCGGCGTCGATGCGTTCCTTGGACGAGGCCACGAAGTTCCACCAGATATGGCGCGGTCCGTCCATCACCTGCCCGCCCAGCAGCATCACCCGCGCCCCCTGCGCCCCCGCCGCCAGTGCCAGACGATCGCCCTGGCGGAAGACCAGCATCCTGCCCGGCCCGAAGACCTGGCCGCCCACCGAGATCTCGCCCGACAGCACGTAGGCGCCGCGGTCCTCGTGGTCGTCGGGCAGCGGCAGCCGGGCGCCCGGGGCCAGCACGGCATCGGCGTAGAAGACATCGAAGGGCATCGCGACCGGCGCCGCCCCGCCCCAGGCGGCGCCCAGGATCAGGCGCACCTGCTTGCCCTCGCCCTCCAGCACCGGCAGCAGCGCCTTCGGCGCATGGACGAAGGCCGCCGGATCGTCCTCCTGCGCCTTGGGCAGCGCGAGCCAGGTCTGCAGGCCGTACAGGCTGTGCGGCGCCGCGCGGGTCGGCCCGTCGATGCGCTCGGAATGCGTGATCCCCTGCCCCGCCAGCATCCAGTTGACGGCGCCTTCCTCGATCCAGCCGTCGGTGCCGAGCGAATCGCGGTGGTGGATGCGGCCCTTCAGCAGATAGGTGACGGTGCCCAGCCCGATGTGCGGGTGCGGGCGCACGTCGATGCCCTGCCCGGTCAGGAACTCGGCCGGACCCATCTGGTCGAAGAAGATGAACGGCCCCACCATCTGCCGCGCCGCCGCGGGCAGCGCCCGGCGCACCTCGAAGCCGCCCAGGTCGCGGGCGCGCGGCACGATCACCGTCTCGATGGCGTCGATCGCATCGCCCGCGGGGATCGCGGGGTCGAGTGCGGGGTTCCAGCTCATCGCAGGCCTCCTGACCGGGGTTGTGCGCAAGATAGGACCGCACCCAGAGCTGCGCACCTGTGATCCGTGCAGGCACCCTGTGCACGGACGCAGGGCGCCCGGCATCCGGGCCGGGTGGCCGGAGGGGCCGTTGCGGCCGTTGCTGTAGCCGATCGGCCACAGTCGTCCCGCCTCCGGGCCCCGCCCCGTCTTTGCCCGACTCCGGCAGGGGCGCTTTCATTTCGCTCGGGTTCGTGCAAGGTGGCGGTCATGAAGACGCCGTTTGGCGCGTCAGCCCTGTCCTCGGTCACGGTGCAGCCCGTCCTGGCGGGCGGCATCGCCGGGCCCGTGATGAAAGCGGCCGCGGCCGCGGCGTCTTCCGTCCCGGCCGGGCCCGACGTGCCGGTCGCCCTCATGCTGCCGATCGCCGCAGCCGCCTCGGGCGGCTTCGGCGGCAGGCGCCGCCTGGAACCCTGGCCAACCCATCAAGCTGCCGAACCGGAGAGACCCACATGAAGCGCATCCTGCTGACCGCCGCCGCCTCGCTCGCCGCCCTGCCCGCCCTTGCCGGCGGCCTGGCCGAGCCGGTGATGGAACCGCAAGTCGTCGAGGCCGCGACCTCGTCGTCGTCCGCCGGGATCATCGTGCCGATCATCCTGCTGCTGCTGGTCGCCGCCGCCGTCTCGGGCGGGTCGGACGGCCGTCCGCGCGGCACCATCGGCTGACGCCCAGGCCCGCGGCGGCCCCGCGGCGGTGGTGGGTGGTGAGAGGTTCGAACTCCCGACCCGCTCGGTGTAAACGAGCCGCTCTACCGCTGAGCTAACCACCCGGCGAGGCGACGCGATAGCGAACACGGCCCGCCCCGGCAAGCCCCGGGGCGGGCCGTTGCGTTCCGCAGGGCCCGCGGCTAGCGTCCGCGGCCGGAGGCGTGCGATGCAGGTCCTGGTCATCGGCGCGGGGTCCATCGGGCGCCGCCATGCAGAGAACCTGGCCCATCTGGGCGCAGGCGTCGTCCACCTGCCCTGGCGCGCGACCTCGCCCGGGGACGTGGCGAACCGGCTGGCGAAAGGCGTCGACGCCGCGGTGATCGCCACCGCAACCGACATCCGCCTGCCGCTGGTCGCGGCCTGCGCCGCCGCGGGCGTGCCGATCTACATCGAAAAGCCCCTCGCCTTTCGCCCGGACGACCTGGAGACGCTTCTGGCCACGGCGGCCCCGGTCGCCGAAAGGTCGGTCGCGGGCTTCATGATGCGCTACCACGCAGGCTTTCGCCGCCTCGCCGGGGCCGACCTGTCGGGGGCCTACCGCTTCGCCTTCACCATCGGCCATGACGTGACGCAATGGCGCGCCGACTGGCGCTTTTCCGACAGCTACGCGGCGCGGGCCCAGGGCGGCGGCGTGCTGCTCGACCTCTGCCACGAGATCGACATGGCCGAGACGCTGCTGCCCGGGCTTTCGCCGGTCGCGGTCGAAAGCCTCGGCCACGCCGCCTATCCCGGCGTGGACATGGCCAGCCACCTGACGCTGCGCACGGCCTCGGGCGCCACGGGAACGGTGGCGATGGACTATCTCTGCCCCCGCCTGGTCCGCCGGGCACGGATCGACACGCTTTCGGGCGCGCAGGAGGCGGACTTCGCGGCGCTGACCTTCGGCGCCGAGCCGCTGGCGCAGGACCGCAACGCCATGTTCCTCGACCTGATGCGCGATTTCCTCGCGCTGGTGGCGGGCCGTCCGACCTCTGGCGCGCACCTGCCGCGGCTGGACCGCGTGGCCCCCTCCTGCCGCCTGATCGCCGGGGCCTGGGCGGCGCGGCGCTTCACCGGGCTGATCGAAAGGGACATCCCGTGATCCTGGGGCACATCGGGGCCCGCAAGGGGTCGAAGGGCGTGCCGGGCAAGAACACCCGCATGATCGCCGGCAAACCCCTGATCGACTGGTCGCTCGACCAGCTGCTGGCGCATCCCCGCGTGGGCGCCGTGGTCGTCTCGACCGACGACGAGGCGCTCTATGCCCATGCGCTTGCCAGGGGGTGCCTTGCCATCGGCCTGCGCCCCGCGCATCTGGCGACAGACACGGCGGGCAAGTGGGGCGTCTGGCAGCATGCGCTGGCGGCCTCCGAGGCGCTTGTCGGGCCGGTCGAAGCCTTCCTCGACCTCGACTGCACCTCGCCCCTGCGCCTGCCCCGGGACATCGACGGCGCGCTGGACCTGTTCGCGGCGAAGGCGCCCGACATGGTCATGTCCTGCTGCGAGGCGCGCAAGAACCCCTATTTCAACCTGGTGGAACCCGACGCCACCGGCGCCCTGCGGGTGTCAAAGCCCCTGCCCGGCGGCGTGGTCGCCCGCCAGCAGGCGCCGGTGGTCTATGAACACGCCGCCTCGACCTATGTCGTGGCGCCCGATTACCTGCGGCGGGCCAAGGGCTTGTGGGAGGGCCGCGTGATCCCCTGCCTGATGCCGCCCGAGCGCTGCCTCGACATCGACACGCCCTTCGACTTCGCCATCGTCGAATGGCTGCTGGAGAAGACCGCATGACCGACCTGTCCGCCCGCACCATCTTCATCACCGGATCGGGGGGCGTGCTGGGGCGCACCTATGTGCGCCGCATGCTTGCCTCGGGCGCCCGGGTGATCGCGACCGACCTGCCGGGCGCGCGGGCCGATGCCCTTCAGGCCGACTTCGGAGAGCATCCGAACTTCGCCTTCTATCCCCTTGATGTGGCATCCGAAGACCAGATCACGGGGATCTTCGCCCGGGTGATGGGTGACGGTTTCCAGCCCAATGTGGTGCTGAACAATGCGGCGATCACGGGCGAGCTCCTGATGGGCGCGGGCAGGCCCTTCCCCGCCTTCGCCGACACCACGCTGTCGGACTGGGACCGCACCCTGCGCACCAACCTGACCGGCGCCTTCCTGATCGCCCGCCAGATGGACCGCGACATCGTCGGCCGCTGGCCCTGCACCCTGGTCAACGTGGCCTCGATGTATGCGCTGAACGGGCCGCACCATCCGATCTACGAGGGCATGCCGTTCAAGTCCTTCTCGGCCTATTCCGCCACCAAGGCGGGCATCCACGGCCTGACCCTGTGGCTCGCGGGCTACTGGGCGCCGCGGGGGGGCACGGTCAACACCATCGCGCCGGGCGCCGTCTTCAACGGCCATTCCGAGGAATTCCAGCGCCGCGTGGGGGAACTCATCATGGCAGGACGCATGGCGCAGCCGGACGAGATCGCCGATGCCATGCTGTTCCTCTGTTCCCCGCAGGCGGGCTACATGACCGGCCAGATCGTCAACGTCGACGGCGGCTTCAGCGCCTGGTAAGGCGGTCCAGTGCTGCCAGCGTGCGCCCCGAGGCGCCGGAGTGTGCGGCGAAAAAGCGTGCCATCGTCGCGGGTTCCGGGGTAAAGCTCAGGATCGCCGCGGCAAGGTCTTCCGGTGCGGCCACCGCACGTGCCACGCCCGCGGCGCGGGCCTCCTCGAAAGGGTATTCGATCGGCCAGGTCTGCGGCCCGGTCACCACGGGGCGGCCCGCAGCCAGCGGCTCGATGATGTTGTGGGCGCCCGCGGGCGTGAAGCCGCCACCCACCACCACCCGCGTGGCCGCGGCGAGAAAGCCGTACATCTCGCCCAGCGAATCGCACAGCATCAGGTCCACCCCGGGCGCGGAGGCCTTCGGCGCAAGATCGGGGCCCAGCACCTCGGACCGCCGGACAAAGGCGATCCCCGCGGCCCGAAGCCGCCCTGCCGTTTCGGCAAAGCGTTCGGGGCGGCGGGGAATGTAGAGGACGGCGGGCCGCGGCGGCACGCTCCACAGGCGGCGGATCGCCTCCAGGTAGATGGCGTCCTCGCCTTCCACCACCGAGGCGAAGGCGATCACCTCGCGCCCGGGCGCGAACCAGTCCCGCAGGCGCGCGCCCGCCGCGCGCAGCGTCGCGGGAACGGGCTGGTCGAAGCGTGTCTCGCCCGTCACCTCGACCCCTGCGAGGCCCGTCGCGCGGAACCGTTCGGCCTGCAGTTCCGACTTCACGAAGGCCCCGGCATAGAGCGCGATCAGCCCCCGCCGCCAGGGGCGGCGCCGGTCGGCCAGGACGCTGCGCCGGGGATACTGGGCGTTGCAGGGAAACAGCGGCACGCCGCGGGCGCGCGCCGACAGGATCATCTGCGGCCAGTGCTCGACCTCCATCACCAGCCCCGCGCGCGGCCGGAACGCCCTGAAGAACGCCGCGTAAGCCCATGATGTCTCGTACGGAAGCCAGACCGAGGCGACGCGGCCCGCGGCGATGTCGGCGGCCAGGACCCGCGAAGCCTCGCGCCGCCCGGCAGGGGTCAGGTGCGTCAGCACGACGGTCTCGCCCCGGTCCAAGAGCCCCCGCACCAGCGGCACCGCGGACCGCACCTCGCCCAGCGACACCGCATGCAGCCAGACGGGGCCGTCCATCCGCTGCCGGTAAAGGCCCAGCCGTTCCGCCGGATGCGCCCGGTAGCCCGCATCCCGGCGCGACCGCCACAGAAGGTAGGCCAGCGCGGGCAAGAGCAGCAGATGCGCCAGCAGGGGATACAACAGGCGGAAGCGGCGCAGGCTCATCGCATGAGCCCCAGCAGCGCGGCGGCAAGGGCCTGCGTCATCGCCTCGGCCTCTGCCGTCAGCCCGCGGGCGCGGGCGGCACGGGGCGCCGGATCCTCGGCCAGGGCCGCGGCCAGCGCCTCCGGCGTCTTCACCTCACGCGCCGCCCCGGCGCCGTCCAGCGCCGCATAGTCGGCGGCAAAGTTCGCCACGTCCGGCCCGTGCAGCACGGCGCAGCCGAGCGCGACCGCCTCCCAGGGGCTGTGCCCGCCCACCCCCTGCCCGCCAATCAGCGCGGTGTCGCAGAGGCGGTACCACAGCCCCATCTCGCCCAGGGTGTCGGCGATCCAGACCGCCCCCTGCGGCCCCATCCCGTCCGACCGCCGCGTCGCGTCCAGCCCCCGCGCCGTCGCCTGCTGCGAAAGCGCGACGCCGCGGACCGGGTCGCGGGGGGCGACGATCAGCAGGCGGTCATGGCGCAGCATGGCGGCGGACAGCACCGTCGCCTCGTCGCCCGGATGGGTCGCCGCGGCGAGCCATGGCCTGCGCCCCGCCACCGCCGCCCGAAGGCGCGCAAGCTCCCCTGCATCGCAGGAGAGCGCCCCCGCGGCGGGCTTGAGCGACCCCGTCACCGCCACGCGGCCTGCGCCGAGCGCGCGCAGATGCCCGGCCGTGCCGTCGTCCTGCGCGGCGATCAGGGCAAAGCGGGCGTAAAGGTCGGCGAAAAGCCGCCCCGCACGGCGGCGGCGGGCAAGGGCGCGCGCGTCCATCCGCGCGTTGACCAGGGCCAGCGGCATCCCCCTCTGCGCCGCCTGCACCACGAGGCCCGGCCAGAGGTCCTGTTCCGCCCAGACCGCAAGGTCGGGGCGCCAGTGTCCGAGAAACCGCGCCACCGGCCCCGGCAGGTCCAGCGGCAGGAACTGGTGCAGCGTGCGCGGCGGGACCTGCGCAGCGAAGGCGCGGGCGGAACTGCGGGCGCTGGAGGTGACGAGGAAGGACACATCCGCCGCCGCCATCGCCGCGATCAGCCCGCGCAGCGCCAGCACCTCGCCCAGGCCCACGGCATGCAGCCAGACGACACGGCCCGGGGGCCGCGGCGCCGTCGGCTCGCCCAGCTTCTCGCGCCAGCGCGCGGGGTCTTCGCGTCCCTTCGCAAGGCGGCGGCGCAGGTAGGGGGCGGCAAGCGGCGCCAGCAGCGGCCGCAGGGCAAGCGCCGCCCGCAGCGCCGCGCCGCAAGGCGCGGTCACCGGGCGGGGCGACAGGTCAGGCGGGGTCACGGAAGGCCTTCTGCAGGGGCGCGCTCCAGAACCCCGGATCGGCCAGCACCGCCACGAACCGGTCCGCCGCCCGCCCCTCGCCGAACCCGGTATGGGCGGCGTGCCTGCGGCCCCACTGGCTGGCCAGGAAGCCCAGGATCGCCGTCCGGTCCGCGGCCTGCACCGCGGTGATCGAGCCCGCATCCGACCGGTTGGTCTGGCGCGACCCCACGTCCAGCGACGGCACCCCCAGGAACGGCGCCTCGCGCACGCCCGCGCTGGAGTTGCCCACCATGCAGGCGGCATGGCGCATCAGTTCCGAGAAATGCGCAAAGCGCATCGAGGGCAGCAGGCGGAAGCGGTCCGCGGGCAGGCGGTCCAGCACGGCGAAGATCGCCTCGGACCCGGGGTCGTTGTTGGGCGCGATGACGACGAAGGCGCGCCCGCTGTCCGACAGCGCCCCGAACAGCGCCTCGGCCTGCGCGCCCATCGTCGCGGCCTCGGAGGTCACGGGATGGAAGACGGCGATCCCGTAGTCGGCGAAGGGGATGGCATAGCGCGCCCTGACATCCTCCAGCGTCACGCCGGACGGGCGGCCGTGGAAGTCCAGTTCGGGCGAGCCGATGACATGGATCGTCTCCTCCGGTTCCCCCAGGCGGCGCACGCGGGCCGCGGCGGCGTCGGAGGAGACGAAATGCGCCTGCGCGAGCTTGGTGTTGCAGTGACGGAACACCTCGTCGATCGTGCCCGAGACCTCGCCGCCCTCGACATGCGCGCAGCGGACGTAGTTGGTGGCCGCGACCAGCGTGCAGGCCAGCGCCTCCACCCGGTCGCCGTGGGTGACCACCAGGTCGGGCCGGTGCTCGCGCAGGAAATCGGAGAACCCCGTGACCGTCTTGGCCAGCACGATGTCCTGCGCGTCACCGGGGCGCTGGTTCAGGAACTCGTGCACGGTGACGCCCGCCATGCGGCGGACCTCGATCTTGGTCAGCCCGTAGCGGTCCAGCATGTGCATGCCGGTGACGAAGACGGCGACCCGGTGGCCCGCATCGCGCGCCGCTGCGGCCAGCGGTTCCAGCTTGCCGAAATCCGCGCGGGTGCCGGTGACGAACAGGAGTTTCATCGGGTGGGCGTCCGGGCGCGCATCTCGGCCAGCACGCGGGGGTCGGGGGCGGGCAAGACGTTTGCGTCGATGGCGCGCAGGATCGCGGCGCGGGCCAGCGTGGACTGCGGCTCGGCCCGTTTCTTGATGAAGGACAGCCCGAAGGCGCGGGCGGCGAGCAGGGGATAGGTCTCCAGGTAGGACCCGCCCGCCAGCGCCTTGTCCAGCAACGCCCGGGCGCCATCGCGGAACGTCGTCGCAGGTCCTGCCAGCAACGCGTCGATGCGGGTCGCGCGTGCGGGATCGGCGGCGAAGGTCAGCGCCTCGCGCAAGGCATCCTCCGGGGCGGTGGCGGCGAAGGCCCGCAGGCCCTGCCGCGAGGCCATGGGCGCGGCCGACAGCCCGCCCGCGAACATCGCCTGGCTGAGGCCCTTTTCGCCGCGCAGCAGCACCTTGCGGCGGTTGGACGACACCCGGTAGCCCGCCCAGAAGCCCCGCCAGGCCGGCGACCCCAGCACGTAGCGGTCGGCCATCAGCAGGAAGCTCTGGTAATGCGCGCGGTGGGGGCGGCCGTCCTTCATCTCGAAGGACGGGCCGAGGAAGGGGGCGCCCGTCGCCTCCATCCGCGCCAGCAGGTCGTCTTCGGGCGACAGCGGGAACCAGACGCTGTCGTTCAGCAGGACCAGCCGGTCCGGCGCCATGCCCCACAGGTCCAGCAGCCGCAGCCCGTCGCGCCAGGCGCCGAAGTCGTGGCCGCGGTTGGGCCGCTCCGCGATGCGCCAGACCCGTGCGGCCAGCCGCACGCGGTCCGCCCCCGACAGGGGCGCATTGCTGACCAGGCAGACGGCATAGCCGCCAGCCGCCAGATGCGCCAGCGTCAGGTCGAGCGAGGCCGCGACACCGCCCGGCTGATACAGCACCACCAGCGCGACCCGGGCCGCAAGCGGCTGCGCCCCTTCGGTCACCGCGATCCCTGCCGGAAAGGCCGCGTCGTCGCGCGCCTGCTCGCGCGCCTCGCGCCCGTCGGTCCAGGCATCGGCGATGCGGCCCCAGATGCGGCCCGCCTCGCGCCCGATCTTCGCACCCGGGATCTGTTCCGCCATCTCCCCGCTTTCCGGCCAGGCCGTCATCGGCGTCTCCCCTGCGCCAACGTGATTAGGCAGGCCCCGGCCAAAGGGCAAGCCGCGCGGGCGTTGCCGACCTGCCCGGGGTTGTATAGGCCAAGGCCGGAAAGGGGCGCGGATGACGGTCACGACCTGCCTTTGCCTGAAGTTCGGAACCCGCTACGGGCCGGAATACGTCAACCGCCTTGCCGCGGGCATCGCGCGCACCACGCCGGACGCCCGCCTTGTCTGCATGACCGACGACCGCACGGGCCTGGCCCCCGCCATCGAGGTCCTGCCCCTGCCGCGGGAGCCGTTTCACGCGGCGATGTTCGCCGCCATGGCCGCCCGCGGCTGGAAGGCGCCGTTTCAGAAGGTCAGCCTGTTCCGCCCGGACCTGCTGCCCGGCCACCACGGGCCGCTGCTGGTGCTCGACATCGACGTGGTGATCCTTTCCGACCTGCGCCCCCTGCGCGACTTCGCGCCGGGGCAGATCGCCATGCGGCGGGAATGGGGCAGGCGGCCGGGCTTCCGCACGCTGGGGCACGGGTCGGTGGAGAAGATCGAGCCCGACCGCCACGCCTTCCTCTACGAGACGATGGCCCGCGACCCCGCCGCGGCGCTGGCCTTCGGCGGCGGATCGGAACAGACCTACACCTCGCTTCTGGCCGAACGGCACGGCGTCTTCGCGCCCTTCCCGGATGAATGGATCGCCTCGTTCAAATACGACTGCCGCCCGACGCGCCCGCTGAACCTGCTGATGGAACCGCGAAAACCCCCGCAGGCAAAGGTCCTCTGCTTCCACGGGCGGCCCAAGATGGAGGAGGCGGTGGCAGGCTACCGCGCCGGCCTGTCCTCCACCCGCCCCTGCCGCTGGCTGCGTGACGCCTGGATGGGGGCCGCATGAAGGACGCCCTGGAGGGCCTGCCCGTCTACCTGATCAACCTGCCCCGCGCGACCCTGCGGCGGGAACAGATGGAGGCGCGGCTGGCCGCCCTGCCCCTGCCCTTCGCCTGGGTCGCGGGCGTCGACGGCCGGGCCGAGGAGGCGCGGCTGCTGGCGACGGTGGATGTCCCCGCCTTCCGCCGCAACATGGGGCGCGAGGTGCTGATCGGCGGCATCGGCTGCTACCACTCGCACCTGAAGGTCTGGCAGATGTTCCTGGAAACCGGGCGCCCGCATGCGCTGGTGCTGGAAGACGACGTGATCTTCGAGCCCGGTTTCCTCGACGCGCTGCGGCTGGCGCTGCAGGCGAAGGGGCACTGGGACCTGCTGAAACTGAACCGCATCCGCGCCAGGCTGCCGGTGCCGCAGGGGCGCATCGGCAACTTCCGGCTGATGGCCTACCTCGGCCCCAACACCGGCACCGGCGCCTATCTCATCAACCGCGCCACCGCGGAGAAACTCCTGCCCGCCATGTCCCGGGTCACGCGGGCGACGGACCACGAGATCAACCGCTTTTTCGTCCACGGCTTCCGCCTGCGGGGGATGGAGCCCTTCCCCAGCCGCATCGACGAAAGCCACGAAAGCCTGATCACCGGCCCCGGCGGCTATGGCGGGGTGCGCAAGTTCCCCTGGTGGCGGCGCCTGCCCAACTACGGCCTGAGGGCCGCCAACTACCTGCGGCGGCTGGGATGGATAGTCCGCAAGGGCGAGATCATCCCCTCGGACCGGAACCTTGCGCCGTGACCGTCCTGCGCGACGACCTGCTGCGCGGCCCGAAGCCCGACCGGGTGCTGGTCAGCTATCCCAAATGCGGGCGCACCTGGGTCGGGGTGGCGCTGGATGCGGGCGGCGTGGTGGTGACAATGACGCACGCCGGGGCCTCGACGAACCGGCGCGAGATCGGGCGGACCCCGCAGGCGCCCGACCCGCGGCTGGCGGGGTGCCGGGTCGCCTTCCTGTGGCGCGATCCGGTGGATGTGGCGGTGTCGATGTTCCACCAGGTGACGCGGCGCGACCTCGTGCGCGGGTCGGCCCGCTGGTGGCGGCTGTGGCCGCGGCTGGCGCTGGCGGGCGCGATGCCGCCCGCCGACATCGACGGCTTCGTGCTGCATCCCGCGCATGGCGTGGCCCGCGTGGCGGCCTTCACCCGCGGCTGGCTGGATCATCTGGCGGGGCGGCCCGAGGCGATGGTCGTGACCTACGAGGGGCTGCGCGCCGACCCAGTCGCGGGCTTCGCGCGGCTGGCCGCGTTCTTCGGCGCTCCGCAGGCCGATGGCGCGGCGATGGCGGCGGCGGCGGACTTCGGGCGGATGCAGGCGGCCGAGATCGCGCGCGCCGGGGTCGCGGACCCTGCCCGGCTCAAGTCGCGGCGCGGCAAGGTCGGGGGGGCGGCGGACGAATTGCGTCCCGAGACGCTGGCCGCCGCGCGCGCGGTCGCGGCGCGCTACGGGTTCTGAGGGGCGGTGCGTGCAAGCACGCACCCTACGCGAGGTCCGCCCACCTGAGCTGCGTGTTCCGCGCAACCGCCCGCGTCAGCCGCTTGCCCACCACCCTGTCGAAGTCGTGGGCCGCGATTTCCCCCGACCCCGGCCTGCGGGCCCAGATGTCGCTTTCGCGGATCAGGTGCCCCGCGGGCAGGTCGGCATCGGCCACGACCGAGCCGCGGGCGAAACGGTAGACGTCCTCCTCGGGCGCCGAGCGCGCCTTGGGGTTGTTCGCCGCGATCCAGATCTCGCGCGACCGGTCGATCAGGTGGCGCAGTTCCGCCGGGTCCATCGAGTTGATGATGTCCGGCCCCTTGCGGTAGCGCGTGTCGGTATAGTGCCGCTCCAGGATGCAGGCCCCCAGCGCCACGCTGGCCAGCGCCATCTCGGGGCCGATGGAATGGTCGGAAAACCCCACCACCGCCCCGGGGAACGCCTGCTTCAGGTCCGTCACGCCCCTGAGCGAGACGATCTCGGGCGGCGAGGGGTAGAGGTTCGTGCATTCCAGCAGCGCATAGTCGATCCCCGCCCTGTCGAGGATGTCCACCGAAGCGCGGAGCGTCCCGATCGTCTGCATGCCGGTCGACATGATGACCGGCCGGCCCTTGCGGGCGATGTGGCGGATCAGCGGCAGGTTGTCGGCCTCGCCGGACCCGATCTTGTAGGCGGGCACGTCCAGCGTTTCGAGGAAATCGGCCGCCGCGCGCGAAAACGGCGTGGAAATCCAGATCATCCCGAGCGATTCGGTATAGCGCTTGAGCTCCGCCTCATCTGCGAGGCTCAGCGCGCAGCGTTCCATCACATGCCAGATCGAGACGTCGGCATTGGGCGGGAAGATGCTCTTGGCCTCCTCGGTCATCTCGTCTTCGATGATGTGGGTCTGGTGCTTGACCATCTCGCAGCCCGCACCCGCGGCCAGCCGCACCATCTCCTTCGCCACGGCCAGCGAACCGCCGTGGTTGATGCCGATCTCGGCGATCACCAGCGGCGGCTGGTCGGGCCCGATCCTGCGGCCTGCAATCTGCATCACGCCTCCCTCAGGCCCGCGGCAAAGCGGGCCGCCTGTTTCTGATAGTGCAGGGCCGAGGCCATCAGGCGGGCCTGCGCGGCCTCGTCGAGGACGCGCACCACCTTGCCCGGCGCGCCCAAGACCAGGCTGAAGTCGGGGATCACCTTGCCCTCGGTCACCAGCGCGCAGGCGCCGATCAGGCAGAACCGGCCGATCTTCGCGCCGTTCAGGACGGTGGCGCCCATGCCGATCAGGCTGGCCTCGCCGATGGTGCAGCCGTGCAGCATCGCCTTGTGGCCGATGGTGCAGTTGGCGCCGATGGTCAGCGGGAACCCCGCATCGGTGTGCAGGACGCTGTTTTCCTGCACGTTCGACCCCGCGCCCAGGATGATCGCCTCGGTATCGCCGCGCAGGGCGGCGCCGAACCAGACCGAAGCGCGCGCGCCGATCGTCACCGTGCCGATCACCTCGGCGGAAGGGGCCACCCAGGCGGTGGGGTCGATCTCCGGGGTCAGGCCGTCGAGCGTCCAGATCATCGCGCGGCGAACTCCCGGTTCAGGCCGCGGACGAACTCCGCCAGCCCCGGCTGGCGGTCGCGGCGTTGCCGCTCTGCCTCAAGAATGCCCCGCAAGCGGTTGTACGTGCTGTCAAGATCGTCATTGACCAGGACATAGTCATACTCGGCCCAATGGCTGATCTCGTCGCGCGACCTGGCCATGCGGCCGGCGATGACCGCTTCGCTGTCCTGCGCCCGCGCGCGCAGGCGGCGGTCCAGTTCGGCAATCGTGGGCGGCAGGACGAAGACCGACACGGTATCCCGCCCGAGCGCCGAGGACTTGATCTGCTGGCCGCCCTGCCAGTCGATGTCGAAGACTGTGTCGCGCCCCTCGGCCATCGCCTGTTCGACCGGGGCGCGCGGGCTGCCGTAGAGGTTCCCGAAGACTTCGGCATGTTCCAGCATCTGGCCGGTCGCCACCATCGCCTCGAACTCCGCGCGGCTGCGGAAGTGGTATTCGCGCCCGTCCTGTTCCCCGGGCCGCGGTGCGCGGGTGGTGGCCGAGACGGAAAACCGCATCTTCGGGTCCCATTCCATCAGCCGCCGCGCCAGCGTCGATTTCCCGGCGCCCGACGGCGAGGACAGGATCAGGAGAAGCCCCTTCCGCATCATTCGATATTGGCCGCCTGTTCCTTCATCTGGTCCACCACGACCTTGAGGGCGAGCCCCACCCGGGTCAACCCCGGCGCTTGAGCCTTGGAGCACAAGGTATTGGCCTCGCGCATGAATTCCTGCGTCAGGAAGTCGAACTTGCGGCCCACTGGGCCATTGTCGGCCAGCAGGGCACGGGCGGCGGCGACATGGGCGCCCAGGCGGTCGAGCTCTTCGGTCACGTCCTGCTTGACCGCCAGCAGCGCCAGTTCCTGCGCGATGCGGTCGTCCGACAGCCCTTCGGCCCTGACGCGCGCCAGCGCGTCGCGCAAGGCCGCGGCGACGGCCGGGCGGCGCGCCTCGGCCTCGGCGCGGGCCTCGGCCACCAGGGCCGCGATGCGGTCCGCCTGCGCCGTCAGCACCGCCGCCAGGGCGGCGCCCTCGGCCGCGCGGGCGGCCTGGAACTCGGCCAGCAGCGCGGGCAGGTCGGCCAGGATCGCCTCGCGCAGGGGCCCCGTGTCCTCCTCCGCCGCGCCCGCCTCGACCCCGCCGCGCAGGGCCAGCACGTCCGCCGCCGTGGGCTGCGCCAGCGTCACGCCCACAGCCATCGCCGTCGCCTCGACCTGCGCCAGCGCCGCCAGCGCGGCGGCCAGCACCGCGGGGTTGACCTTCATCGCCGCGGCGGCGGCCTCGCGCTCCAGCTTCAGGGTCAGGCTGACGTTGCCGCGGGCCAGCGCGCGGGACAGTTCCGCCCGCACCGCGGGCTCCAGCCCCTCGATCCCCTCGGGCAGGCGCAGGCGCAGGTCCAGCCCCTTGCCGTTGACCGACCGGATGTCCCAGGCCCAGGTCGCCCCCGCCCCCTGCCCCCGCCGCGCGGCAAAGCCGGTCATCGAGGTCGTCACGCGCGGGCTCCGGTCTTTACCATTTGTCGAGATTCCTGCGCGTGCCGGCCTGCGGCCGGTGTATGTTAAGGGCGTGGTAAGGAAGTTGCGCGCAACGTTAACCCTGTGGGTGGGCCGCGCGCATCGTTCGGGGGCGAGCGATAGCAGAGGCACCGCAGCCGGGCAACGGCGCGGATATGGCACAAGGGGTGCGTGCATGGGCCGGATCATCGACCAGCTTTTCGGACGCGACCGCGCGGCACCGCCCGCGTTTCCCGAAATCGCCGTGCTGCGCGGCTACTGGGAAGGCCTGCGCGCGGGTGGCGAGGTGCCTGCCCGCGCGGCGCTTGACCCCCGCGGCATCGCCGACATCCTGGACCGCGTCTTCGTGCTGGAACGCGTGGCCCCCGGGCAGGCGCGGTTCCGCATCGCGGGCATGCACCTGGCCGACCTGATGGGGATGGAGGTGCAGGGCATGCCGCTGATGTCGCTGTTCATCCCCGAGGACCGGCTTGGCCTGGCAGCGGTGCTGGAGCAGGTCTTTGCCGGCCCCGGCATGGTGGATCTGGTGCTCGAGGCCGAACGCGGGCTCGGGCGGCCTGCCCTGGCGGCGCGCATGGTGATCCTGCCCCTGCGGGACGAGGCGGGCCGCGTGGCGCGCGCGGTCGGCGTGATCGCGACCGAAGGCGCGGCAGGCCGCGCGCCGCGACGCTTCGCCATCGCCCGCAGGGTGGTCACGCCCCTGGTTCCCGCAGCGCCCGCCCCCGTCGCCGCCGAACTGGCCGAGCCGCCGGCGCCCTATCTCCCGCCCCGGGCACGGCCGGGCCGGGGCCATCTGCGGCTGGTGCAGTTCGACTGAAGCGCTCTGGGAGCGGGATCGCGCCGGACAGAACCCCGGCACCTCTGGCGCTCCCCTCCCCCCTCGTGGGGGAGGGAGAGGGTGGGCGGCGCCCGGCCGGTCGCGGGGAACCCCCCCTCCCCCATCCCCTCCCCACGAGGGGGAGGGGAGGCGCCAGGCGCCTGCGGTGGTTCGGGTGGCGAAGATGGCCCGCGGCCTACAGCGCGATGCGGCGCCCCTCGGCGCGCATCGCCGTCAGCTCCTCTGCCACCAGGAAGGCCAGTTCCAGCGACTGCGAGGCATTGAGCCGCGGGTCGCAGGCGGTGTGGTAGCGGTCGCGCAGGTCCTCGTCGGTCACCGACCGCAGGCCCCCGGTGCATTCGGTGACGTCCTTGCCGGTCATCTCGACATGCACCCCGCCCGGGATCGTGCCTTCCGCCTTGTGGACGGCGAAGAACTCGCGCACCTCGGACAGCACGGCGTTGAAGGGCCGGGTCTTGTAGCCCGACGCCGCCTTGATCGTGTTGCCGTGCATCGGGTCGCAGGACCAGACCACGCGGGCGCCTTCCTCGCGCACCGCCCTGATCAGGCGGGGCAGGTTCTCGCCCACCTTGCCCGCCCCGAAGCGCGCGATCAGCGTCAGGCGGCCGGGCTCGTTTTCCGGGTTCAGCCTGGCCATCAGGACCTTGAGGTCTTCGGCCGTGGTCGTGGGCCCGCATTTCAGCCCGATGGGGTTCAGCACGCCGCGGCAGAATTCGACATGCGCGCCGTCCGGCTGGCGCGTGCGGTCGCCGATCCAGATCATGTGCCCCGACCCCGCCACCGGCTGGCCGGTGATCGAATCGATGCGGCAGAGCGCCTCTTCGTATTCCAGGAGCAGCGCCTCGTGGCTGGTGTAGAACTCGACCGTGGACAGCGCGTTCGAGGTCTCGCCGTTGACGCCCGCCGCGGTCATGAAGTCCAGCGCGTCCGAGATGCGGTTGGACAGCTCGCGGTAGCGTTCGGCCTTGTCATGCTCGGCAAAGCCCAGGGTCCAGGAATGCACGCGGTGGATGTCGGCGAAACCGCCGGTGGAAAAGGCGCGCAGGAGGTTCAGGCTGGCGGCGGCCTGGGTATAGGCCTGAAGCATCCGCGCAGGATCGGGGATGCGGGCCTCCGGCGTGGCCTCGAAGCCGTTGATGATGTCGCCGCGGTAGGAGGGGTATTCGACGCCGCCGATCACCTCGGTCGGCGCGCTGCGCGGCTTGGCGAACTGGCCCGCCATGCGGCCGACCTTGATCACCGGAACCTTGGCGGCGAAGGTCAGCACGACCGCCATCTGCAGCATCACGCGGAAGGTGTCGCGCAGGTTGTCGGCGCTGAATTCGGCAAAGCTTTCGGCGCAGTCGCCGCCCTGCAGCAGGAAGGCCCGCCCCTCGGCCGCGGCGGCGAGATGCTTCCTCAGCTTGCGCGCCTCGCCCGCGAAGACGAGCGGCGGATACTTGGCCAGCTGCGCCTCGACCGACCCGAGCGCGCCCGCGTCCGGATAGTCCGGCATCTGCACCCGCGGCTTGCCGCGCCAGTCCTGCTTGGTCCACGCCTTTGCCATGGCCGTCACTCCCTTGCCCGCCGGGGCTGCGTTCTTCCGGGGTCGCGCGGGGTTATAGGCAGCATGGACAGGCGGTGCAATGTGGGCGGCCCCCGCGACGGGCCTTGCCGGCGCGGGGCTTTCCTGATTTCCTGCCCGAAACCGACAGAAACAGGTCGCGCAATGTCCATCGCCCCCCGCAAGGCCACCTCCGCCCCCAAGGCGGCGGCGCCGAAGCGGTTCGTCTTCCTGCTGCTTGACCGCTTCACGCTTCTGTCCTTCGCCAGCGCCATCGAGCCCCTGCGCGTGGCCAACCGCATTTCGGGCGCGGCGCTGTATTCCTGGCTTCTGGCGGGCGAACCGGGACGCGGGGGGACGGTCGCCTGTTCGAACGGGGCGGAATTCCGGCTGGACATGGGGCTGGACGAGGTCGACCGCGACGACCTGGTCTTCGTCTGCGGCGGCATCGACGTGCAGAAGGCCACGACCCGCGGCGTGCTGAACTGGCTGCGGCGCGAGGCGCGGCGGGGGGTGACCTTCGGCGGCCTGTGCACCGGCGCCCATGCGCTGGCGCGGGCCGGCCTGCTGGACGGCAGGAAGGCCACGATCCACTGGGAGAACCAGGACGGTTTTGCCGAGGAGTTCGAGGCGGTCAAGCTTGCCAAGTCGGTCTTCGTCGTCGACGGCAACCGGATGACCACCGCGGGCGGCACGGCCTCGCTCGACCTGATGCTGAAGCTGATCGCCGCCGACCATGGCGAGGACATCGCCAACACGGTGGCCGACCAGCTGATCTATTCCGCCATCCGCACCGACCAGGACACCCAGCGCCTGTCGATCCCGACCCGCATCGGCGTGCGGCATCCCAAGCTGTCACAGGTCATCCAGATGATGGAGGCGGCGATCGAGGAACCGGTGTCGCCCGCCGACCTGGCCGAGGACGTGGGGATGTCGACCCGCCAGCTGGAACGCCTGTTCCGCCGCTACCTGAACCGCAGCCCCAAGCGCTACTACATGGAGCTGCGCCTGCAGAAGGCGCGCAACCTGCTGATGCAGACCGACATGAGCGTCATCAACGTCGCGCTGGCCTGCGGCTTTGCCTCGCCGTCGCATTTCTCCAAGTGCTACCGGGCGCATTACAAGACGACGCCCTACCGCGAACGCGGCACGCAAGGGGCGACGGCGGTCGCGGTGCCGCGGCTGTCGATCTGAACCTTTCCGGGGGTCGCGACGGCCTCGGGCCCCGAAGGGCGGGGCCACTCCGCCGCCGCGGCTGCCGGCGATGCTGTCCCGGCCGGAGGTGCCTGCGGCGCGGTCGGGGGGGCGCCGCCCCCCGGCTTCGCCTCCCCCCGGGATATTTGGGATCGGAAGATGAGACCGGCGGTCAGACCGGATCGCGGCGCAAGGGCGTCGTGGAGCAGTGGATGCCGCCGCCGTTGGGGTGCATCTCGGCGTAGGGGATCGTCGTCCAGGTCACGCCCCGGCGGCTGAGCGCGTCGAGGGTGCGGTTCGAGGCGCCCTGCGGCATCAGCAGGTGCCCGGGGCGCAGGGCGAGGGAGTTGACGATCCAGGGATCGTCGCCCGGGCCGGTTTCCACCCAGTCGATGCCGCGGGCGCGGAGCGCCTCGAGGAAGGCGAACGGCAGGCCCGCGGGGTTCAGGAGCGCCAGGCCGGGGGCGACCATCAGGAAGGACACGTCGAGGTGGATGTCGTAGCCCGCAAGCTCGACCACCAGGAGCTCCACCCCCTGCCGGGCCAGCACCTCGCCGACCTGCGCCGCCCCCTCGCGGTTGACGCGCACCCCCACGCCGATGGCGCAGGTGCGGCTGTCGAGCCAGGCGAAGGAGCCGCCTTCCATCACGCCCGTCCCTGCGATCGTGCGCAGGATCGGGATGCCGAGCGCGGCCAGCGTGCGGGTCGTCGCCAGTTCCTCGCCGCGCCGGATGCGGGCGCCCATGCGGCAAACGATGGCGCCGCCCTTGACCATGACCAGCGGGTCGCGCGTGTAGCAGGACTTGAGCCGCGCCCCGGCGACGCCCTGCATGTGGTGCACCTCCACCCCTTCGGCGCGCAGGGCCTCGGCCAGGCCGTCGTGCTGGGCCTGCATGGCGGGGATGTCGAGCGGGCGGTCGGACTGGACGTACCAGCCGACCGCGGGGTCGCCGTAGCTGCCGATCTCGCCGAGCCTCTTGGCCGGGTCGAAGACCGCCATCTCGGGCCCCGGGCGGTGCAGCAGGACCGAGCGGATACGGCCCACATCGTTGTCGATGCCCCAGACGCGGCCCCAGTGGGCCGCCAGTTCGCCCGGGTCCTCGAAGGGCGGTTCGGCCCCGGCGGCGAAGGTCTTCACCGTCTGGGTATAGACCCAATGCGCATCGCTCATCGCCTTCACCCCTTCTCTTGACGCATCCCGGGCGATTGCGTAGCAGGGATGCGCGGGCGGGTGTAGCTCAATGGTAGAGCAGAAGCTTCCCAAGCTTACGACGAGGGTTCGATTCCCTTCACCCGCTCCATCCCCCTGCCGGTCGAGGCGCCGATGCTGCGTATTGCCCCGTTTGCTGCGGCCCTCGCGCTGGCCGCGACCCCGATGCAGGCGCAGACCTATCCCTTCGAGGGGAGCTGGGACTGCGGCGTCGGGGTGTTCACCTTCACCGCCGATATCTACGACCCCGGCGACAACCCGATGCCGATCCGCGACGTGGCGGAGGACGGCGGCGACTACATCCTGACCTTCGACGACGCCTACCAGATCGCGCTGTCGTCGGTCTCCGACACCACGATGCAGTGGCTGTCGCTCGCCTCGGGCGACATGTTCGACTGCCGGCGCCTCGACTGACCGCGGAAGGACCCCCGTCGATGACCATCACCCGTCTCGAGACCGGCCGGCGCATGTCCGGCGCGGTCATCCACGGCGGCCTTGTCTGGCTGTCGGGCCAGGTGGCCGAGGACGGGGGCGACGTCTACACCCAGACGCGCCAGTGCCTGGCCGAGGTGGACCGCCTGCTGGCGCTTGCCGGCACCGACAAGACGCGCATCCTGCAGGCGCAGGTGTGGCTCGCCGATGCCGGGACGGTCGCCGAGATGAACCGCGCCTGGGAGGAATGGGTGCCGCAGGGGCATACGCCCGCGCGGGCCACGGGTGAGTCGAAGCTGGTGGCGCCGCGGTATCTGGTCGAGGTGATCGTGGTGGCGGCGCTGCCCTGAGGCGCGCGCCGCGGACGGGCGGGCGGGGCAAATTCCTTCGAAGGACTTTGCAGGTTTCTTCGCAGAAACTTGCCCGGCCTTCACCCCCGCGCCCAGGCGACCAGCGCACGCGTGGACCCGTCCTTGCCGTCAGTCCCTGCCCGGCCCTCCAGCATCGGCTGCAAGGCCAGCGCCAGTTCCTTGCCCAGTTCGACCCCCCACTGGTCAAAGCTGTTGATCCCCAGGATCACGCCCTCGACGAACACCCGGTGTTCGTAGAGCGCGATGATCCGGCCGAGCGTGTGGGGGTCCAGCCGGTCGTAGGTCAGCATCGTCGAAGGCCGGTTGCCCGCAAACACGCGGTGGCGGGCCTGGCGGTCGAGCTCCGCCCCGGTCAGGCCCTTCTTCGCCATGATCGCGGTCGCCTCATCGAGGCTGCGCCCGCGCAGCAGCGCCTCGGCCTGCGCCAGACAGTTCGACACCAGCAGCAGGTGCTGGTGGGCGAGGTGCGGCTCGTGGCCGCGGCGGGCCACCAGGAATTCGCAGGGGATCACCCGGCTGCCCTGGTGGATCAGCTGGTAGAAGGCGTGCTGGCCGTTGGTGCCGGGCTCGCCCCAGACCACGGGGCCGGAGTGGGTCGGCAGGGGCGCGCCATCCATCGCCACCGACTTGCCGTTGCTTTCCATCTCCAACTGCTGCAGGTAGGCGGGCAGGCGCGACAGGCGCTGGTCGTAGGGCAGCACGGCGCGGGTCGCGTGGCCGCAGACCTGGTTGTGCCAGAGGCCCACCAGCGCAAGGAGCACGGGCAGGTTCCGCGCGAAGGGGGCGGTGCGGAAATGGTCGTCCATGGCACGGCCACCGGCCAGGAAGGCCTCGAACCCCCCGGCCCCGACGGCGATGGCCAGCGCAAGCCCGATCGGCCCCCACATCGAATAGCGCCCGCCCACCCAGTCCTCGAAGCCGAACACGCGTTCGGGCGCGATGCCGAAGGCGGCGGTCCGGTCCAGCGCGGTGGAGACGGCGGCGAACTGCGCCGCGGGGTCGGCGACCGCCGTCGCCATCCAGTCGCGCGCGGTCTGCGCGTTCGTCATCGTCTCGATGGTGGTGAAGGTCTTCGACGCCACGATCACCAGCGTGGTCGCGGGGTCGAGCCCCTTCAGCGTGTCGGCGATGTGGGCGCCGTCGACGTTCGAGACGAAATGCACCCGCGGCCCGTCGTGGAAGGGCGCCAGCGCCAGCACCGCCATCGCGGGGCCAAGGTCGGACCCGCCGATGCCGATGTTGACCACATCGGTGATCGCCCCCCCCTGCCCGGTGAAGCGGCCCTGCCGCACGTCCCCGGCAAAGGCCAGCATGGCCGCACGGATGCGGCGGACCTCGGGCATCACGTCGCGGCCGTCGACCTCGATGACCGCACCGTCGCCCGCGCGCAGCGCGGTGTGCAGGACGGCGCGGCCCTCGGTCTCGTTGATCTTCGCGCCCGCGAACATCGCCTCGCGCCTGGCCGCGACGCCCGCGGCCTCGGCGAGCGCCAAGAGCAGCCGCAGCCCCTCGGCGTCGATGTTGGTCTTGGCATAGTCCAGCCGCATGTCGGCCAGCGCGGCCGCGAAGGCGGCGGCGCGGGCATCGTCCAGCATCGGCAGGATGCGGCGGCCTTCGACCTTGGCGTGATGGGCGGCAAGCGCGTCCCAGTGCTGTTTCATTCTGGCCTCACTCCGCCCAGTGGATGGTGGCATGGTCAAGGACGAGGCGGATCGGCGCCTCGGCCGGGGAAAGGTGCTGCGCGCGCTCCAGCGCCGCGCGCTTCTCTGGGCCCGTCACCAGAACATGGGTGCGGATGGCGCCGCGCAGGACCGGCGCGGTCAGGGTGATGCGCGGCTCGCCCGCCGCATCCGCGCGCAGCGCCATCAGGGGCGGCGCGTCGGGGGCAAGCGCCTCGGCCAGCCGGTCGGCGCCGGGGAACAGCGAGGCGGTGTGCATGTCCGTGCCCATGCCCAAGAGCAGCACCGACAAGGGCAGGTGCGGCGCCAGGTCCGCCGACATCCTGTCCAGCACGTCCTCGGGCCGGTCGGCCAGGGCGTAGAGCGGGATCAGGCGCGCCGCCGCGGCGGGTCCGGTCAGCAGGCGCCGGCGCAGAAGGCCGGTGTTCGACCGCGGGCTGTCCTCGGGCACCCAGCGTTCGTCGTTCAGCACCAGCGTCACGCGGGCCCAGTCCAGTTCCACCCCCGCCAGGGTGTCGAAGACCGGCCCCGGCGTGGTGCCGCCCGGGACCGAGAAGGTCGCCCGCCCCTCGCGGCGCAGCACGTCGGCGAGTTCCCCCGCCAGGATGTCGGCGAGCTTCAGGAACAGGAAATCGCGGTCGGGATAGTCCTGCAGGTTCATCCGCGCCTCCCCCCGACCCGGGTCATTCCCGGATCTCGCGCCAGCGCCGCCCGTCGCGATGCATCAGCATCAGCGCATCCTCCGGGCCGGACGACCCCGGATCATAGCCGCGGGGCCGGTCGCCGCGGGTTTCCCATCCCTCGATGATCGGATCGGCCCAGGCCCAGGCGGCCTCGACCTCGTCGCCGCGCATGAACAGCGTCTGGTTGCCGCGGATCACGTCCATGATCAGGCGTTCATAGGCGTCGGGGATGTTCATCCCCTCCTCTCCCAGCGCGGTGGCAAACGCCATGTCGAGCGGCACCTGCGTCAGCCGCATGCCGCCCGGTCCGGGCTCCTTGATCATCACCATCAGGTTCATGCCCTCGTTGGGCTGCAGCCGGATGACGAGGACGTTCTGCGCCGCTTCCGGCGCGCCGTCGAAGATCGAATGCGGCGGCGCGCGGAAGGTGATGGCGATTTCCGACGCCCGCGCCCGCAGCTTCTTGCCGGTGCGCAGGTAGAAGGGCGTGCCGGTCCAGCGCCAGTTGGCGATGTGGACCTTGAGCGCGACGTAGCTCTCGGTCCGGCTGGCGGGGTTCCCGGCATGGGCCAGATACCCCGACCCGTTGCCCCCCAGATACTGCCCGCGCACGATGTCTGCCGCAGGGACGGGCTGCAAGGCCCTGATGACCTTCAGCTTTTCGTCACGCACGGCATTGGGGTCAAAATGGTAGGGCGGCTCCATCGCGATCAGGCACAAAAGCTGCATCAGGTGGTTCTGCACCATGTCGCGCATCGCGCCCGAGGTGTCGTAGTAGGCCCCGCGCCCCTCGACCCCCACGGTTTCGGCGACCGTGATCTGCACATGGTCGATGTATTCGGCCTTCCAGATCGGCTCGAACAGGATGTTGGCAAAGCGCACCGCCATCAGGTTCTGGACGGTTTCCTTGCCCAGGTAATGGTCGATCCGGTAGATCTGGCGTTCCTCGAAATGCGCCGCCAGCGTGGCGTTCAGCGCGCGGGCCGAGGCAAGGTCGCGGCCGAAGGGCTTTTCCACCACGATCCGCGCCTCGGGGCCCGCGATGGCATAGGTCTTCAGCCGCAGCGCCAGGTCGCCGAACAGGCCGGGGGCGACCGAGAAGTAGAACGCCTGCACCATGCCGGGCCGCATCTCGGCCTTGAGCTGCTGCCACCCCGCCTCGCCCTGCGCGTCGATGGCGACATAGCCGATGCGGTCCAGGAAGGCCGCCAGCCGGTCGGTCTGCCGGGCCGCCGTCTTGTCGAACTCCTCGACCGCGGCGCGCACCGTGGCGCGGAAGTCGTCCGTCGTCATCGCCGACCGCGCCGCGCCGACGATGCGCGCGCTTTCCGGCATCTGGCCGACGAGAAAGCGGCGGAACAGGCCCGGCAGGATCTTGCGGCGCGCAAGGTCGCCCGTGCCGCCGAAGATCACGAGATCGAAGCCGTCGACCGGAATGACGCGCGAGACCATGCTTCCCCCTGCGGCGGCCGTTAGCGGTAACGGCAGCCTTATGGATGGCGGACCGCGGAAAGTCTAGCATCCCGGCCCGCGCGAATGAAAGCGCTTTGGGCGGCGCGGTGCGGACCCGGCTAATGCGAATCTCTTGCATCTGCGGCAGGAGCGTGCCTACTCTGCCCCATCACTGCCGCCGATTTCAGGAGGAAACGATGTTCCGCGCCGCCACCCTTGCCGCCTGCATTCTGACATCAGCCGCCGCCGCCCAGACGGTCGATCCGGCCAAACCCACGTCGGTCGCCATCGCGCTGGAAACCCTGGGCTATGCCGCGACGCTGGACACCGACAGCGTCGGAGACCCGCGCATCAAGTTCACCGTCAACGGGATCAACACCACCGTGTTCTTCTACGGCTGCACCGACGGGCAGGCCTGCAAGGAAATCCAGTTCGTCGCCAGCCTCGCGCTCGACAAGCCGGTGGATGTCGGCGTGATGAACGAATGGAACGACGGCAAGATCGCCGGCAACGCGAGCCTCGACCCCGAAGGCAACGTGAACTTCCGCTTCCTGCTGGTGATGGACGGCGGCGTGTCGCAGCAGGTGATGGACCGCGCGCTGCTGCGCTGGGAACAGGCGCTGGAGGATTTCACCAAGCTGATCGGCTGGTAAGGGCCCGCGAAGGCCGGGCGGCCTAGGCCTCCAGCTCGGCATCCCAGTACAGGTAGTCGAGCCAGGTGTCGTGCAGGTAGTTGGGCGGGAACCTGCGCCCGTGCGCCTGCATCTCCTCGGCCGACGGCGCCCGCGGCGGGCGCGCCAGCGTCAGGCCGGAGGCGCGCAGCGTGCGGTTGCCCTTGCGCAGGTTGCAGGGCGAACAGGCGGCGACCACGTTGTCCCAGGTCGTCCGGCCACCGCGCGACCGCGGCACGACATGGTCGAAGGTCAGGTCGCCGCGCGCGCCGCAGTACTGGCAGCAGAAGGCGTCGCGCAGGAACAGGTTGAAACGCGTGAAGGCCACCGACTTCTGCGGCTTGACGTAGTCTTTCAGCACCACGACGGACGGGATGCGGAATTCCTGCCGCTGGCTGCGCACCACGGCGTCGTATTCGGCCACGATCACCACGCGGTCCAGCACCGCGGCCTTGATCGCCTCCTGCCACGGCCAGAGGCTGAGCGGGTAGTAGCTGAGCGGGCGGTAGTCCGCGTTCAGCACCAGCGCGGGATAATGCTTCAGCGCGGCGGGTTCCCGCACGAAGCTTGTCCTGAATTCGCCTTCCAGACCCACGCGCCTTGGCCCCTGCCGCTCGACGGCCGGGACGGGAACCCGCCCCGATGCGGCCGACTATATCTGGCGTTCCCGCCCTGACAAGCCCGCAAACTGCGGGCCCGCGCCTGTGGATATCGCCCCGCGGTGACGGTTGCGTGACGCGCCGTTCAGGCCGCCAGGCGGTGCTTCAGGAACCCCAGCGCCGCCGAAAGCCCGTCGGGTGCGATGCCGTGGCCGGTGCCGCGCATCACATGGCCCCGGACCTCGAACCCCGCGCCGTCCAGCGCCTGGCCCGCGCGCGCCATGTCGGCGAAGGGCACCACCTCGTCGGCATCGCCATGCACCAGCAGCACCGGCGGGCGAACCTTCGCTTCGCCCAGCCGTCCAGGCGCCAGCAGGCGGCCCGAGATGGCGACGATGCCCGCCACCGCCTCGGCCCGCCGGGGCGCCACGTGCAGCGCCATCATCGCGCCCTGGCTGAAGCCCAGCAGCGCCAGTGCCGAGGGCGCCAGCCCCTCGGTCTCCAGCGTGGCGTCAAGGAAGGCGTCAAGGTCGGCGGCAGCCCGCGCCAGGCCCGCCGCGGCCTCTTCCTCCGCCGACCCGTCCAGCCAGGGGATCGGGAACCACTGCCGGCCGAAGGCGCTGGCACGGCAGGGCTCGGGCGCGTCGGGGGCGAAGAAGGCGGTGCCGGGCAGGTGCGGCGCAAGCGGCTCGGCCAGGCCCAGAAGGTCGGCGCCATCCGCGCCGTAGCCATGCAGGAAGACGACCGCCGAGGTCGCCGTCGCAGGCCCCCGGCGGGCCGATGTCAGAGGTCGGGTCACCTGATCCCCTCGCGGTTGCGGTCCGCACGATAATAGGCCCACAGAAGCCGCGCCGCCACCGCCCGCCAGGGCGACCAGGCCTCGGCCTGCGCGCGCAGCGCCTTCTCGGTGGGCCGCCCGGACATGTCGAACAGGCGCCGCGCCGATTCCTGCAAGGCCAGGTCGCCGGGCGCGAAGACATCGGCGCGGCCGAGCGAGAACATCGCGTAGATCTCCGCCGTCCAGCGCCCGATGCCGGGCACCGCGACCAGCGTCGCGATCACCTCGTCGGTCGGCGCCTGCCGCAAGGCGGCAAAGTCGATCCCCGCCTGTGCCAGCGCGCGGCCGTAGCGCGCCTTCTGCCGCGACAGGCCGCAGGCGCGCAGGGACTCGTCATCGGCACCCGCCACCGCCGCGGCCTCGCTCAGCCCGGCAGTTTCCAGCCGCGCCCAGATCGCATCGGCGCTGGCGACGCTGACCTGCTGGCTGACGATGGCATCGAACAGCGCCGCAAAGCCGTCCTCGCGCCGCCGCAAGGGTGGCGGGCCGGTCATCGCCAATGCGTAGGCAAAGCGCGGCTCGCGCGCGGCCAGCCAGGCGGTGCCTTCGGCGATGCAGGCCTCGGTCTGGATCAGGCGTCCGGTCATGGCCGCATCCATAGCGGCGGATCGCGCGGGGGGAAACCGCCCGCCGCGCCCGGGATCCCGCCCCGGCCCTGCGCCGGGGCCTCCCCCCCCCCGTGCCGCCCGTGAGGGGGCGAGGTCCCGGGTCAGGCCCGGGACGGGGTTTTCCGGGAATGCCGTTCCGCGTGACGCCCCTTCGCCCGCCCGCATTCCCGCGCTAAGTCCTGACCGGCAGAGAGGTGAGCCATGGCGATCAACACGACCCCCGTCGCGGCGGGCGAGGCGCTGGACATCCTGACCGCCGCCTGGGCGGCGCAGGACCGCGGCGCGCTGACGGCATCCTGGATGCTGCACGGCCGCCCCGGCATCGGCAAGACCGAAATCGTGCAGGCGCTGGCCACCGCCCGCGGGGCGCGGCTGGTGGACCTGCGGCTGACCACCATCGACCCCGCCGACCTGCGCGGCCTGCCCTACTACGACCATGCCGCGCAGCGCACCGTCTGGTACCGGCCCGAGGACCTGCCCGACGACGACCGCCCGACGGTGCTGTTCCTGGACGAGCTGACCGCCGCCGCCCCCGGCCTTCAGCCCACGGTCTACGGCCTTCTGCAGGAACGCCGCGTCGGCCGCCATGTCCTGCCGCCCACGGTCTTCCTCGTCGCGGCCGGCAACACCGCCGAGGACGGCGCGGTCGCCTACGACATGGGCACGGCCCTCAGCGACCGGCTGGTGCACCTGCTGGTGCGCGCCGACCCCGCCGACTGGGTGGCGCGCTACGCCGTGCCGCGCGGGCTGCACCCCAGCGTCATCGCCTTCATCCGCACCCGCCCCGACCTGTTGGAGACGACCGAGGCCGCGCTGCGCCGCGGCGATACCATCGCCTGCACGCCCAGGTCCTGGGCGCGGGTTTCGGCGATCCTGACCGCGGTGCCCGACCGCCGCCTCTGCCAGGTGATGATCGCGGGCACCGTGGGCGAGGCGGCGGCGGCCGAGTTCGCGGTAATCGCGGGCGAGATCGCGGCGACGGTGCAGGTCGAGACGATGCTGGAGGCCGCCGCCGCCGACCGCGCGCGGCTCTATCCCGTCTCGCTGCACGGGCTGACGGCGCTGGCCTATGGCGTGGTGACGCGGGCGGATCAGGCCACCCTGCCCGGCTGCATCGAGATCCTTGCCGACCTGCGCCACCTGCCCCGGCTGCGCCCCGAGGCCGGTTTCGCCCGCCTTCCGCTGGCGGAACTGGCGACCCACGGCTTCGAGATGCTCTTGCGCAAGGCGCTGGAGCGGGGGTGGGAGGGGATCGTCGCCGCCTCGCCCGCCTGGCGCGCCTATGCGGCGGAACGCCAGGCGCAGGGGCTGGCGTGACCCATTCGGCCCGCGCCACCGCGGCGCTGCGCGCGCTGGTCGAGGCGGACCCCGCGCTTGCGGCGCTATCCCTCTGGTGCGCGCACCGCGACGGCGACCGCACCGCCACCGCGGGCGACCGCATCACCTATGGCGCGGACTTCGCGGCCCTGCCGCTGCACGAACAGATCGGGCTGGCGGGGCACCATGTCCTGCACGTCGCCCTGCGCCACCCGGCGCGGATGGCGGCGATGGGCGAGAGGTTCGGCGCGGGCTTCGACGCCGACCTCTGGGGGATCGCCGCCGATGCCATCGTCAACGAGGCGCTCCTGCAGGCGGGCCACGCCCTGCCCCGCCCCGCCCTGCGGCTGACCGAACTGCTGGCCGAGACCCTGGCGCCTGCCGCGAGTGCCCGCGAGGCGCTGGCGGCCTGGGATGCCGACCGGCTGTACCTGGCGCTGGCGGCCTCGGGCGGGGGTGCGGGCGGGGGTGCGGGCGGAGGCGCGGGCCGGGCAAGGGCGCAGGCGGCGGCGCGCGGCTTCGTCCCGGACATTGCGCCTGCGGCAGGGGCGGCGGCGGACGGCGCGGCGTCGCCGGGCAGCGATGCGCCGGACGACACCTCCGGCGACACCCCCGACGACACCCCCGACGACACCCCCGACGACACCTCCGGCGACACCGCCGCCTGGCGCCAGCATCTGGCCCGCGCGATGGCGGCGGGGCGGATGGCGGGCATGGGGGTCGGCACGCTGGCCGGCGCGCTCGCCGACCTCGCGCCGCCCCGCACCCCCTGGGAGGTGGTGCTGCGCGGCCTTCTTGCCCGCGCGCTGCTGCCGAGGCCCGCCGAGACCTTCCGCCGCCCCGCCCGCGCCTGGCCCGCGATGGAGGCCGAGGCGCTGCGGCGGGGCCTGCCGGGGCCTGCCGTGCAGCCCGGCCGCAGCCGGGCGTCGCCCGCGCCGCGGATCGCCGTCGGGCTGGACACCTCGAGCTCGATCGCGCCCGCGGCCGCGCGGCTGTTCTGGGCCGAGGTGGCGGGCATCGCCCGGCGGTCCGGCGGCGAGGTCCATCTGATCGCCTTCGACAGCGAGGCCGAGGCGCCGGTCCGCCTCGACCCGCTGGCGCCCGCCCCGCCCGACCGCCCGCACCGCCAGGGCGGCGGCACCGACTTTCGTCCGCTGTTCGCCGCGGCGCTGCGGCTTGCACCCTCGGCGCTGGTGGTGCTGACCGACCTCGACGGCCCGCTGCCGTCCGCAGCCCCCCGCATGCCGGTGATCTGGGCCACGCCGGGCCCCGCCGCACCGCCCTTCGGCCGCGTGCTGGACCTGTCGCGCTGAAGCCGGCAGGCTTCCGCCCGGCACCTGCAGCGGCTAGGCTGGCCCCATGTCCAGCCGTGTCCGCCCCGGCCTTGCGCCGCAGCAGCGCCTGCGCCTGTCGCAGGGGCTGTCGGCGTCGATCCGCGTGCTACAGATGGATGCCTCGGGCCTGACGCGCTATCTCGAGGAACAGGCGGCCGAGAACCCGCACCTGACCGTCACCCCCGTGCCCCCCGCACCGGGCGACTGGCTGCCGCGCTGGCAGGGCAGCCTGGGCGGCGGCGTGGACCCGGCACTTCTGGCGCAGCCCGCGCCCGGGCTTCTGGCGCATGTCACCGCCCAGATCCTGCGCCGCATCCCGCCCGGCCGCCCGCGCCGCATCGCCGAGGCGCTGGCCGGGGCGCTGGCGCCGACCGGCTGGCTCGACCGGCCGCTGGCCGAGATCGCGGCCGAGACGGGCGCGCCGCTGGCCGAGGTCGAGGCGGTGCTGGAGCAGCTGCAGCGCATCGACCCGCCCGGCCTGTTCGCACGTTCCCTCGCCGAATGCCTGCGCCTGCAGGCGGACGAGGCGGGCTGGCTCGACCCCGTGGCCGAGGCCGTCCTGGCGCATCTGCCGCTCGTCGCGGCCTGGGACATCGGGCGGCTGGCGCGGCTGGCGGGCAGCGATGCGGCGCGCGTGACGGCCGTCCTGCACCGCATCCGGCGGCTGAACCCCAAGCCCGGCGCGGCCTTCGACGCAGGCGGCGGCCCGCCCGCGCGCGAGCCCGACCTGATCCTGCGCGAGGGCCCGGGCGGCTGGACGGTCGAACTCAACCGCTCGGCCCTGCCCGCGCTGGCGGTGACGCCGCCGCCGCGAGGCCAGGCCGATGACCTCGCGCGGGCCCGCGTGGCGCAGGCGCGCGCGCTGTCGCGCCAGGTCGCGGCGCGGGGCGAGACGCTTCTGCGCGTCGCGCAGGAGATGCTGCGCCGCCAGCCGGGCCTGCTGGCGCAGGGCACGCTGGCGCAGGTGCCGATGACCATGGCCGAGATCGCCGAGGCGCTGGACCTGCACCCGACCACGGTCGGCAGGGCGGTGGCGGGCGCCAGCCTCGACACGCCGCGCGGACCCGTCTGGCTGCGGCGGCTGTTCAGCGGCGCGCTGGGGGACGGCCGGTCGGCGGCGGCGGTGCGCGCCGCGGTGGCGGCGCTGGTCGCCTCCGAACCCCCGTCACGGCCGATCAGCGATGCCGCCATCGCCGCCGCCCTTGCCGCCGCGGGCCTCGGCGCGCCGGCGCGGCGCACCGTCGCCAAGTACCGCGCCATGCTCGGCCTGCCGCCCGCCCACCTGCGCCGCCGGGTGCCGGGCCATACGCGGGACCGGGAACCGGGGGCGTGACCTTTCCCGCCCGGCCCGCTAGGACGGGGCGAAACGGGGGCGGGCATGCTGCTGGGCGTCGATACGGGCGGAACCTACACCGATGCGGTGATCCTCGACGCCGGCGCCACCCGCGTGCTGGGCAGCGCCAAGGCGCTGACGACGCGCGCCGACCTGGCCGTCGGCATCGGCGGGGCGGTGGATGCGGCACTGGCGGCGGCGGGGGTGGCGGCGTCCGAGGTGGGCCTCGTTTCGCTGTCCACCACGCTGGCCACCAACGCGCTGGTGGAAGGCCAGGGCGGCCGCGTGGCGCTGGTCTTCATCGGCTTCGACGCCGCCGACGCGGGCCGTGCGGGCCTGGCCGGGGCGCTGAAGGGCGACCCGCTGATCGCCCTGCACGGCGGCCACAGCCATGCGGGCACCGAGACCGCCCCGCTCGACCTTGCCGCGCTGGAAACCGCGCTGGCCGACCTCGGCCCCACGGTGGCGGGTTTTGCCGTCGCCGCGCGCTTTGCCACCCGCAACCCCGCGCATGAACTGGCCGCCCGCGACCTGATCCGCCGCGCGACGGGCCGCCCGGTGACCTGCAGCCACGAGTTGTCCGCCAACCTCAACGGTCCCCGCCGGGCGCTGACGGCGGTGCTGAACGCCCGCCTGATCGGGATGATCGACCGCCTGGTCGCCGCCTGCGAACGCCATCTGACCCGCGCGGGGATCCGCGCGCCGCTGATGGTGGTGCGCGGCGACGGCGCGCTGATCTCGGCCGCGGTGGTGCGCGAACGTCCCATCGAGACCATCCTGTCGGGCCCCGCGGCGTCCATCGTCGGCGCGCGCTGGCTGACCGGCGAGGCCGAGGCGCTGGTCTCCGACATCGGCGGCACCACGACCGACGTGGCGCTCCTGCGCGGCGGGCTGCCCGCCATCGACCCCGAAGGCGCCCGCGTGGGCGGCTTTCGCACCATGGTCGAGGCGGTGGCGATGCGCACCTGGGGCCTCGGCGGCGACAGCGAGGTGCATCCGGTTGCCGCAGGGCTGGAGGGCGCGCTCTGCCTGGGCCCGCGGCGGCTGATGCCGGTGTCGCTGCTGGCGGTGGAGCATGGCGCGATGGTCCACGCAAGCCTCGACCGCTGGTTGCAGGCCGAGGCCGCGGGCGATCTGGACGGCCGCTTTGCCGTGCCGATGCGGGGCGAGGTGGCGGGGCTTGCGCCGCGCGACGCGGCACTGCTGGCGCGGCTGGAGGCGCCCGCGCCGCTGGCCGGGTGGGTGCGCTCGCGCATCGAGCTTGCCGCCGTCGACCGCCTGGTGGCGCGGGGGCTGGTGCTGCTGTCGGGCGTCACGCCGTCGGATGCCAGCCACGTGCTCGGGCGCCAGTCGGCCTGGGACGGGGCTGCGGCGGAGAAGGCGCTGCGCCTGATGGCCCGCCGCCGCACCGGGGCGGGCGAGCGCCTTGCCACCGGCCCGGAGGCGATGGCGCAGGCCATCGTCGACCGCCTGACCGCGCAGACCTGCGCCTGCCTGCTGGAGGCGGCCTTTGCCGAGGAGCCGCGCTTTGCAGGCCAGGACCCCGCCGCGCTGGCGGGGCATGCGCTGACGGCGGCGGGGCTGGACGGGCATGCAGGCGTGATGGCGCTGAGCGCGCGGCTGGCGGTGCCGGTGGTGGGCCTGGGCGCCTCGGCCCCTGCCTACTACGGCGCGGTGGGTGAAAGGCTGGGCGCGCGCATGGTGCTGCCGGGCCATGCGGGCGTCGCCAATGCCATCGGCGCGGTGGTGGGGCAGGTGTCGCAACGCGTCACCGGCCTGGTCACCAGCCCCGCCGAGGGCCGCTTTGTCGCGCATCTGGCGGCGGGCGTGCAGGTTTTTCCGACGGCGGATGCAGCCCTGCAGGCCCTGGGCGCGGCGCTGGAGGCCGAGGCCCGCGCCCGCGCCGCCGCCGCCGGGGCCGAGGCCGCCGAGGTGCGGCTGGAGGAAGCCCGGCAGGAGGTGGAGATCGAGGGCCGCCAGATGTTCATCGAGGCCCGCCTGACCGCCACCGCCACCGGCCGCCCGCGCGTGGCGCGGGGCTAGCCGGGGGGGGGTCGCCTCCGGCGCCCCGTCTTCGGGAACGGCGCCTCCCCTCCCCCTCGTGGGGAGGGGCCGGGGGAGGGGGGTCCGCGCGACCGGCCGGGCGCCCCCCCACCCTCTCCCTCCCCC
>CAZCPY010000015.1:0-34579 GCA_964499865.1 uncultured Rhodobacterales bacterium | reverse complement strand
AACGGCCTGCCACCCCTCACAAGGGTGAACAACCTGATGAGAACTCACACCTAGGCGGCCCGCGGCATCGGGCAGGGGAGCGCCTGGCGGCCGGTCAGGATCGCCAGCGCCTCGGGGCCCATGAGTGCCGCCAGCGCCGGGTCGCGACAGTCGAGGCCGCCGGTATAGGCACCGAAGGCGGGCAGGATGATGCGGGTGCGGTCGGCCAGGAAGCAGGGCCGCGCCTGCGCGCCGATCCGGGCCCTGGGGTGGTAGTGGCCCGAGATGTCGCCGGAAGCGCCGGGGTCGGCGATGTGGCGGAAGGTCAGGGGGCCAAGCGTGACGGCCTCTGCCGCCGTGCCCGGAAGGTCGGGGGGCAGCGGATCATGGTTGCCCGCGATCCAGACCCAGTCGCGTCCCGCGGACAGCCGGTCCAGCGCCGCCCGCGTCTCGGGCAGGGCCTCGGCCAGACAGGCATCGTCGTCGAAGCTGTCGCCCAGGGCCAGGACGCGGGCCGGATCGGTGGCCGCGATCTCGGCCGACAGGCGGGCCAGCGTCTCTGCCGTCTCGTAGGGCGGCAACAGCGCGCCGCCGCGGCGGGCAAGGCGGCCGGACCTGCCGAGGTGCAGGTCGGCCACCGCCAGCAACCGCCGGGCGGGCCACCAGAGGGTGCCCGCAGGCCGGGCGACCAGGGTCTCGCCGCTGAGGGTGAGGGGACAGCCGTGCATGGCCGGTTCCTAGCGCGCGGCGCCCGCCCGCGAAAGGGCCGGGCGTTGCGCGGGCGGGTGCCGCGCAGCCGGTTTCTTGCCAAGAAACCGGACCGGAAACTTGGCAAGTTTCCGGCTGACGGCGGGGCCGTCAGCGCTGGCGCCCGCCGATCCAGACCGCCCGCACCGCCCGGTCGTCGCCCATCATGATCGTCGGGAACAGCGCCTCCCAGATGTCCCCCGCCCGCCGGGTCGCCTGCTCGATGGCGGGGGTGGAGGCGAGGTCGATGACCACCAGGTCGGCCTCCATCCCCGGGGCGAGGTTGCCGATGCGGTGTTCCGCATGCAGGGCGCGGGCGGACCCTTGCGTGGCCAGCCACCACAGCTGTGCCGGATGCAGCGGGTAGCCGCGCAACTGGCCGACCTCGTAGGCCGCGGCCATCGTGCGCAGCATGGAAAAGGACGACCCCCCGCCCGTGTCGGTCGCCAGTCCCACGCGCAGGCGGGTCGCCAGCGTCATGTCGAACAGGCCCGAGCCGATGAAGGTGTTCGAGGTCGGGCAATGCACCAGCGAGGCCCCCGCCTCGCGGAGCCGCGCCTTCTCGCGGTCGGTGAGGTGGATCGCATGGCCGTAGACGGCGCCTTCGCGCAGCAACCCCTGCGCCTCGTAGGTGTCGAGGTAGTCGCGTGACTGGGGGAAGAGCGATTTCACCCAGGCGCATTCGTCGGGCTGCTCGCCGAGGTGGGTCTGCATCAGGCAGTCGGGGCGCTCGCCCCACAGCGCGCCGAGGGCGGCGAGCTGTTCCGGCGTCGAGGTGGGCGAAAAGCGGGGGGTGATGACGTAGGACAGGCGGTCCACCCCGTGCCATTTGTCCAGCAATGCCTTGCTGTCGTCATGGGCCGACTGCGGGGTATCCCGCAGGCCCTCGGGCGCGTTGCGGTCCATGCAGGTCTTGCCCGCATAGAGCCTGAGGCCCCGCGCCTGCGCCGCGGCGAAGATCGCGTCGACCGAGGCGGGGTGGATGGTGGCATAGGTGCAGACGGTCGTCGTGCCTTGCGCCAGCACCAGGTCGAGGTAGCGGTCGGCGACCTGCGCGGCATAGGCGGGGTCGGCAAAGCGCATCTCCTCGGGGAAGGTGTAGCTGTTCAGCCAGTCGATCAGCCGCTTGCCCCAGGAGGCGATGATGGCGGTCTGCGGATAGTGCACGTGCGCATCGACAAAGCCTGCCGAGATCAGCGCGTTCCCGTAGTCGGTCACCCGCGCGTGGCGGTGGGCGGCGCGCAGACGGTCGGCCTGGCCCGCGGCGATGATGCGCCCGCCGTCCACCAGCACGGCGCCCTGCCGTTCGTGGCGGGCGGCGGCGGGCCCTTCCGCGAAGGGGTCGCCGGCAAAGGACAGGGTCTGCCCCAGGATCAGATCGGCCATGGCCTTGTCTCCGGTCGCGCGCGCCGACCCTAGGCGCTTTCCGGCGGCGGGCAAATCGCCCGCTTGGGCCTGTTTTGCCGAAACTGCTTTCGCTAGGGTCAGGGTAATCAGGGGGGCGCCGCATGGCCGAGGAGACCGACGACATGCTGGACGCCCGCCGCACCGGCGCGGTGCTGGAGGCGGTCGAGGCCGGGGACGCGGCGCGCCTTGCGGCGCTGCTCGACGCGTTGCACGCCGCCGACATCGCCGACCTGCTGGAACAGATCGGCCCGGCCGACCGCGCCGCGCTGCTGGCGCTGTGGCAGGGCGGCATGGACGGCGACGTGCTGTCCGAGATCGACGAGGCGATCCGCGAGGAGGTGGTCGAGGCGCTGTCGCCCGAGGTGCTGGCCGAGGCGGTGCGGGATCTGGAAAGCGACGACGTGGTCGACCTGCTGGAAGACCTGGAGGGCGCGCAGGCGGCGGCGGTCCTGGGCGCGCTGGAGGCATCTGACCGCGTGGCGGTCGAGGCGGCATTCGCCTTTCCCGAGGGGTCGGCCGGGCGGCTGATGCAGCGCGAGGTGGTGGTGGCGCCGCAGCACTGGACGGTGGGCGAGGCGATCGACCACCTGCGCGTCGCGGCGCATCTGCCCGACCAGTTCTACCATGTCATCCTCGTCGATCCGCGCATGGCGCCGGTGGCCTATGTCACGCTGGGGCGCATCCTGTCGGCGGCGCGCGCGACGCCCCTGGCTTCGATCGCCGAGGACAGCTTCCGCACGCTCGCCGCCGACGAGCCCGAGGCGGACGTGGCCTATATCTTCAACCAGTATCACCTGATTTCCTGCCCGGTGGTGGATGCGGGCGGGCGGCTGGTCGGCGTCATCACCATCGACGACGCGATGGCCGTGCTGGACGAGACGCACGAGGAGGACATGCTGCGCCTGGCCGGGGCGGGGGACGACGCCAGCGTCACCGACGGGCCGCTTGCCACGGTGCGGCAGCGCCTGCCCTGGCTGGTGCTGAACCTCGGCACCGCGTCGCTGTCGGCCGTGGTGATCGCGCAGTTCGAGGCCACCATCGTCGCCATCGTGGCGCTGGCGGCGCTGATGCCGATCGTCGCCTCGACCGGCGGGATCGCGGGGACGCAGTCGCTGGCGGTGGCGGTGCGCGCCCTGGCGACGCGGGATCTGACGCGCGCCAATGCCCGGCGGGTGGTGGTGCGGGAACTCGGCGCAGGCGTGCTGAACGGGCTGGGTCTGGCGCTGATCCTGGGCACCGCGGGGGGCCTGCTGTTCGGCGACTGGCGCTTGGGGCTGGTGCTGGGCCTGGCGATGGTCGCCAACCAGATCGTCGCGGCGCTGGGGGGCTTGCTGGTGCCCCTGACGCTCGACCGCTTCGGGCTCGACCCGGCGCTGGCCTCGGGCACCTTCGTGACCACGCTGACCGACGTGATGGGATTCTTTGCCTTTCTGGGGCTGGCGACATGGATGCTGCTTTAGCCGCGACCAAGGCCGCGGCGCGCAAGGCCGCCTTTGCCGCGCGCGCCCCGGCCTTTGCCGCGGGGCAGGGGCGGGCGGCGGAGGTGCTGGCCGGCGTGCTGGCGCCCCATGAGGGCTGCGTGCTGTCGGGCTACATGCCGATGCGGACGGAAATCGACCCGCTGCCCGCGATGGCCGCGCACCGCGGCCCGGTCTGCGTGCCGGTGGTGGACGGCCGCGGCCTGCCGCTGCGGTTCCGCGCCTGGACCCCGGGCTGTGCGCTGGTGGAGGGGCCGTTCCGCGCGATGGTGCCCGAGGCGGGCGACTGGCTCACGCCGCAGGTGCTGATCGTGCCGCTCTTGGCCTGGGACCGCGCGGGCTATCGTCTGGGCTATGGCGGCGGCTTCTACGACCGCACGCTGGAAGCCCTGCGCGCCCGGCGCCCGACGCTGGCCATAGGCTTTGCCTTCGCCGCACAGGAGGTGCAGGCCGTGCCGCGCGAGGCCACCGACCAGCGGCTGGACATGATCGTGACCGAGGCCGGGGTCATCCGCGTTGACCCTTCGTCCTTGCCGAAAGACCCCGGGGGTGCGGGGGCTGGCCCCCGCCCTTGAGCTCGCCGCCCGCGCGCCGCCGGGGTCCGGGCAGATTCCTTCATTCAAGGAATTTGGTCCCGAGCAGGTCGCTACCTGGAGATCTTCTCGTCGCGGACGAACATGTTGCCCCAGGCGCGGTCGATCAGGTCGGGGGTCATCTGGTAGGGGATGTTCTCGAATTCGCAGACCGCGATCATCTGGTCGATCAGGAAGATCGGCATGTAGTTGGCATAGCGGTTGTCGATGGTCGGGAACCTGACCTTCAGCAGGTGCATCAGCGCCTCTTCCCCGAGCGGCATGCCGCGCTTGCGCGCCATCATCGCGAAGATCTTGAGGAAGTTTTCCTGGGACGGCCCGTCGATCTTGATCTTGAAGAAGATCCGGCGAAGGGCCGCGCCGTCGAAGATCTCGTTGGGGTGGAAGTTGGTGGAAAAGATCACCAGCGTGTCGAAGGGCACGGTGAACTTCTCGCCCGATTGCAGGGCCAGGATGTCCCTGCCCTCTTCCAGCGGCACGATCCAGCGGTTCACCAGCTTCTGCGGCGGCTCGGCCTGGCGGCCGAGGTCGTCGACGATGAAGATGCCGCCGGTGGACTTGAGCTGCAGCGGCGCCTGGTAGGTGCGCGCGGTGGGGTTGTAGGTGAGGTCCAGCATGTCGAGCGACAACTCGCCCCCGGTGATGACCGTGGGCCGTTCGCAATAGACATAGCGGTTGTCGAAGCGGTTGCCGGTGCGGCGGATCGAGGTCGGGTCGTCCACCGCCGCCTCGGCCGCGCGGTGCACGATGGGGTCGTAGACGGTGATCACCTGGCCCGCGTATTCCAGCGCGCGGGGGACATAGATCTTGTCGCCCATCGCGTCGCGGATGCCGTTCGAGATCGACGACTTGCCGTTGCCGGGGGGGCCGTACATCAGGATCGACCGGCCCGAGGTGATCGCGGGCCCGAGGTTGCCCAGAAGGTCGGGCGGCAGGATCAGGTGGCCCATGGCTTTCACGAGCTGCTCGCGCGTCAGCCGGATGTCGCGCACCGACTGGCGCTTGACCTGCGCCTTGTAGTCCTCGAGCGGGACCGGCATGGCGCCGTAGTATTCCGACTGCGACAGCGCATCCAAGGCGCGCGCCTTGCCCGCGTCGGTCAACTGATAGCCCATCTCGTTGCCGGAGGTCGCGTGCAGCGTGCCGGTCGCCTCGACCAGCTTCTGGCTGCGGGCCAGGTCCACCAGTTCCTGCATCACCGTGATCGGCAGGCAGACCACCCTGGACAGCGCCGAGACGAGGTCGAGGTTGGTGCGGAACATCGTCTTGAGCAGGATGTCGCGCTGCATCACGGCCGAGATGCCGACCTCGGCCATCGACCGGGGCGGCGGCGGCGGGGCGACGGCAGGCTTGGCCTGCGGCGGCGGGGTGACCTGGACGTTCATCGGCGACCTCGGATGCGGCAGGGGGCCCCCACGGCCCCCCTTGGCTTCGAGGATGCCCGTCGATCAGGACGAGATTGCGGCCAGAATGGGGTGGAAGATCAGCAGGCCCGACAGCGCCAGGCCCATCGGGAACTTGCGGTGCGTCCAGGACGCCCAGTCGGGCGCCGCGCCGCGGAAGGCCGGGATCAGGCGGGCGCCGCGGTGCGCGATCAGCGCGCCCAGAAGGCAGGCCGCGAACAACAGCATCACATGCCGCGGATCGGCGCCGATGAAGAAGGGCGACATCGCCGCCATCATCTTGAGGTCGCCCGCGCCATAGGCGCCGGTGGCGTAGAGCAGCCCCGCAACGACATAGGCCAGCACCATCACCGGCAGCCCGACCAGCCAGACCTGCCAGGGCACGATCAGCCAGGCGAGGAGCACCCAGGACAGCGCCAGCGTCACCAGCGCCTCGTTCGGGATGCGCATGAACTTCATGTCCGACCAGGCGATCCAGATGCCCAGCGGAATGGTGACCGGCCACTGCCAGAGGAAGCTGTCCGGCGGCACCGGGGGCAGGTCGATCAGGGGCAGGTCGAACATCACCCGGCGTCGAGCGCGTCGAGCGCGCGCTGCGCGGCCTCGAAATACTGCGGATTGGTGTCGATGGCCTCTTGCAGCAGGCCCTTGCCGACGTTGATGTCGCCCTGCTTGATCGCCGTCAGCGCCATCGTGTGCAGAAGCAGGGCGCGTTCGACCTGCGTCATCTGGATCACCGGCAGGTCGTACTTGCGCTGCGCGCCGCGGGCGAGGACGAGGTTGTTCTTGGCGGTGAAGAGGCCGGGCTCAAACGTCAGCGCGTCGATGAACAGCTTTTCCGCCGCGGCAAAGTCGCCGCGCGTCAGCTTGGAGAAGCCCCAGTTGTTGTAGACGCCCGCGGGCTTGGTCGTGAGCCCCGCGGCGATCTCGTAGAAGCTGTCGGCCTTCTTCCAGTTCTTGCGGTAGTCGGCCACCATCGCCTCGAGCCGGTACCGCTCGAAGGTCTCGTAGGTCGGCGGGATGGTGTTGAGCGTGGCCTCGGCGCGTTCCCATTCGTTGGCGCGGATCTGCGCATCGGCCAGCGCCACGCGGTCATCCGCCGTGGCCTCGGGCGACGCGACGACCGCCTCCCAGACCCGGGCGGCCTCGGCCGGGCGCTGCGCGCGGATCAGCGACTTGGCCAGCCCGCGCTTGAGGTCGGTGCGGCCGGGGTCGATGCCCAGTGCCTTGGTGAAATAGGCGACGGCCTCTTCGGGGTCGCCCACCGTCAGCATGATGTCGTTGAGGTTGCTCTCGTCGATGACGTTAACGTCCTTCATCGCGCGGGCCGCCTGGGCGCCGTCGCTTCCGCCGCAGCCGGACAGGACAAGGGACGCGCCGGTCAGCGCGATCAGGACAAGGTGGCGCATTTTGCGTCCTTTTGCTGCTCGGGCCGCAGGCGCCTTACAGTTGCGACAGAAGCACGAACTTGCCCCGTTCCTGCCGCACCAGCTTGAAGCCGGGCCTTTCCTCGGGGGCATCATAGAGGGCGCCTTCGCTTTGCGCGATGGCGAGGCGCAGATTTTCGCGGATCGAGTCCGTTTGGCCACTGTCGAGCGCGAAGGCCTGCTGGAAGGTCGCCCGCGCCTCGCCGATGCGCCCCGTCTCCATCAGCACGACGCCCAGATTGTTCAGCGCAGGGACAAAGCCCGGCTCGATCTCCAGCGCGCGGCGCAGCATCCGCTCGGCCTGGCCCAGACGGCCGAGCGCGAGGTTCGCCGACCCGATGGCCGACAGGGTGTCGGCGTTGATCCCCTCTTCGGCGGCGGCGCGCAGGTAGGCGCGCAGGGCCAGTTCATCCTCGCCCGCCGCCATCAGCCGGTGGCCGACGATCAGCGCGTCTTCCGAGGCGCCGCTGCGGGCCACGCCGGGGGGGCGGTTTTCCGCGACGAAGCCGCCTGCAGGGGCGCAGGCGGCCAGGGTCAGGACGACCAGAATCGGGAATGCGGGGCGCAAGGCGGTCCTTCGGTCAGCCGCCGCCCATGTTCTTGGCGATCCCGTAGATGGACGGCCCGATCAGGATGATCATCAGCGGCGGCACGGTGAACATCATTGTGCCCAGCGTCAGCTTGGTCGGCAAGGTGTTCGCCTTCTCTTCGGCGCGCATCACGCGCTTGTCGCGCATTTCCGCCGAATAGACCCGCAGCGCCTCGGCGATCGAGGTGCCGAAGGTGGCCGACTGCACCAGCGTGGTGACGAAGGAGGCCACGTCCGGGATGCCCACGCGTTCGGCCATGTCCTTCAGCACGGTGACGCGTTCCTTGCCGGCCTTGACCTCGTTCGCGACCATCTCGAATTCCTCGGCCAGCGCGGGGTAGCCGGCCTTGGATTCCTTGGCCACGCGCAGGATCGACTGGTCCAGCGACTGGCCCGCCTCGACGCAGACCAGCATCATGTCCAGCGCGTCGGGAAAGCCCTGGGTGATTTCCGTCTGCCGCGCGGCAAGGCGCTTGTTGACCCAGTATTTCGGCAGGTAGTAGCCCACCGCGCCGGGCAGAAGCGTGCCCATGACCATCTGCTGCGTGGAAAGCTGCGCATCGCCCTTGGTCGCCAGCGTGTAGACCACGCCGATGAACAGCAGGCCCACGCCCAGGATCAGCTGGCACAGGTGGAAGATCCGCACCGCGTTCTTCGACCGGTAGCCCGCGCGCAGCATGCGCAGGCGGGCGGCCGACAGTTCCTCGGCCGACTGCGGTTCGAGGAAGTTCGCGAACTTGTCCAGCTTGTCGACCTTGCCGGTCTTGGCCGACCGCAGGGCAGGGCCGCCCGCGACCGAGGCCACCGGCACCCGCTGCGCCTTGAGCTTGTCGAAGGGCTCGGCCCGCTTCTTCAGCATCACCGGCAGGGTGGCCGCGACAAACACGAGGCCCAGCAGGGCCAGCGCCATCATCGGTCCCGCCTCGCCGAAGCGTTCGGTCAGCATCGCGTTGAAATCGGACAGGAATCCCATGGCGTGCGCCCCTTCAGACCTTGATGTTGACCATGATCTTCATGTAGATCACGTTGATCGTGAGGAAGACCGCCACGATCAGCGCCGCCGGGATGAAGTAGGTCGTCTCCTTCACCTCGTCGTAGTAGCCGGGCTGGATCACGTTGATCATGATCAGCGCCCCGATCGGGAAGGCCGACAGGAACATCCCCGACCATTTCGCTTCCGCGGTGATCGCCTTGACCCGGCGGAACAGCTTGAACCGCGCGCGGATCACCTTGGCCAGGCCGTCGAGGATCTCGGCCAGGTTGCCGCCCGAGGTCTGCTGGATCGTCACCGCCACGGCCAGGAAGCGCAGGTCCTGGTTGTCCATGCGTTCGGCAAAGTCCTTGAGCGATTCCGACACGTCGCGGCCGTAGGCGGCCTCGTCGGCGATGAAGCCGAATTCGGTGCCCAGGGGGTCGCCCACTTCCTTGGCCACGATGCCGATGGCGGACGAGAAGGGATGCCCCACGCGCAGGGAGCGGACCATCAGCTCCACCGCGTCGGGCAGTTGTTCCTCCAGAAGCGCCATGCGCTTCTTGGCCTTCGAGTTCACCCACATGTAGACGCCGCCGACCCCCATCGCGACCGCGATCAGGGTGCGCACGCCGACCGCCGCCTCGGTCCCCACGGTCAGGCCGAGGAAGGCGAAGATCGACAGGCCGACCATGATCAGCATCAGCTGCTTGGGTGAAAAGGCGATGTTGGCCCGCTGTGCCTTGGCCGCCAGGATGGAATAGAGCGGGATCCCCTTGGCGGTCAGGTGCTGGGACATCTCCTTGCGGAGCTGTTCCAGCACCTGCTCGCGGTTGCCGTTCTTGGCGAGCAGGTCAAGCCGGCGGGAAACCTTGGAATTGAGGCTGATCGACTTGCCGAAGACGGTCAGGTAGAGGCCCTCGACCAGCACGATGACGGCGACGAAGATCACGATGTAGATGATGGGCGCGACGCCGATTTCCATGCGCGGGGCTCCTTAAGGCAGCGGTTCGTAGATCGACGCGGGCAGGTCGTAGCCCCAGGCGCGGAAACGTTCGGAATAGTGGCTGCGCACGCCGGTGGCGTTGAAGCGGCCGATGATCTTGCCGTCCGGCCCGATGCCCAGGCGTTCGTAGCGGAACACCTCCTGCATCGACAGAACGTCGCCCTCCATGCCGGTGATCTCGGTGATCGAGGTCATCCGGCGCGACCCGTCCTGCAGGCGCGAAGCCTGCACGATCAGGTTGACGGCGCTGGCGATCTGCGCGCGCACCGCCTTGAGCGGCATCTCGATGCCGGCCATGGCCACCATGTTTTCCAGACGCGAGATGCCGTCGCGCGGGTTGTTGGCGTGGATCGTGGTCATCGACCCGTCGTGGCCGGTGTTCATCGCCTGCAGCATGTCGATGACTTCCTCGCCGCGGGTTTCGCCGACGATGATCCGGTCCGGCCGCATCCGCAGCGCGTTGCGCAGGCAGTCCCGCTGGGTGACCGCGCCCTTGCCCTCGACGTTGGGCGGGCGGCTTTCCATGCGGCCGACGTGGACCTGCTGGAGCTGCAGTTCCGCGGTGTCCTCGATCGTCAGCACGCGTTCCTTGTTGTCGATGAAGGACGACAGCGCGTTCAGCGTGGTGGTCTTGCCCGAACCCGTGCCGCCCGAGACGATGATGTTCAGCCGCGTGGCGACCGCGGCCTGGAGATAGGCCGCCATCTCTTCGGTGAAGGCGCCGAAGCGCACCAGGTCGGCGATCTTGAGCTTTTCCTTCTTGAACTTGCGGATCGACACGAGCGAGCCGTCCACCGCCACCGGCGGCACCATGCAGTTGAAGCGCGACCCGTCGGCCAGGCGCGCGTCGCAGTAGGGGTTGCTCTCGTCCACCCGGCGGCCCACGGCGGAGACGATCTTGTCGATGATCCGCAGAAGGTGGCGCTCGTCCTTGAAGGTGATGTCCGACAGTTCCAGCTTGCCCGACCGTTCCACGAAGATGCGCTTGGGGCCGTTGACCAGGATGTCGTTGACGGTTTCGTCCTTGAGCAGCGGCTCCAGCGGGCCGAGGCCCATGACCTCGTCGTAAAGCTCCTGGTTCAGCGTGGTGCGGTCTTCCTTGTTCAGCGCGACGGACATCTCGTCCAGCGCCTCGGAGGTGATCGCGGAGATCTCGGTCTTGAGGCTGGCCTCGGAGGCATGTTCCAGCGCGGCGAGGTTCAGGTTTTCCAGCAGGCGCTTGTGAAGCTCGACCTTGAGCTCCATCAGCCGTTCCTTGCGCTTCTGCTCCTTGTCGGCGGCCACCGATTCGGCGGGCGTGCGCACCTGCACCACGTTCTGCGGGCGCATCGGCTGCGGCGATTTGGCGCCAAGCTGCGTGCCGGCGGGGGCAGGCGCGTTGGCGGCGGTGTTCGCCGGGCCCGCGGGGGCGGTCGTCACCGGCTTGGCGCCGGGGGCATCGGGCTTCTTGAAGCGCGAGAACATCGTCTAACCCTCCGGGGCGTCAGCGGCCGCTTTCGGCGGCCTTGTTCAGGTCGTGCAGCGACTTGGCCAGCTTCTGCACTTCCTTGCGCAGCGCGTTCTTGGCGGAGGCTTCGGCCAGCGGCAGGCCGTGGTCGTTCGCCTGCGTGACCTCGCGCCCGCCGTCGGGCAGCTGCACCTCGATGTCGATGTCCAGGCTTTCGGCCATCCGCTTGACGCGGGATTTGGCCGACAGGTCGGTGAAGCGCGGCGCGCGGTTCAGCACGAAGCGCAGCTTTTCATGCGGCAGCCCCTCGGCCTTGAGCGCGCGCACCAGGCGCAGCACGTTCTGCGCCGACCGCAGGTCAAGCTCCATCAGCGCGAAGTAGACATGCGCCCGGCCGAGAACCGTTTCGGTCCAGGCCACGATGGTTGACGGCATGTCGACGACCACGAAATCGAAGTTCTTCAGCGCCATGTCCAGGAGGCGCCCCACATCCTCGCCCGAGATCATGTCGAGCGGCAGCATGTCGGGCGGCGAGGTGAAGACCGCGAGCTTGTCGTTGAAGGTCAGCATGCCGCGCAGGAAGCTTTCGCTGTCGGCGTTCGCGGTGTCGGTCAGGATCTCGAAGACCGCGTCGCGTCGCGGCAGGTCGAGGTTGGTGGCGATGGCGCCGTATTGCAGGTCAAGGTCGATCAGGCAGACGCGCGGGGCGTTCTGCTTGTCGATGGTGGCCAGTTCCCAGGCCAGGTTGGTGGCGAAGGTCGTGGCGCCCACGCCGCCGGCCATGCCGTGCACCGGCAGCAGCACCCCGTCGCGGTCGCCCTTGGCCTTGAAGGCGGGCGCGTGGTGCTGCGGCGCCTCGGCCGCCACAGGCGCCGCGACCGGGGCCACCGGGGCGGGCGCGGGCTTGCGCAGCTTCTCGATCGTCTCGTGCAGCGCGCCTTCGGGCAGCGGGTAGGGCAGGAAGTCGTCCGCCCCCAGCCTGAGCAGCGTGTGCAGGCCGATGGGGCTGACCTGGTTGGCGATCAGCACCACCTTGACGCCGCGGGTCTTGGCGCGCCGGATCAGGTCGGTGACCTTGGTCAGGTCGGCCTCGTCCTGGCCGTCGACCGCGATGGCCACGAACTCCAGGCTGGCCGCGTCGGGCTGGTCGAGGAACAGGGTCGCGTCCTCGAAGCTGAGGTCGCCCCAGTTCTCGCCCAGCTCTGCTTCCATGTCGTCGATCAGAAGCTCGAAGTTCTGCACATCCCGGCTGACCGTGCAGGCCAGGATCGCCGCCGGTTCCGGTTGCAGGTTTGCCGCGCTCGTCATCGCCATGTTGCCCTTCCAGTCACCGGACATCCCCCGCGGGAGAGCCCTTGCCCGACGGATCGCCCGCCGCGGCACCTGTTCCACCTGGGCGGAAATTCGCCGGGGATGGTGGCGAGATTGGGGCCGAAAGGTTCCGAATCTTTGATTTCTTCAACAGTGAATGCGGTCTTCGGAAACGGCGGGGCAGGGCGGGAAACGGAAAGCCCCCGGCCACGGGGGGCCGGGGGCGGTCAGGCGTTCCCCTGCGCGGCGTTACTGGCCGGGATTGGTCTGCGTTTCGATCGTCGCGTTGGCCGGGTGCGACCGCGCGCCCAGCGCGATGTATTCGCGCCAGATCACCTCGGCATACTTGCCGTTCAGCACCGTCGGATGGCGCTGGAGGAAGCCCGAGACCTCGGTCACCGTGCGGCGGTTGCGGCGTTCCTCGTTCTGCGTCTGCACGACGGGGCGGGTTTCGCCGTAGGACACCAGCGCCTCGAGCCGCGACCGGCTGATGCCCTGGCTGGCAAAGTAGGCCACCACCGCCTCGGCCCGGCGCTTGCCGAGCGCATAGTTGTAGCCGTCCGATCCGACCGCGTCGGTATGGCCGAAGACCTTGAAGCGCAACTCCGGGAACTGCCTGATCCAGTTGGCCTGATCCCGCAGCGTCTTGATCGCCTCGTCGTCCAGCACGGCGCTGTCGAAGGCGAAATTGATGGTGTCGGGCACTTCCTGGTTGAAGCGTTCCTGCAGCGCCACGACGTAGTCGCGCTGCCCGCTCATCACCAGCACGTTGTTCATGCTGGCGTTGCCGAAGGTGCCCAAGTCCACCTCGGACCCCGCCTCGCGCTCGGAACAGGCCGAAAGCGCCAGCAGGGACGCGCCGGCCAGAAGATGCGTCAGCTTCATCGCCTCACTCCATCACATAGCCGTAGGAGCCGCCGTAGTCCTGCCGCGCGACCTCGCCCGCCGGGCCTTCGCCGGCGCGGCCCTGCACCTTGCCGAACAGGAACAGCTCGCGTTCCGAAGGCAGGCGCACGCGGTCGGTGGGCAGCGCCAGCGCCTCGCCCCGCGTGGGGGTGACGAGGTGCGGCGTCACGATGATGACCAGTTCGGACTGCGCCCGCTGGTATTCGGCCGACCGGAACAGCGCGCCCAGCACGGGGATGTCGCCCAGCCAGGGCACCTGGCCGTTCAGGTTGCGGAAGTCGTCCTGCAGCAGGCCCGCGATGGCAAAGCTTTCGCCGTCGCGCATCTCGACCGTGGTCGAGGTTTCGCGCCGCTTGAAGGCGTTGATGTTGAAGCCGCCCGATTCGATCGAGATCGTGCTGTCGATGGCGCTGACGGCGGCGTTGATCGTCAGGTTGATCAGGTCGCCGTCCACCACCACGGGGGTGAAGTTCATCTCGACGCCGAAGGGCTTGTATTCGATGGTGACGGTGTTGTTGCCGCCCGACACCGGGATCGGATATTCGCCGCCGGCCAGGAACTTAGCTTCCTGCCCCGACAGCGCGGTCAGGTTGGGTTCGGCCAGGGTGCGCACGACACCCTTCGATTCCAGCGCCTCGAGCAGCACCGCGAATTCCAGCGCGCCGGCGGTAAAGCCCAGGCCGATGCCGCCCGCGCTGTTGCCGTCCAGCGGGAAGACCCCGTCCTCGAACACGCCCGAGATGGTGCCCGTGCCGGTGAAGTTGCCCGTCCCGATCACGCCGCCCACGGTCGACGAGTTCGACCTGACCGCCAGCGAGGCGCCCAGGTCCTTGGCCACCGACCGCTGCATTTCGGCAAAGCGGACCTTCAGCATCACCTGCTGCGTGCCGCCCACCGTCATCAGGTTCGACACCCGGTCGGGCGCGTAGCGGTTGGCCAGGTCCAGCGCGCGGTCCAGCTTGGCGGTCGAGGACACCGTGCCCGACAGGACGATCCCGTCGTTGGCGGTGCGCACCTCGATGTTCTCGCCGGGCAGGATCTGCCGCAGGCGTTCCTTGAACTCGGCGATGTCGGGCGTCACCTGGACCTCGACGTTGGCGATCAGGCTGCCGTCGGCGCCCAGCAGCGTCAGCGTCGTGCGCCCCGGCGCCTTGCCCAGGACGTAGATCGACTTTTCGCTCAGCGTCGAGATGTCCGCGATGCCGGGGTTGGCGATCGACAGTTCCGCGAACGGCGTGTCGCTTTCGACCACGACGGCCCGGTTCATCGGCACGTTCAGCGCCCCCATCGGGGCGCCGGTCACCACGCGAAGGTTCTGCGCTGCCCCGGGCGGAGCGGCCATCAGAACCAGCGACAGGCCCAGTGCCGTCGCCGTCAGAAGGGATTGAACGTTCATGTGACCTGCCTCTCCGATCACGACTCTGTCCCGGGTCTTGTTGCCCGCTCTTCCCGCCAGTTGTGCCAGCGTTGCGGTTTTTATGCAAGAATCAAGTATTTGAGCGCTGTTGTTGATGTGGATATGTTGCAACAGCGGACCAGCCCTAGGTTTGGAAACGCCAGAAGCCCCCGCATCTTGCGGGGGCCCCGGCATCTTGCGGCGGTGCCGCCGTGCGGCATCAGTTGGTGCAGGGGATCGCGATCTCGGTCGCCTCGCCGCCCTTGCGGGTGCGGATGGTGCAGACCTCCTCGACCGGCGCGGCCACCACCTGGGGCGCGTCCTCCATGCCGAGCAGGCCGCGCGTGTCGACCTCGATGGTGCCGGCGAAGGCCACCTCGTCCTTGCCCACGAGGCTCAGCGCCAGCCGGCCCGTGGCCTGCGCCTGCGCCAGGCGGGCGACCTCCTCCGGCGAGGCCTCGACCGTCACGGTGCGCGCCACGATGGCGCCCATGCCCGAATCGGACGAGGCCACCTGGTCCACCGCCACGATCTTGACCGACCCTTCGATCAGCCGGGTGAAGTCGCTGGTCCCGCCTTCGGCATTGGTGACCGACCCGGTCCAGTAGACATCCACCAGATCGCCCGGCTGCAGGAAACCCGACACGCCCGAGGCCACGTCGGTCTTGATGGCGAAGGCGCGCATGCCCTTGGCGATCTGCCCGGTCAGCCCGGCGAATTCGCCCGGCTCGGTCACCTTCGAGACCAGCACCGGCTCCATCTTCTCCAGCGGGCGGCGCAGGTAGCGCGGCGCGTCGCCGTCGCCGAACAGCACCGCCTCGTCGGTGAAGGTGCCTTCGGGCAGGTAGTTCTGCGGCATCAGCACGCGCTGCACGTCGTCCTTGGTCAGCGGCGCGCCATAGGCCAGCGCCTTGTTGACCACATAGACCTCGACAAACGGCCCGACCTTGGCGCGGAAGGCGCGTTCCTCGCGCAGTTCCGCCTGGTTCTGGCCGACGTAGTTCTGCACCATGTAGACGGCAAAGCCCGCAAGCGCGAGCCCGACCACGAAGACAAGTCCGAAGACCGCACGCATTTCATTCGCTCCTCTACAGCCCGCCCCCCGGCCGCCCCGCGCTCAGCGGTTGCCGGAGGCGGTGATGTCGTTGGTGATCGTCACCGCCGCGTTTTCGAAAACGGCCTCGGTCAGGACCGTGAACAGTGCCAGCACCATCACGATCACCGCCGAGGTCAGCACCACGAAGTCCACGGTGATCGCACCGCTTTCGTCGTGGGGCATGCGGCGGAAGGGCCGCGTCAGGAAAGAAGTCAGCGTCGTCATCTTCAGGGTCCTCTCCGGTCTCAGGCCCGCACCGTGACGACTTTCCTGGCCGCCGAATGTGGCGCCCGTCGGGCGAAACGGCGCAACACTGGGGAATTTAGGGGGGCCTTTTTCGGCAGCGCCGCGGGTGCCCCCCCGCACAGGCAGACGGCCCCCGGGTTTCCCCGGAGGCCGCGATGCAGTCGTGCCCGGGCGACGGGCCGACCTGCGGACCGCTCAGCGCGCGGCGGCGGTGTTGAGGTCGTTCTCGATGACGGACGCGGTCGACTCGATCGCCGGCCCGATGGTCGCCATGACCACCATGCCCAGGCCCACGATGGCCGCGGTCAGCACGACCCAGTCCACGGTGACCGCGCCGGATTCGTCTTTCTTGAACGACTTGAAGAGGTTGAGCAGCTTCATTTCAGGGTCCCTTTCAGTGGACGGTCTGGTTGCATCCCCGCCTCGGACCGGCCCGGCGAGCGCGGGTCGTCCGATATCGGATGCCCCCCTTTTCGCCCCGGATTGTGGCGCGATTGGGATGGTGCCGGGGCATTTTGGCGGAACCTCGGGGGCCCTTGCGCGACCGCGTTGCGCAAACGGAAACGCGCGGTCCCCCGGGGGACCGCGCGTTCTCGAACCGGAACTTCCGGCCCGTCAGGTCAGGCTCAGCGCGCGGCGGCCGTGTTCAGGTCGTTCTCGATGACGGACGCGGTCGACTCGATGGCCGGCCCGATGGTCGCCATGACGATCATGCCCAGGCCCACGATGGCGGCGGTCAGCACGACCCAGTCCACCGTCACGGCGCCGTCTTCATCTTTGCGGAACGACTTGAAGAGGTTCAGGAGTTTCATTCTCAGGGTCCCTTTCGAAGGATGTCACAGTCTCTGGTTGCAACCGCTCCGGGTCTTCCCGCTCCGGCCTCTGTTCCGGGGTGGTCTCCGTCTCGGTTGAGCAGAAACTGCCGGTCGGTCGTGGCCGGACTTGGGCGCGACGGGGGAAAATTAACGACACATCAATTTATCTGGCGAGGATGGCAAGTCGTTGATCCTGCATACTTTCACAAAAGGATGCGGCCGGCCGCCGGCAATGTCCGCTGTGGCATAAGCGCCAAAGACGGCGGTCCGGCCACAATCGCTGCGCGAATCCGCGTGACGGCAGGGGACGATTCCCGCACCTTGACGCGGTCATGACCGGCAAACGGCGGGCGATACAGGCATGCAGACCCTTGGCGCGGCGGCAGTGGCTGCCCTGATTCTGTCGGGTGCCCTGTCGGGCGGTGCTGCGCATGCCCAGGATTTCACCTTCAAGCGGGTGAAGCCGTTTTCCGGCACCGGCCCGCGAATCACCGTCCAGATCGACCCCGAGGAACAGGCCGCCCGCCTCGCCGCCCTGCCGCGTGTCGACCCCGAGGGCCCCGACCACAGCCTGGACGACGCGGCCGCCACCCCCGCGGCGCCCGGGACGCCCGCCCCCGCCTCGTCCTACGCCTGGTTCTGGGACCTGGTCCCCCCCGGCATCGACGCCGGGGCCGGACGCTTCCCCTCGGCCGTTGCGGCGCTGACCCAGGGCCCCGGCGGCGCCAGCGTCACCGCGCCGCGGCTGGCGCAGATGCAGACGGTGGCGGAAACCTACGGGACCGACATCCTGAAGGCGACGATCGGCACCGAGGTCTCGCCGGCGCTGGTGCTGGCGGTGATCGGCATCGAAAGCGCGGGCAACCCGCAGGCGGTCAGCCGGGCCGGTGCGGAAGGGCTGATGCAGCTGATCCCCGCCACCGCCGAACGCTTCGGCGTGACCGATGCAAAGGACCCGGTGCAGAACATCAGGGGCGGGGTCGCCTACCTCGACTGGCTGATGGGCGAATTCGACCGCGATCCGCTGATCGTGCTGGCCGCCTACAACGCGGGCGAAGGCGCGGTCCGCGACAACGGCGGCGTGCCGCCCTTTGCCGAAACGCGCGACTACGTGCCCAAGGTGCTGGCCGCCTGGCAGGTGGCGCAGGGCCTGTGCCTGTCGCCGCCCGAACTGGTCAGCGACCCTTGCGTGTTCCGCGTGGTTTCGGCCGCGCCGTGACGCAAGGGTTCTTTTCGTGCCCCGCGCCCGTCGTTCACGAATGATTGTTGCGCTGCGACTGCAAAGGTCCTAAATCCCGCGCAACCCCGGACGACAGGTTGCCCCATGCCCCGCGACGCGATGCCCCTGCCTGCCCTGATGCCCGACCTGATGCCGCTCGCGGCCGGGGCGGTGGCCGAGGCGCAGGCCCATGCCGCGGCCGCCGTCGCCGCGCTGCGCGAGCGTGTGGCGCCGGGCGGGCGGGCCGAGCCGCGGCTTCTGGACCAGCACCAGGACGCCGCCCACGCCGCCGCCTGGATCGCCACCTATGCCGAGGCGCTGCGCCAGCTGCTGGCCTGGGCCACACGCCTGTCCGACCGCGCGGCCTTCACCGAGACCGAGGCGCTGATCCTGCAGATCGGCCTCGGCGAATATCTCGCGCAGTTGCAGGGCGGCCTGCCGATGAGCCAGGGCGAAATCGCCCGTCCCGCCGACCTCGGGCTGGCCTTCACCCCCGGACCGGCGGCGGCGCGCCTGATTGCGGCGGGCAACACGCCTGCCGCCCGGATGCGGATGGTGGCGCTGATGCGCGACAACCGGGGCCGGGCCACGGTGGGGGCCAGCGGGCTGGATGACGAGCTCGAGATGATCCGCGACCAGTTCCGCCGTTTTGCGGACGACCGCGTCGCCCCCCATGCCCACGGCTGGCACCTGCGCGACGAGCTGATCCCGATGGATCTGATCGGCGAGCTTGCGGGCCTGGGCGTCTTCGGCCTGACGATCCCCGAGGAATACGGCGGCCTCGGCCTGTCCAAGGCCTCGATGGTCGTGGTGTCCGAGGAACTCAGCCGCGGCTACATCGGCGTGGGGTCGCTGCCCACGCGGTCGGAAATCGCGGCGGAGCTGATCCTCTGCGGCGGCACGGCCGAACAGAAGGCGCACTGGCTGCCCCGCCTCGCCTCGGGCGAGGTGCTGCCGACGGCGGTGTTCACCGAGCCCAACACCGGATCGGACCTCGGCGCCCTGCGCACCCGGGCGCGGCGGCAGGGCGACGACTGGCAGATCACCGGCAACAAGACCTGGATCACCCACGCCGCCCGCACCCAGGTGATGACGGTGCTGGCCCGCACCGTCGAGGGCACGACCGACTACCGCGGCCTGTCGATGTTCCTGGCCGAAAAGACCCCCGGCACCGACGCGGCGCCCTTTGTCGACCCCGGCCTGTCGGGCGGCGAGATCGAGGTGCTGGGCTATCGCGGCATGAAGGAATACACCGTCAACTTCGACGGCTTCCGCGTCGCGGGCGCGAACCTTCTGGGCGGCGTCGAAGGGCAGGGCTTCAAGCAGCTCATGCAGACCTTCGAGAGCGCCCGCATCCAGACCGCCGCGCGCGCCGTCGGCGTGGCGCAGGCGGCGCTGGACACGGCGCTGGGCTATGCCGGGGACCGCCGCGCCTTCGGTCGTGCGCTGGTCGAGTTTCCCCGCGTGGCCGGGAAACTGGCGATGATGGCGGTCGAGATCATGATCGCGCGCCAGCTGACCTATTTCAGCGCCTGGGAAAAGGACCACGGCCGCCGCTGTGACCTCGAGGCGGGGATGGCCAAGCTGCTCGCCGCCCGCGTGGCCTGGGCCGCCGCCGACAACGCGCTGCAGATCCACGGCGGCAACGGCTTCGCGCTCGAATACCCGGTCAGCCGGCTTCTGTGCGACGCCCGCATCCTGTCGATCTTCGAAGGCGCGGCCGAGATCCAGGCCCACGTCATCGCCCGGCGCCTGCTGGACTGACACCGTCCGGCGCGGCTGGGGTGCGGCGCTTTTCCATCGGAAAGCCGGCCAGTCCCCAGTCGGCCCGCGGTGGCCCGGCCTCGCGCCAGCCGCGCGCGAGGTAGAAGGGCCGCGCCGTGGCGGTGGAGGTCAGGCGGGCGACGGGCGCGGTCAGCCGCGCCTCCATCGCCGCCAGCAGCGCCGTCGACACGCCGCTGAACCGCGCCTCGGGGTCGACATACATCAGCGCAACCTCGTCGGGGTCGAGGATCGCGCCGACCCCCAGGATGGCCCGCGCCCGTTCGGCCACCAGCACGCGGACCGGCCCCTGCGCGATCCAGCGGCGCATCTGGCCCGGGGTCTTGTTCGCCGTCCAGGCGGCGATCAGGTCGGTGGCGTTGTCGTGGTCCGCCCGGCACAGGGCGCAGATCGAGGCCGCGGTGACCCGCGCGGCCTCGGTCGCGTCGGCCAGGGTGGCGTCACGGATCGTGATCGGCGGCTGCATGTCGCCAAGCGTCGTCGGGCGGGCCGCGCGGGTCAACCGGGGGTTGCGGATGGCGGCGGCTTGTGGCTGACCGGTCCCCGGCCGACCGGCAGGATGGCGCGCAGATTGCCGGGGCAAGGCGGCTTGAAATCGCGGAAGCGGCCCTTAACTTGACATCGTAAAGTGAAGGCAAGACCACCCCGGGGGACCCGAACGATGGCCGACACGATCCTGCTGACCGGCATTTCCGGCTTTCTGGCCAAGCATGTGGCGCTGGCGCTGCTGGACGCAGGGCACAGCCTGCGCGGCACGCTGCGCCGGATGGACCGGGCAGGGGAGGTGCGCGCGGCGCTGGCACCCGCGCTGAAGGACCCCGCGGCGCTGGACCGGCTGAGCTTTGCGGCCTGCGACCTGACGGCGGATGCGGGCTGGGATGCGGCAATGGCGGGGGTGACGGCGGTCGTCCATACCGCCTCGCCCTTCCCCATCGTCCAGCCCGCCGACGCCGACACGCTGATCGGCCCGGCGGTCGAAGGGACGCGGCGCGTGCTGGCCGCGGCGGCACGGGCGGGGGTCAGGCGGGTGGTGCTGACCTCCTCCACCGTCGCCGTGCTGGCCAAGGGGCGCGAGCGCGTGCAGACCGAGGACGACTGGGCCGACACCGGCCCGCAGGCCAGCGCCTACGGCAGGTCCAAGACCCTGGCCGAGCGCCTGGCCTGGGACATCGCCGCGCGCGAGGGACTGGCGCTGACGGTCATCAACCCGGGGTTCATCGCGGGCCCCCCGCTCGACCGCCATTTCGGCAGTTCCATCGGCCTGATCCGCCGCATCCTGGCGGGGCGCGACCCGATGCTGCCCGCGCTCGGCTTACCGGTCGTGGATGTGCGCGACGTCGCGCTTGCGCATCTGCGCGCGCTGGAGCGGCCGCAGACGGCGGGGCAGCGGTTCCTGACCGTGGCGGGGTCGATGTGGATGCCCGAGATGGGCCGGGCGCTGAAGGCCGCGTATCCCGCCCGCCGCATCCCCACCCGCACCGCGCCCGCCGCCCTGCTGCGCATCCTTGCCTTTTTCGACCGCGAAGCGCGCGCCGCGCTGCCGGAACTGGGCCACATCCCGCAGGTTTCGAACCTGAGGGCGCGCGAGGGGCTGGGGATCGACTTCATCCCGCCCGCCGAAGCCGTGGTCGCCACCGGCACCTGGCTGATCGCCGCCAAGATCGTCTGACGCCCCGCGCGCCCCGCGCGCCCCGTGCGCCCCGCGTGCCCCGCGTCAGACCTGCCAGTCCGCAGGCAGGTCCGTCGCTTCTCCCAGGGCCAGGGATGCGATGCGGGGGGCGATCCAGGGGGCCAGCGCGAAGCCGATCTTGAAGCCGCCGTTGGCGACGAAATGCCCCGGCCGCCCGGGCCACTGCCCGACCACCGGCGTGCGCCCCGCCGGCCGTGGCCGCAGGCCCGCCCAGCGTTCGATCACGGGCGCCGCCGCCAGCGCCGGACAGGCGGCGCGGGCCCGCGCGATCACCTCGTCCAGCCGCGCATCCGGGCCGGGGTCGGTCCATGACCCTTCCGAGGTCGAGCCCACCGCCACGCTGCCGTCGGCATGCGGCACGATGTGCAGGCCGCCAGCATAAAGCTGCGGCGTCCCCGGCGGCATGGCCAGCGCCAGCCGCGCCGCCTGCCCCTTCTGCCCGGACCCCACCCGCCGCCCCAGCGCGCCGGACAGCGCCTGAAGCCCCGCCGCACCCGTGGCCCAGACGGTGGGCGAGGCGTCCGCCTCCGCCTCCGCCACGATCTCCCCGCCCATGGCGCGCAGGGCCGCTGCAAGTGCGGCGAGGGCGGCACGGGGGGCAAGGCGGGCGGACAGCGTGTCGCGGACCAGCAGGCCGGTCGGGCTGACCGGTTCCCAGGGGTCGCCGGTGGCGGGGATCACCTCCCAGGCCGTCCCGGCGGGCCAGACCCCAGCCGCCGCCGCTGCCCGCCGCCGCGCGACCTCCACCGCCGCCGCATCGGCCAGAGGGTGCAGCCGGCCCGCGCGGGCAAAGCCGGGCGACACGCCGCCTGCCCCGTGAATCCCGGCCCAGTAGGCCGGGGCCATCGCCAGCGCCGCGACCTGCACGGCCTTCAGCCGGGTCCAGTCTGCCGCATCATCGGGCGGCGCGTGCGGGGCAAGCGCGCCCACGACGCCGCCCGAGGCCCCGGCGCCGATGCCGCCCGGGTCCACCACGCGCACCCGCGCGCCGCGGGCGGCGGCGGCATGGGCGGTGGCCAGGCCGAAGACGCCGGCGCCGCGGACGGTCAGGTCAGGGGACATGGCCCCGCCTTGCCCCCGGCGCCGGCCAAAGGTCAAGCGCCGCCGAGGTTGCCATTCCCGCAGGCCCGGGCGATAGGGGCGGGCGCGACCTGCAAGGCCCCCGATGCTGCCCCCCGCTTGCCCGCTGATCCTGTGGCGCGACGGCGACCTGCCCGAGGCCGCGGCCTTCGGCGATCCCTACTTCAGCCGCGACGGCGGGCTGGAGGAGGCGCGGCACGTCTTCCTGGCGGGCAACGGCCTGCCGGACCGCCTGCGGGCGGGGTTCCACGTCGCCGAACTGGGTTTCGGCACCGGGCTGAACCTCGCCGCATTGTGGCTGGCCTGGCGCGCCGCGGGGTGCCGCGGCGCGATCCGCTACACGGGCTTCGAGGCATTCCCGCTGCCCGCCCCCGACCTGGCCCGGGCGCTGGCGGCCTTCCCCGAGGCCGCACCGCTGGCCCCGGACCTGGGCGAGCTGAGCGCCACCGGACGGCTGGACCGGCCCGGCCTGTCGGCCCGGCTGATCCCGGGCGACGCCCGCGAAACCCTTCCCGCATGGGACGGCATCGCCGATGCCTGGTTCCTCGACGGCTTTGCCCCCGCGAAGAACCCCGAACTCTGGGGCGGGCGCCTGATGGCCGCCGTCGCCGCCCGCACCGCCCCGGGTGGCACCTTCGCCACCTACAGCGCCGCGGGCCACGTCCGGCGCGCGCTGGCGGCGGCGGGTTTCACCGTCACCCGCGCCCCCGGCTTCGGGCGCAAGCGGCACATGACCCGCGGGGTGCGCTGATGGTGGTGCAGGACACCCGGCGCGGCATCCTTCTGATGCTGCTGGCCTGCCTGATCTTCGCCGCGCAGGACGCGCTGTCGCGTCATCTGGCGACGGTGGCCAACCCGCTGATGGTGGTGATGGTCCGTTACTGGGTGTTTGCCGCCTTCGTGCTGGTGCTGGCCGCGCGGCAGGCGGGCCTGCGCGCCGCCGCCCGCACCCGCCATCCGCGCGTGCAGGTGCTGCGCGGGCTGCTGCTCTGCGCCGAGATCGTGCTGATCGTCGTGGGCTTCGTGCGTCTGGGACTGGTCGAGACCCATGCGCTGTTCACCAGCTATCCCCTGCTGGTGGCCGCCCTGTCCGGTCCGGTGCTGGGCGAGCGCGTGGGCTGGCGGCGCTGGACGGCGATCGGGGTCGGGTTTGCCGGCGTTCTGGTGATCCTGCAGCCGGGGGCGGCGGTCTTCTCGCCCTGGTCGCTGGCGCCGCTGGCCGCGGCGGCGATGTTCGCGCTTTACGGCCTGCTCACCCGCTATGTCTCGCGCCGGGACAGCGCGGCGGTCAGCTTCTTCTGGACCGGCACCGTCGGGGCCGTCGCGATGACGGCGGTGGGGGTCTGGTTCTGGCAGCCGCTGTCGCCCGCCGACTGGGGGCTGATGGCGGCGCTGTGCGTCTGCGGGGTGTCGGCGCACTGGTTCCTGATCCGCGCCTACGAGGTGGCCGAGGCCTCGGCGATCCAGCCCTTTGCCTTCAGCCAGCTTGTGTTCGTCAGCGTCGTGGCCTTCGTCGTCTTCGACGAAAGGATCGCGCCGAACGTGGCGGTTGGGGCCGCCATCGTGGTGGCGGCGGGGCTGTTCACGCTGTGGCGGGCGCGGGTGCAGCGCCGGTAGGCGGAAAAGTTGGTCGGGGCGACAGGATTCGAACCTGCGACCTACGGTTCCCAAAACCGTTGCGCTACCAGGCTGCGCCACACCCCGACGGCTGCCGCTTTACCTGCCGATGCGGTGGCACGCAAAGGCAAATCGTCCAAGCGCGGGATCGGCACTGCGGAAAACCTGCGCCATCACGCGCCCCCCCTCCCCCTCGTGGGGAGGGGATGGGGGAGGGGGGCTCCATCGACCGGCCGGGCGCCCCCCCCCACCCCATCCCTCCCCCACGAGGGGGGAGGGAGGCACCCATCGTCCGATAATCCGGCCTCAGGTCCGTACGTCCACCACCACGCGCCCCTGCACCGCGCCCTTCAGGATCGCGGCCCCCAGCGCGGGCAGGTCGGCCAGGCCCGCCGGGCGGATCATCGCGTGCAAGAGGTCCAGCGGCAGGTCGCGGGCGATGCGGTCCCAGGCCTCCACACGCTCGGCGTAAGGGCGCAGGCCCGAATCGATGCCCAGAAGGTTCACGCCCCGGAGCAGGAAGGGGATCACGGTGGCAGGCAGCGCCGATCCGCCCGCCAGCCCCACCGCGGCGACCGAGGCGTTGTATTTCATCTGCCCCAGCACGCGCGCCAGCATCGCGCCGCCGACGGCGTCGATGCAGCCGGCCCAGGTCTCGGACTCCAGCGGCCGCTTGACCGTCTCGGCAAGCTCCGCCCGCGGGATGATGCGGGCGGCGCCGAGGTCGCGCAGGTAGGCCTCGGTCTCGGGCCGTCCGGTCACCGCGGCCACGCGGTAGCCAAGCCGCGCCAGCAGCGCCACCGCCACCGACCCCACGCCGCCCGCCGCCCCGGTCACCAGCACCTCGCCGTTGTCCGGCGCGAGCCCGTGGCGTTCCAGCGCGATCACCGCCAGCATCGAGGTCAGCCCGGCGGTCCCCACCGCCATCGCATCCCGCGCCGACAGCCCCTTTGGCAGCGGCACCAGCCAGTCGGCCCTGACGCGCGCCTTTTCGGCATAGCCGCCCCAATGCGTCTCTCCTACCCGCCAGCCGGTCAGCACCACCGCGTCGCCGGGGCGGTAGCGGGGGTCGTCCGAGGTCTCGACCGTGCCCGCGAAGTCGATGCCGGGCACATGCGGCCAGGCCCTGACCAGCCCGCCGCCGGTGCCGAGGCAGAGCCCGTCCTTGTAGTTCAGTGTCGAATGGCTGACCGCCACGGTGACATCGCCCGCGGGCAGGCGGTCCTCGGGCAGCGTCTGCACGCTGGCGGAGGTGGTGCCGTCCTCGGCCTTTTCGACGACAAGGGCGCGGAACATCGGGGTCTCCCTTTTCAGGCGGCGTCGAGCGCGCGGCCCATGATGGCGGCGGTATCGGCCCAGCCGGGCAGGGCATGACCGGCGGCGGTCGCGGCCGCGGCCATCGCGGCGCGGTGCGCCGCGTCGGTCAGCAGCCGACGCAACGCGGCAGCGAAGGCCGCCACGTCATCCACCGGCACCAGATGCCCGCAGCCCGGCGGCACGGTTTCGGGCACCGCGCCTGCGGCGCAGGTGACGATCGGCAGGCCATGCAGCAGCGCCTCGCCGAAGACCATGCCGTAGCCCTCGTAGCGGGTGGCCAGCGCGAAGACCGTCGCCTGTCGGTAGAGCGCGGCGAGCTCCGCCTCCTCCATCCGCCCGCGGAAGGTCAGCCTTGATCCCAGGGGTGCGGCCTGCGCGACCAGCGCGGCCAGCACCTCCGCGTCATGCGTGCCGCCCACGATCTGCGCCTGCCAGGGCAGGTCGGCGATCCGCTCCAGCGCGGCGATCAGCACGTCATGCCCCTTGCGCGCCGCGATCAGCCCGACCGACAGGATCAGCGGCGGATCGACCGGCGCCCGCACCGGGTCTGGCGCGCGAAAGCCGGGCAGGGCGATCGAGATCAGGTGCGCCTGCACGCCGAAATCGCTGACGAGGATGCGCTTGGTATGGGGCGAGGGCACGACGACATGGGCGGCGAGCGCCAGATTCGCCGCCTCGCGCTGAACGAGCATCCGCGCGACAGCCTCGGGCAGGCCGGTTTCCAGGCCCACGGGGTGGTGGATCATCGCCACCAGCGGTGCGGCGACGGTCGCCAGCCCCGCCGTGTCGATCCCGCCGTAGACCAGACCGTCGAGGATCAGGGGCTCGTCGGGCGGCAGGGCGGCCAGCGTCTTGACAGTTTCGGACATATCGTCCGGCGGCGACAAGGGAAAGCTGCCCGGCAATTGCACATGCGCAACCTTGCGTCCCTGCGCCCGCAGCGCATGCAGCAGCGACTTCTCGTAGATGTAGCCGCCGGTCTTCTGGTCGATGTCGCCGGGGATGGCGAAGCTTGCGTTGCGCATGGGTCTGTCAGGCCGCCATTTGCTCCGGGCCGCAGACGCGCAGGACCGCGCGCTCCACCCGCTCCACCGCCACATAGGCGACCATCGCGGCCAGCGACAAGACCGCAACCGCGGACCACGGCATCCCACAGGCCGAGGTCGAATAGCTGAGCGCCATCAGGGACCCCATGCCGATGCCGGTGGCCAGCCATTCCGACACCGTGGCGGCCAGGATCGCGGCGGGCACGGCCATGCGCGCGGCGGCAAGGAAGGCGGGCAGCTTGGCGGGGCCTTGCGCGTGGCGCAGGCCCTGCGCGGGGCCGGCGGCCGTAGGTCGCGAAGACGTCCGGCACCTGCCCCGGCGCCTGCCGCAGGCCGTTCAGGCAGGCCGCCAGCGCGGGAAGGAAGGTCAACATCGCGACGATGGTGATCGTCCCCGCGGCGCCGCGCCCCGGCGCCATCAAGATCAGCGGCGCCGTGGTGACGACCGGGATCGAGCGCAGCGCGATGGCCACCGTCAGGACGCCGCGCGCCAGCCCCGGCCAGAGCATGACCGCCGCCGCCAGCGCCGCCCCGACCGCACGCCCGACCAGAAAGGCCGGCACCGTCAGGATCATCGTCTGCCCGAAGGCGAAGGCCAGCGCGGCGCGGTTCTCCGCCGCCCCGGGCGCGGTGAACAGGAAGGCCCGGACATCCCCCGGCCGCTTGGCGAAGAAGGCGTTGAGGCCCGGCAGGTCCATCCCCCCGGCCACAGGCCCAGCGCACCCAGAAGCAGGACCGGCGCCCAGATCCACCCCCGCCGCCGCCGCGCCGCAGACGGCGGGGCCAGGATCAGCGACGGCGGCGCGGCAAGCCTGCGGCCCAGGGCCCCAAGCCCGAGGCAGGCCGCCAGCGACAGCCCCGAAGCCACGGTCGCGACGCCCCAGGTCGCGGGCAGGTCGAGGTCGCGCATGGCGCGCCGTTGACCACCGCGGCGGCGGTGTAGTCCGCCGCCGACAGGCCGATCAGCGCCTGGCCCGACACCACCGGCGGCTCGACCGGCGCGTTCGGTCCGCCGGGGTCGAGGCGCACGTCCAGGCCCGACTCGGCCCAGTAGCCCCTCGACTTGGCAATGTAGCTGCCGCCGAACTGCGCCGAATGCAGTCAGGCGAGCTGGATCGCGACCTCGGTCGCGGCAAGGGCGGGGCGGGGGGGAAGGCCAAGGGCGGCGGCGCCGGTGGCCAGCAGGCCACGGCGGGTCATGCGGATCATGCCCGGGGTCTCCTGCGTCACGCGGGTTCGGCGGGACTCCAATCCTTTGCGGCGCCGCGGCAATAACGCGCTGAGCAGGGTCTGCGCGTGCAGCAGAAGCAGGCCGGCCCCCGGCCAGACCGGATCGGCCGACGCCAGCCGGTCCAGCGCCGCCGCCCCGCCGGCCAGGTGCCAGACCGCCGCCAGCACGGCCAGCGGCAGGACGAGGGCCGCCCTGCGCCTAACGGCCGCCGCACGGCGGACAGGAAGCGGTCGCGGAACGCCTCCATCGGCCAGGCGGGCAGGTCGGCCGCGGGCACCGGGCCCGGTGTCCAGCCCCAGCCCGCGAAGGCCGCCAGCGCCGCGGGCGGGCCGATCAGGTGGATCGGCACATCGGGCGAATGGCCGCCCGAGACAAAGCCCACCGGCGGATGGTCGCCCAGCACGATCAGCAGCGGCGCCCCGGCCCCTTTCGCAAGGCCCTCGCGCGCCGCCCAGTCCAGCACCGTCCGCAGGCTGCAGTCGATCGCCAGGCGGTACTGGTCGCGGATGCGGTCCTCGTCGGCCCAGACCTCGCGCGGGGTCGGGGCGCTTTCGGTGAAGCGGGCGAAGGCGTTGCCGTCGCCGACCCGGACCCAGGGCGGAAGGCCGGGCACCGGCACCCAGGGCGCGCGGCTGGAGATCAGCGCGACCAGGCCGAAATCGGGCATTGCGTCCGGCGGCGGCAGGGCGCGGAACGCCGCCAGCGTGAACTGGTCGGGCATGGTGATCCAGTTGAAGGCGGGCCCGCGGCAGCCCATTGCGGCAGCCTCCAGCCGCACCCCGAAGCCCAGCCGGGGCGTCCGCCCGCGGGCCGGCCCGGCCCAGACACCGGTCGCCCACCACAGGGCGGTGGCGAGGCCCACCACACCCAGTCCCGCCGCCGGCACCGCCAGCGCCGCCGCAGGCCCGCCCAGCGTGCCGACGCCCAGGTTCCAGCCCGCCGCCACCAGGTTCCAGTCGGTCACCGGGTTGAAGCCGCGGTTGAAGGCGACAAACAGCGCCGCATCCGCCGCCCTCTGCACCGCCAGCGCCAGCAGCACCGCCACCAGCAGCGCGCGCAGGGCGCCCTGCCGCCCCGGCAGGGCGGCAAGGCCCGCCAGCAGCGCGGGCAGTTCCAGCGGGAACAGGGTGAAGGCCCCCCAGGTCATCGCACCGGGGTGGTTCGGCTGGATCAGCACGAGGTGCAGCACCAGCGCCGCGGGGACCAGCCTTGCCGCCTGCGCTACAGCCACACCGCATCCGCCGCAAAGGACCACGCCAGCACTGCCGAAGCCCCCGCCGCCAGCGGCGCCGACGCGGGCGGCCGCAACGGCGGCGCGTGCAGCGCGATCAGCGCGGCGATCTGGAGGACGCAGACCGTCTTGCGGCGGAAACTGCCGGGCAGGGGGGCCGCGAGCCAGGGCCAGACGGCCACCGCGCGTTTCGTGCTGTTCGCGCTGATCCCCGTGCATGTTGCGGCGGCGGCGCTGCACGGGATCGTCCGGAAGGACGGCGCGTTCAGCCGGATGTGGCCGGGCCGGGGGCAAGGCTGAGGCGCGCCACCAGCGGCAGGTGGTCCGAAGCCGCCACCAGCGCGGGATCACGCAGCGCGCGCACTCCGGTCAGCGCGCCCGGCCGGTCGCACAGGATGCGGTCCAGCGGCAGGACGGGGCGCGCGGCGGGAAACGTCGCCCGCACCTCGCCCCGCAGCGCCCGCCCGGTGACGGCGCGCGACAGCGCCAGCCCGCCCCAGGGCCGCCATTCGTTCAGGTCGCCGATCACCACCACCGGCGCCTGGCCCGCCAGCGCCGGGCGCAGGCGGCGCATCTGGGCGATGCGAAAGCCCTGCGCCAGCGACAGATGCGCCGCGACGATCACCGGGCCGGCGGCGAGCCGCGCCACCACCGCGCCGCGCGGACAGACACCGCCAAGCGCGTGAACCTCCACCGCCGCCAGTCCGATCCCCGGACGCAGCAGCAGGATGTTGCCGCGAAAGCCGTGGCTGCCCGCGCCCTCGCGCAGCCCTGCCGTGCGGTGGACCGAGCGCAGGCCCGTCGCCGCCTCCAGCGCGGCCAGGTCCAGGAAGGGCGGATAGGGCGGGCGTTCGCCATCCGCCTCGTGCAGCGCCAGCACGTCCGCCCGCGCGAGGTCGGGCTGGGACAGGATCGCCGCCAGCGTCCGGGCAGGGTCGATGCGGCCGTCGGCGCCGCGGCCCCGGTGCAGGTTCCAGACCGCCAGCGCCAGGTCCAACCGCTGCCCCCTTCTGTCCCGCCCGATCCGCGGGCGGACCGCGCAAATCCTTGCCGTCACGGCCGTGCCGCGCGCAAGCTGGCCCGCCGGGGCTTGTCTTTCCGCCGCCGGTGCACTTATTGCATGCTGCCCGCATCGCCGCACTGCGGCATGATGAAGCCAGGACCGAGCCCCATGCGCCCCGCGCCGCTCATCCCCCTGTCCCGCCGCGCGCTCCTGTCGGGCGCCGCCGCGCTGGCCGCATCGGCCGCGGTGCCGCGCGCCGCGGGGGCCGAGGTGGCCGAAGGGGCCCCGTTCTCCTTCGACATCCTGACCGCCGAAATGCAGGCCCGCGCCGCGCAGCCCTATGTGCCGCCCGAACGGGTGGGCGACTCCTGGGCGTCGCTCAGCTACGACGACTGGCGCCAGATCGCCTTTCGCCGCGAGGCCACCCGCTGGGCGGATGCGGGGTCCTTCCGCCTGCAGGCGTTCCATCCCGGCTGGCTGCATGGCGAAACGGTGCGGCTGCATGACGTGTCTTCCGGCACGGTCGCGCCGATGCCGGTCACGCGCGGCGACTTCCAGTACGGACCGGGGCTGTTCGCCGAGGGCGGCGGCCTCAGCGGGGTGGCACCCGGGGTGCCGATGCCGGGGCCCGCGGGGTTCCGCCTGCTTTACCCCTTGAACCGCCCCGATGCCTTCGACGAGCTGGTGGCCTTCCTGGGCGCCAGCTACTTCCGCGCGCTGGGGCGGGGCAGCACCTACGGCCTGTCGGCCCGCGGCCTGGCGCTGAACACCGCGACCGGATCGGCCGAGGAATTCCCGCGCTTTGCCGCCTTCTATCTGGAACGCCCGGCCCCCGGATCGGGCGAGATGGCGCTTTCGGCCGCGCTCGACAGCCCCTCCGTCAGCGGCGCCTACCGCTTTGTCCTGCGCCCCGGGCAGACGACGGTGATGGAGGTCACGGCGCGCCTGTTCTTCCGCGCCGATGTCGAGGAAATCGGGATCGCGCCGCTGACATCGATGTTCCTTTTCGATGAAAAGAACCGCGCCGCGTTCGACGATTACCGCCCGCGCGTGCACGATTCGAACGGGCTGCGGCTGGTGACCGCTTCGGGCGAGCGCCTCTGGCGGCCGCTGAACAACCCGGCGGTGCTGGCCAATTCGATCATGACCGGCCGTTTCGCCCGGTTCGGCCTGCACCAGCGCGGCCGCGATTTCCGCGATTACCAGGACGCCGAGGCGCGTTACGAACGCCGCCCCTCGCTGGAGGTCGAACCGCTGGACGACTGGGGCCCGGGCCAGGTGCGCCTGGTCGAGATCCCGACCGACCGCGAGGTCAACGACAACATCGTGGCCTTCTGGGTGCCCGAGGGCCGCGGCGCGCGGGCGGGCGACGTGCGCAGCTTCCGCTACCGCCTGCACTGGGGCGACCTGGCCGACCCGGAAGCCGACCCGGAAGCCGACCCGGAAGCCGACCCGGGGGCCGGGGCGGTGGCGCAGGTGGCCGGCTTCAGGGCCGGGCTCGCGGGCGTGTCGGGGGTGGAGAACCCGGCGGACGCGCGCAAGTTCGTGATCGACTTTGCCGGGCCGCTGCTCGCCGACCTGCCGCCCGCGGCCGAAATCGAGGCGGTCGTCACGCGGTCGGGCGGGCAGATCCTGTCGCAGGTGCTGCAGCGCGTCGAGGCGGCGGGCGCCTGGCGGCTGGTCATCGACATCGCCGCTCCGGGCGAGCCGCTGGTGGAACTGACGGCGCATCTGGCGGGCTACGGGCGGCGGCTGACCGAGACCTGGGTCTATCAGTGGCTGCATGGCGGATGACGGACCACGCCGACCCGCAGGATTTCGACCTCGACCGTCTGGCCGAACTGCGGGGCGTCCCGCCGCGCAGCCCGCGCGCGATGCCGCGGCGGGCCGTGGCGCTGGGGTTCAGCCTGGCATCGGCGGGGATCTTCGACCTGCTGTTCCTGCCCAAGCTGCTGATCGCCGCCGCCGCCCTGCACGACGGGGGGCGGCGCGCTTCGGCGGCGGGCGGTGCTGCGCGGCACCCTGGGCGAGATCGCGCTGACGTCGCTGGCGGCCCGCGTGCATCTGATGTTCCAGACGCGCGCCGTCTTGCAGGTGCTGCGGGGCCGCGACGGTGGCTGGCCTCCGACGGCGCGCGACGGTGTGCGGCTGACGCTGGCGCAGGGCTGGGCCGCGGCGGGCTGGATCGCGCTCCGGGGCCTGGGCGGGACGGTCGCGGTGCTGGCGCTGGCGCCGGGGCTGGCGCCGATGCCGCTGGCGCCTGTCGCGGTGGCCGCGCTTTCGGCCCCGACGCGCGCCTTCGCCACGCCCGAGGACCTGACGCCCCCTGCCGTGCCGCGCCGCGCGCGGCGCCCCTCCCCGCCGCCGGTTCCGTCCCTGCCCCTGCCGCGGGCGGCCTGACGGTCAGGCGGCGATGCGCTCGATTTCCGCCAGCGCGTTGCCCAGGGTAGAGCGGATGGCCACCGGCACGCCGAAGGGATTGTCGTCGCACAGCGCGATGACGGGATCCTTCTCGATCAGGCTGCGCGCTTCCCGGGCGCGGTCGCGCAGGGTCTGGGCGGCGCCTGTCCGGGCTTCGCCGCTGGCGCGCTGGAAGTCGAACAGCGCGGCCATCAGCCGTGACTGAACGCCTGCGGTGATGCCGTTCAGCCCGAATTCGGCGATGCGGTCCAGATCCGGGCTGCCGTAGCCCTTGAGCACGGACTGGAGTTTCTCGATGCCCTTGTCGACCTCGCCCTTGGCCGACGTCCAGAGATCCATCGCGTTGCCGTCGGGCCCGGGCGCCGCGGCACCCTTTTCGGCGGCGCCGAGATCGGTCGCCAGCGTGCGCAGCGCCGCGATCGCGGCTTCGACCCCGCCGTCCTTGATCATCCCCATGATGTTGCGCGCCTGGCCGGCCAGCATCTGCTGGGCGGCCGGGTCGGCCAGCCCCCTGATGCGCTGTACAAGGCCGCCAAGCGCCTCTTGCAGCTTGGCCAGCGGGACCTGCGGTTCGGATTTCTGCGGCGGCTGGGGCGGGGCCTCGGGGACGGCCGCTTCTTCCTGCTGCGCGGCGTTCCCCTCGTCCTCGTCCTCGTCCTCATCCGCCTGCGGCTGCATCCGCGCCATGATGCCTTCGACCTGCGCGATGGTCTTGTCGGCCGCCTCGCCCTGTTCCTGGGCGATCTGCTGGGCGGCGATGCGGCAGGCCTGCACGAGGCGGCCCTGCACGTCGCCCTGCGGCATCGCCTGCACCATGCGGATCAGCCCCGCCAGCCGGCGCCTGAGCGGCGACAGGTCCGCAGGCTCGGGCGGCGTCGCGTCCTGCAGCGCGTCGTCGTCGTCTTCCTCGTCCGCCAGGTTGTCGGGCAGCGTCTCCTCGTCGATCTCCAGCCCGTCGGGGCCCACGACAACCGGCTTCCACTTGGCCATCCCGGCATCGCGGAAGCGTTTCTTGAGCTGCTTGACCATGCCCTTGACGGGTCGGGCGGGAAGAAAGCGCACCTCGTTCTCGACCACGCCGAAGGTGCCGAAACAGGCCTTGCCGATCTTGCCGGGCAGCGCCTTGACCTCGCCCTTCAGCGCCTTGCCGGGCTTGCGCAGGTGCAGGATCAGCGCGCAGTCCTCGGCCTTGGATCCGAGACCGAAGGCAAAGGTGAACTCGGCCCGCTGCGCCTTGGCCTTCTGGATCAGTGTCGAGATTTCGTCGCTGTCGAATGCCGGGTCGGTGACGTTGTCGGCCATGCTGAAGCTCTCCGCCTGAAGCACGGACAGACTGCGACGGGCCGCTGCCCGTGGCAACGGGTTTGTGGGGCGGTCAGGCCGGTCCGGCGGCGATGTCGCGCAGCGCGCGGTCCAGGTCGGCGGGCAGGGTGATCTTGTAGTTGCGCTCCGACCCCTCGACCAGCCGCACGGCGAGGCCGAAGGCGCGCGCCACCGCCACGTCGTCCGCCGCCCCGCCGTCCGCCGCCCCGCCGTCCGCCGCCCCCCCGTCCGACGCCTTGTGCGCGGCCAGGATGGCGGCAAAGCGGAAGCCCTGCGGCGTCTGCGCCCGCCACAGCCCGTCGCGCGGCACGGGTGCGGCGGCCTGTCCGCCTTCGGCCCGCCACAGCGCATCGACCACCGGCAGCGCGGCGCAGGCGCCGTCGGCCCCGTCCAGCGCCTCGATCACCGCAGAGATGACCTGCGCCGGCACGAAGGGCCGCGCGGCGTCGTGGATCAGCACGCGGGCCGGGGCATGGGCCTCCATCGCCTCCAGCCCGCGCCGCACCGACTGCGCCCGGCTTGCGCCCCCCGCGACGGGCGGCAGAAGGCGCGGATCGCCGATCCCCTCCAGCGCCGTCCGGCAAAGGTCGGCATCGTCGGGATGGATGACCACCACGACCAGGCCGATGCCGCCATGGTCCAGGAAGGCCGCCAGCGACCGCCGCAAGGCGCAGGGACCGGCCAGCGGGACATACTGCTTGGGCACTTCGCCGCCAAACCGCTGTCCCCGCCCCGCGGCGACGATCAGCGCGGCGGTCGGGCCGGGCGGGGGCGGGCCGGGCGGGGGCGGGCCGGGCGGGGGC
>CAZCPY010000014.1:0-36158 GCA_964499865.1 uncultured Rhodobacterales bacterium | reverse complement strand
TCTTCGGCCGCTGACCGACACAAAAGGAATGTGCCGAAGGCACGCAATTTGCTTCGGCGGCCGGGGCCGGGCGGTGCGGCCGGGGGTCATGCGCGGAACACCGGCTGGCCCGCCACCAGCGTCAGGATCACGCGGCCCTCCATCCTTGCGCCGTCGAAGGGGGTGTTCTTCGATTTCGACCTCAGGCGGCTTCGGTCGAGCACGAAGGGGGCGTCGGGGTCGAACAGCACGAGGTCGGCCGGCGCCCCGACCGCCAGCCTTCCCTGCGGCAGGCCAAGGCGGCGCGCGGGGTTCAGGCTGAGCGCGCGGAACAGCGCCGGCAGGTCCAGCGCGCCTGCGTGCACCAGACGCAGCGCCGCGGGCAGCAGCGTTTCCAGCCCCACCGCACCGGGGGCGGCCTCTTCGTAGGGGAGCCGCTTCTCCTCCTCGTCGGCGGGGGTGTGGAACGACCCGATCACGTCGATCTCGCCCAAGGCCACCGCCTCGACGACCGCCAGCCGGTCGGTTTCCGACCTGAGCGGCGGGGTCAGGCGGAAGAAGGTGCGGTAGTCGCCCACGTCCAGTTCGTTCAGCGTCAGATGGTGCACCGAGACGCCTGCCGTCACATCGAGCCCCGCCCCCCGCGCCCGGCGCAGGGCGGGAAGGCTGCGGGCGGTGGTGATCTGGTCGGCGTGGTAGCGCGCCCCCGTCATCTCCACCAGCGCCAGGTCACGCTCCAGCCCGATCCGCTCGGCCATCGGCGAGACGCCGGGCAGGCCCTTGAGCGCCGCGAACTTGCCGCTCGTCACCGCCGCCCCCGCCGACAGCACCGGGTCCTGCGGGTGGCCGATCACCAGGGCGCCGAGGCCGCGGGCATAGGTCAGCGCCCGGGCCATCACCCTGGTGTCGGCCACCATGCGCATCCCGTCGGTGAAGGCCACGGCGCCCGCGTCCATCAGGAAGCCGATCTCGGTCATCTCCTGCCCCGCGCGGCCCTTGGTCAGCGCGGCCATGTGGCGGATGCGGACGGGGGCGGCTTCGGCGGCGCGGCGGGTGACGAATTCCAGCATCTCGGGCGTGTCGAGCGCGGGGTCGGTGTCGGGGCGGGCGATGATCGTGGTCACGCCGCCGGCCGCCGCCGCAAGCCCGGCGGTCTTGAAGCTTTCGCGGTGGCGTTCGCCCGGCTCGCCGATCTTGACGCCCCAGTCGACGATGCCGGGGGCCAGGCACAGGCCGCGGGCGTCGATCACCTCGGCGCCTGCGGGGAGCGGGCCGTCGCGCGCCGCGATGACGCCGCCCGACAGCGTCAGCGTGCCGGGCGCGTCGGTGCCCGCCTCGGGGTCGATCAGGCGGGCGTTGGTCAGGTGCAGGGTCATGCGCGGTCCGGCGGCTTGCGGGCCCCATCTTCCACGGCGGGCGCGGGGGCCGCAAGGCGGGTCGGGGCGGCATCGGCCCGCGCCTGCGCCATGCCACCACGCATGCCCCGACGGAGGCGAGGCCGGTCGTCACCGGCGCCGTCGTCGCGCCCGGGTCGATCCGCCGCGTCACCCGCCCCCGGTCCGGGCGGTGGCGGCCGGGTCGGCGCAGGGTCTTGCCAGGCTTGCGGGGGGACGGCGGGCATCGGGCATCGGGCAGGGCCGGGTCGGTCTTGGCCGTCCACCGGCGGTGCGGACCTGTCCGGACGCGGGGGCGCGGGCCACGGCCTCAGCCGCCCGCCTGCACCTGACGGACCAGCGCCGCGACCGCCGCCGCATCGGCGATGCGGCGGAATCCGGGTGCCGCGTCGGGGCGGAACAGGCGGCGCCAGCCGCGGGGCGGGACCGCCTGCTCGAACAGCACGTCGCCCAGGCACCCGGTGTCGCTGAGGATCATCGGCGTCGCAGGGCCCAGCGGCAGCGACAGCACCGAACGGCCCCAGACCGGCAGGTCGCGGATCACCAGCGCCCGGCGGTCGGTCAGCGCATAGCGCGTGCGGCGCAGGACCAGCGCCGATTTCACCACGCCCAGCGGGATCGACAGGAAGAACACCGTCAGCACGATCACCCAGACATCCCAGTAGGGCGCGACCTGCAGGTGCAGGCGCTCCACCAGATACAGGAACAGCCCGAGCCCGAAGAGCCCGCGCAGGAGCGCCCCCGCCTGCTGCGGCGTCAGGTGCAGGCGTGCGGACGGGGTGCCCTGCCAGACCAGCCGCTCGCCGGGGTCGAGCGGCAGGGGCGCGGTGCGGGGTGCGGGGACAGGGGCGGAGAGGGCGGTGTCGGACATGCGCAGGGCCTCGCGGCGGGACAGGCCGGGTCCGTGCCACGGCGATGCGGCGAAACGATGGCGGGCGGGCGACGGGCGCCGCGACCCCGGAGCGCCGCATCCTTGTGGCCGCTGTCGGGGACCGGCGCGGGGCACGGGTGCCGCTTTCGGTTTTCGAACATCCGCAGCAGGAAAGCCCGCCATGACGGCAGTTTCCTGTCAGCTTCCGAACAAATCCCGTTCCGCCCCCACCAGCCTGCGCCCGCGTTCGCGGCGCAGGTTCTGCGCCAGCAGGTCCATGCAGGCCATGCGCACGGCCACGCCCATCTCCACCTGCTCCTGGATCACCGAGCGGTTGATGTCGTCGGCCAGGGTGCCGTCGATCTCCACCCCCCGGTTCATCGGCCCGGGGTGCATGACGATGGCGTCGGGCGCGGCGGCGGCCAGCTTTTCGGCGTCGAGGCCATAGCGGTGGTAGTATTCCCGCATCGAGGGGACAAAGCCGCCGTCCATCCGCTCGCGCTGAAGCCGCAGCATCATCACCACGTCGGCGCCCTTCAGCCCCTCCCTCATGTCATCGTAGAGCTCGCAGCCGAAGTCCTCCACACCCGGGGGCATCAGCGTCGGCGGGGCGATCAGGCGGATGCGGTTTTCCATCTTGCCCAGCAGGATCAGGTTCGACCGGGCGACGCGCGAATGCGCGATGTCGCCGCAGATCGCCACCGTCAGCCGCTGGATGCGCCCCTTGGCCCGCCGGATCGTCAGCGCGTCCAGCAGCGCCTGCGTCGGGTGCTCGTGCCGCCCGTCGCCGGCGTTCAGCACCGCGCAGTCCACCTTCTGCGCCAGCAGGTTGACCGCGCCCGAGGCGGGATGCCGCACGACCAGCAGGTCAGGGTGCATGGCGTTCAGCGTCATCGCCGTGTCGATCAGCGTCTCGCCCTTCTTCACGCTCGACTGGCCGAGGCCCAGGTTCATCACGTCCGCCCCCAGCCGCTTGCCGGCCAGTTCGAAGGACGCCTGGGTGCGGGTGGAGGGTTCGAAGAACAGGTTGACCAGCGTCAGGCCGGACAACACGTCGGACTGCTTGACCGTGCGGCGGTTCAGCGCGACGTAGCGGTCGGCCAGGTCCAGCACGCCGCGGATCTCGTCCGGCGACAGGTGGTCGATGCCAAGAAGGTGACGGGCGCGGAAGGTCATGTCGGTGCCTCCTGCCCCCGCGCCTAGACCAGCCCGGACCCCGGCGCAAGCCGCAGGCGCGCGAGGTCCATCGCCGCCTCCAGCCCCGCCCGGACCCCCGCCGCGGGGCCGCGCCGCAGCGCATCCAGCCACAGCCCGTCCAAGAGCGCCATCAGCGCATCCGCCACCCCCGGCACCGCCGCAGAAGGCCCCCCGGCCTCGGCCGCCAGCGCCGCCAGATGCGCCTCCATCTCGACCCGGTAGCCTGCGTAAAGCGCGGTCTCGGTCGCGGCCAGGTCGGGGTGGTGGCGCGCGGCGGTCCACAGCTCCAGCCGCAGGCGCAGGTAGTCGGGCGTCAGGAACTCGGGCCGGAACCCCGCCCGCAGGAAGGCGTGCAGGCGGTCCGCGGCCGACCCGCCCGCATCCGCCACCGCCGCCGCGGTCGCCGCCGCCAGCCCGGCCGAAGCGGCGCGGTGGGTTTCCACCAGCAGCTCGTCCATGCTGCGGAAGTGGTAGGTCACCTGCCCCAGCGCCATGCCCGCCCGCGCCGCCACCCCGCGCGCCGTCAGCCCGGCCGCGCCGTCGCTGCGCAGGATCGCCAGCGCCGCCGCCACGATCTCGGCCCGCCGCGCCGCCGTCGGCCGGACCACCCGCCTGTCACCCCTGTCGTCCATGCCGCAAGGGCTTGACGGCCGGGCCCGCGGCTGTCAATGCTGCCGTCTGGAACATATGTCCTAGAGAGGGCGCGATGGACGTGAACCACTTCCTCAATGCCCATCTGCTCGACCCCGCCAAGGGCGGCACGCAGCTCTGGGCCGAGATGACGGCGCAGGCCGAGGCCGCCGACCGGCTGGGCTATCGCGGCGTGTCGGTCCCCGAACACCACCTGATCAACCTGCTGCTCGTCCCCTCGCCGCTGCAGTTCGCCGTCCACCTGGCCGCCCGGACCCGGAGGGTGGAGATCGTCACCGCCATCGCCGTGCTGCCGATCCGCGACATGCGCGTCTTCGCGGGCGAGGTGGTGCAGGCGCAGGCGCTGACGCAGGGCCGCCTGGTGCTGGGCGTGGGCCGCGGCGCGTTCCGCTGGGAACTGGAACGGCTGGGCCTGCCCTTCGGCGAGGTCAAGGCGCGGTTCGAGGATGCGCTGGCGCTGCTGCAGGCGCTGCTGACGCGGGAAGAGGTCGCCTGGAACAGCCCCTACTACCGCTTCGATGCGATCACCGTGATGCCGCGGCCGGAACATCCCCTGCGGCTGATGGTGGCGACGATGGCGCCCGAGGGGATCGAGGCCGCGGCCCGCGCCGGCTACCATGTGCAGACGACGCCGCTGTCGTCCGACCATGCCACGCTGTCGGGCCAGGTCGCGGCCTTCCGCCGCGGCGCCACCGGCACCAACCGCCTGATGCTGCAGCGCGGCCTGTTCCTTGCCGAGACGCAGGCCGAGGCCGGGGCGATCCTGGACCTTGCGCACCACTACTACGACCGGTTCGAAAACCTCTGGTCCGGCCCCGGCCTGGTCGACCGCGGCATCGCCCGCGCCGTGCCCCGCCCGCAGACGCGGGAAGAGTTGCGCGCAAGCCTGCTGATCTGCCGCCGCGACGAGATGATCGACCGGCTGTCGGCCTATGCCGAACTGGGCATCGACGAGATCATCGCCTCGTCGAACTTCGGCCAGGACAACGACCGCACGCTGGCGATGATGGACCGCTTTGCCGCCGAGGTGATGCCGCATCTGGCCCGCCTCAGGCACGCCGCCTGACAGGAGAGACCCCCATGCCGATGATCCGCGTCGAGATGTTCGAAGGCCGCACGACCGACCAGAAACGCGCACTGGCCCGCGCGCTGACCGATGCGATGGTGGGCGCGCTGGGCGTGGCGCCGGAAACCGTCTGGATCGTGATGGATGATGTCGCGCGCGAGAACTGGGCCTTCGGCGGCCGCCTGGGGTCGGACCCCAGGCCGTGATCGAGGTCGCGCACAAGATCACCGGCAACGGCCCGCCGCTGATCCTGATCCACGGCATCGGCGCGCGGAAGACCGCCTTCGACCGGCTGACCGAGGCGCTCGCGGACCGCTTCACCGTCGTCGCCTTTGACCTGCGCGGCCATGGCGACAGCCCGCTGCCGACCGTGCCCTTCGGGCTCGACGACCTGGTGGACGATCTGGAGGCGCTGCACGACCGCCTGGTCCTTGGCCCTGCGCATGTGGCGGGCCATTCGCTGGGCGGCATGATCGGCCCCGCCTATGCCCGCCGCAGGCCCGACCGGGTGCGCTCGCTGGGCCTGTGGTCCACCGCCGCCTTCCGGACCGCGGAGGACAGCGCCCGCGTGCGCGCGGTGGTGGCCAGGATGCGGGCCGAGGGGATCGGGCCGACGCTCGACACCCTGACCGCGCGCTGGTTCACCGACGCCTTCGCCGCCGCCCGGCCCGAGGTGATCGCCTGGCGCAAGGCGCAGGTGACGGCGACGCCGGCCGAGGTCTTCCTGACCGTCTTCGACATCTATGCGGCCACCGAGATGGCGCCCTGGCTGGCAGAGGTGAAGGTGCCTGCGCAGGTCATCACCGGCGAGATGGACGGCGGCTGCCCGCCGCGCCTGAACGCGCGGATCGCGGATGCGCTGGGGGCAGAGCTGGTCGTCCTGCCCGCCCTGCGCCACGCCATCCTGATCGAGGACACCCCCGCCGTCGCCCCCCACGTCCGCCGCTTCCTGCTGGCGCAGGAGGGCGGCTGAGGCCTCCGCCAAGGCTGGTTACGCCGCGTCACCGGAGGTTCCGCCCGCGGCCGTCGCGGCTTAGGCTTGCGTCATGGGAATCGATGCGTCCGCACTTTCCGCCGAGGCCGCACGGGCGGCGCTTGCCGTCCAGTGGGACGCGGGCGTGACCGATGTGCTGGGCGAAACCCCCGTCAACGCCTATGCGCTGCCGGACGATGCGCCCTGGCGCGCGGTCCGCGCAGCCCCGCCCGCCGCCCGACCGGTTGCGCCCGCCCCCGCTACGCCGCGGCAAGACCCCGTCGCCGCCGCCGCGGCGGCCGCCGCGGCGGCGGCGACGCTCGACGACCTGAAGGCGGCGCTGGCCGCCTTCCCGCATTGCGACCTGCGCCAGGGCGCGCGCAGCACGGTCTTCGCCGACGGTACCCCGCAGGCCCGCGTGCTCGTGCTGGGCGAGGCGCCGGGGCGGGAAGAGGACCAGGAGGGCCGCCCCTTCGTCGGCCGCGCGGGCCAGCTTCTGGACCGCATGTTCGCCGCCATCGGCCTGTCGCGCGGCGCGCCCGACCCCGCCCGCGCGCTCTACATCACCAACGTCAGCCCCTGGCGCCCGCCCGGCAACCGCGACCCCTCGCCCGAGGAAATCGCGATGCTGCGACCCTTCGTGCTGCGCCACATCGCGCTGGCCGACCCCGAGGTCGTGGTGCTGATGGGCAACACGCCGCTCAGGGCGATCCTCGGCACGCAAGGCATCTTGCGCCTGAGGGGCCATTGGACCCAGGGCGCGGGCAAGCCCTGCCTGCCGATGGCCCACCCCGCCTACCTGCTGCGCAACCCGGCCGCCAAGCGCGAGGCCTGGGCGGACCTGCTGTCGCTCCAGGCCCGCCTTGCGGGCTGATCCGCGGGCAGCGTGGCCGCGATGCCATGGCGGCCGGGGGCTTCGGGGCGGCGGATGCGGTGCGGTTTGACAAGGGGGACTGCGGGGCGCATGGCTAGGGCGCTGCCCCCACCCTTCCTGACCGTGGCCCGGGCCGCGGTGCCCTGACCGATGCAGCTGTACCTGCCTGTCGCCGAGATGTCCGTGAATGCGCTGGTCCTGCTGGGCCTGGGCGGGGCCGTGGGCCTTTTGTCGGGGATGTTCGGCGTCGGGGGCGGGTTCCTGATCACGCCGCTCCTGTTCTTCCTGGGCATCCCGCCCGCCGTTGCCGTGGCGACCGGGGCCAACCAGGTCGTCGCCGCCTCGGTCTCGGGGGTGCTGGCGCAGATGCGGCGGCGGGCGGTCGACTTCTCCATGGGGGTGGTCCTGCTGTCGGGGGGGATCGTCGGGTCGGGCGCCGGGGTCTTCGTCTTTTCCTGGATGCGCGCGCTGGGGCAGGTCGATCTCTTCGTGCAGCTGTCCTACGTCCTGTTCCTGGGCGCCATCGGCCTGATGATGCTGCGCGAGAGCCTGGCCTCGATCCTGCGCGCCCGCGGCGGCAGGGCGCCCGTGCGCCGCGCGCATGTGCATACCTGGGTGCATGGCCTGCCCTTCAAGATGCGCTTCCGCGCCTCGGGCCTGTACATCTCGGTCATCCCGCCGCTGCTGGTGGGGGCCGTGGTGGGCTTTCTGGCCGCGATCATGGGGGTGGGCGGCGGCTTCATCATGGTGCCGGCGATGATCTACCTGTTGGGGATGCCGACCAAGGTCGTGGTCGGCACCTCGCTGTTCCAGATCATCTTCGTCACCGCCTTCACCACCGTCATGCATGCGGTGACCAGCCAGACCGTCGACATGGTGCTGGCGATGCTCTTGATCGTCGGCGGCGTGGTGGGGGCGCAGATCGGCACCCGCATCGGCGTCATGCTCAAGGCCGAACAGCTGCGCGTGCTCCTGGCGCTTCTGGTGGTGGCGGTGGCGGGCAAGATCGCGCTCGACCTGCTGCTGCAACCGGCCGAGCTGTACTCGCTGGCCCCGGCGGTGCTGCCGTGAGGGTGCTGGCGCTGCTTCTGGCGCTGGCCCTGCCCGCGGGGGCCGAGGAGATCGTCGCCGGCCTGTCGCAGAACCGCGTCGCCATCACCGCAGACTTCACCGGCGACGAGATCATGATCTACGGCGCCGTCAAGCGCGATGCGCCGCCGCCCGAGGGCGGCCCGCTGCAGGTGATCATCACCGTCGAGGGGCCGCAGACGCCGGTCGTGGTGCGCAGGAAGGCACGGCGCTTCGGCATCTGGGTGAACGCCGAGTCGGTGACGGTGGACGCGGCCCCCACCTTCTACGCCATCGCCGCCACCGCCCCCGTCGACACCATCCTGACCGACACCGAGGACCTGCGCTACCGGATCACCATCCCCCGCGCCATCCGCGCCGTGGGCACGACGGGCGAGGCCGCCGACGCGCCGGCCTTCCGCGACGCGCTGATCCGCCTGCGCGAGGCCGACCGCCGCTACCGCACGTTGCCCGCCGGGGTGGACCTGCGCGAGGCCACGCTGTTCCGCGCCGACGTGGAACTGCCCGCCAACCTGACCGAGGGCGACTACACCGTGCGGATGTTCCTGACCCGCGACGGCCGTGTGGTGGATGCGCAGGAGCAGGTGATCGGCGTGCGCAAGGAGGGGCTGGAGCGCTGGATCTTCAACCTGTCGCGCCAGCAGCCGCTGCTCTACGGCCTTCTGTCGCTGGCGCTGGCGGCGTTTGCGGGCTGGGCGGCCGCGGCGGTCTTCGCGCGGCTGCGGCTCTAGCCGCGCGGCGGGTCCGGGCCGCGGAAAAAGCCGCCCCCGGTGCCCCCGTCGGGGGACCGGGAGCGAGACGCCCGGGCCGCACCCGCGCCGGGGAGCGCGAGTCGAGGGGGACAGGGACCGGCCCGATTCGGGCGGCAGGGACCGCCCGGGTCCACCTAGACCGGCGCATGAATCGCCCGTGTGACAGCGGCACCGCGGCAGGGCGCAGGCGTCACTTGCGCCGCAGGTGTTCGTCCAGCCGCGGCAGGATTTCGGCAAAGTTGCAGGGGCGATGGCGATAGTCGAGCTGCGGCCCCAGGATCCCGTCCCAGGCATCGCGGCAGGCCGAGGGGCTTCCCGGCAGGGCGAAAAGGTAGGTCCCCCCCGCCACGCCCCCGGTGGCGCGCGACTGGATGGCCGAGGTGCCGATCTTGCCGAACGAGACCAGGGTGAAGAGCGTGCCGAAGGCCTCGATCTCCTTCTCGTAGACGTCGCGATGCGCCTCGACGGTGACGTCGCGCCCGGTCAGGCCGGTGCCGCCGGTGGTCAGGATGACATCGACCTGCGGGTCGGCGATCCAGGCCCGCAGGCGGCCTGTGATGGTGTCGCGGTCGTCGGGGCAAAGCGCCCGGGCGGCAAGGCCGTGGCCCGCCGCGGTCAGGCGTTCGACCAGCGTGTCGCCGGAGCGGTCGTCGTCGGCCGTGCGCGTGTCGCTGACCGTGAGGACCGCGATGCGCAGGGGCAGGAACGGGCGGGTGTCGTCGATGCGGGCCATGCGCCAGTCTACCGCATGGCGCGCCGGCAGGGAACCGGACCCGGGCCCGAGGCTCCGCGCCTGTCCCCGGCGCGCCGAAGACGGCCGCGCCGGCCGGACGAAAGGCATGTCGCAAGGACGCGCAATCAACGTCGGCCGCCGGGCCTCAGCGTTCCTTGACGTAGGGCTCTCCTCCGGCCCGGGGCGGGACCGCCTTGCCGACAAAGCCTGCCAGGATCACGATGGTCAGGATATAGGGCAGCGCCTGGGTGAACTGGACGGGCAGGACGATCACGCCGAGGTCGATGTTCTGGTAGCGGATCGCGATCGCCTCCAGCAGGCCGAACAGCAGGCAGGCCCAGAGCGCCGCGATCGGGCGCCATTTGGCGAAGATCAGCGCGGCCAGCGCGATGAAGCCCTTGCCTGCCGTCATGTCGCGCCCGAAGCCCGCGCCGAGCGAGGTGGCAAGGTAGGCCCCGGCGATGCCGCACAGAAGGCCGCAGATGCCCACCGCGGCAAAGCGCAGGCCGGTGACCGAGACGCCCGCCGTATCCACCGCGGCGGGGTTTTCGCCCACCGCCCGCAGGCGCAGGCCGAACCGGGTGCGGTTGAGCAGCCACCAGGTCGCGGGCACCGCGGCGAAGGCCAAGTAGACCAGGATCGAATGGCCCGAGATCAGGTCGGCATAGACCGGCCCCAGCACCGGCACCGGGCGCAGCGCCTCGGCGAAGGGCAGCGTCAGTTCGGCAAAGCGCGTGCCGTCCTCGGCGGAAATCGGCGGCGTGCGGCCGCCCTGTCCGAACCAGGTCTGCGCCAGCAGAACCGTCATCCCCGACGACAGGAAGTTGATCGCCACGCCCGAGATCAGCTGGTTGCCGCGGAAGGTGATCGAGGCCAGCCCATGGATGCCCGCCAGCGCCATCGAGGCGCCGATCCCCGCCAGAAGGCCGATCCAGACCGACCCCGCCGTCGCCGCCACCGCGCCCGACAGCATCGCCGCCGCCAGCATCTTGCCCTCGAGCCCGATGTCGAAGATGCCCGCGCGCTCGGAATACAGCCCCGCCAGGCAGGCCAGCAGCAGCGGCGTGGCCAGCCGGATGGTCGAATCGAGGATCTGCAGGACGGTGGCGAAATCCATCAGCGGCCCCTCCGCGCCAGCAGGAACAGCCCCTCGACCGGCCGCCGCACCAGATTGTCCAGCGCGCCGGTGAACAGGATCACCAGCGCCTGGATCACCGTGATGAGTTCGCGCGGGATCGAGGTCCAGAGCGCCAGTTCCGCGCCGCCCTGATACAGGAAACCGAACAGGATCGCCGCCACGAACACTCCCGCCGGGTGGCTGCGCCCCATCAGCGCCACCGCGATGCCGATGAAGCCCGCCCCTTCGGTCGAGTTCAGAAGCAGCCGTTCGGCCTCGCCCATCACGTTGTTGATGCTCATCAGCCCCGCCAGCGCGCCGGACATGATCATCGCGTACATGGTGATCCTGACCGGCCGGATGCCCGCGTAGACGGCAGCCTTCTCCGACTTGCCGAAGGCACGGATCTGGTAGCCCAGCCGCGTGCGCCAGATCGTCAGCCAGACCAGCACGCAGGCCAGGCAGGCGATCAGGAAGGTGACGTTGACCGGGGTCTTGTCGAACAGGCCAAGGCCCAGCGGCGACAGGAGGTCGAACAGCGTCGGCAGGCGCGCACCTTCCGGGAAGGAGGCGCTGGCCGGGTCCATGCTGCCGGTCGGGCGCAGCAGGTTCACCAGGACGTAGTTCAGCACCGCCGCGGCGATGAAGTTGAACATGATCGTGGTGATGACGATGTGGCTGCCGCGTTTCGCCTGCAGCCAGGCCGGGATCGCCGCCCAGACCGCCCCGAAGGCCGCCGCCCCGGCCATCGCGGCGGCCAGCGCCAGCGTCCAGTGCGGCCAGGGCAGGCTGAGGCACACCAGCGCCGTGCCGAGCCCCCCCATCGTCGCCTGCCCCTCGCCGCCGATGTTGAACAGCCCGGCGTGGAAGGCGACCGACACCGCCAGCCCGGTGAACATGAAGTTGGTGGCGTAGTAGAGCGTGTAGCCCCAGCCGTAGGACGACAGAAGCGACCCCTCGATCATGGTCCACAGCGCCTCGGTCGGGCTTTCGCCGATGGCGAGGATGACGAGCGAGGAGATCAGGAAGGCCAGCACCAGGCTGATCGCGGGCACCAGCAGCACGTCGGCCCATTTCGGCATGCGGTCCATGGGTCAGGCGCTCCCCGGGGTGCGCGCAGGTGCCGCGCGCTGACCCGGCGGATGCGCCGCTGTCGCACTGAAGCGTCGCCGCTGGCGCAGGGTCATCGCGCGGGCTCCTGTCGCAGGTCGATTTCCATGCAGATGTCCACCCCGTCCACGGCCCCGGGAAACCGGTCCGACACCGGCACCTCGCGGAACCCGGCACGGCGATAGACCGCATGCGCGGCGTGCATGCTGTGATGGCTCCACAGCAGTCCGTGCCGGTGGCCCATCGCCCGGGCATCGGACAGCAGGCGGTCCAGCATCGCCTGGCCGATGCGCTGCCCGCGGGCTTCGGGTCGGACGAACATGCGCTTGATTTCCATCACGTCCTCGCCGCGGTCGAAGAAGGCGACGCAGCCCGCCGGCAGGCCGTCCAGCCGGGCCAGCACCATCCCGCCGCGCGGCGGCCCGTAGCGCCCGGGCAGCCCGGCCAGCTCGTCCTCAAGCCCTGCAAAGACCGCCGGGTTGTCGCTCTTGGCAATCGTTGCCATGGCCCAGCGGACGAAGCTGCGGACCAGACCGCGAAACGCGTCCAGATCGGCGGGGGTTTCGGCGCCGGTCACGGAAATCACCCCCCCACCCCCGCCATCAGAAGCCCCAGGTCCCGCTCGTCCGTCTGCCCGGGGTCGCGGAAGCCCATGATGCGGCCGTCGAACATCACCGCGATGCGGTCGGACAGGCCCATGATCTCGTCCAGTTCCACGCTGACCAGAAGGATCGCCTTGCCCGCGTCGCGCAGGGCCACGATCTGCTTGTGGATGAACTCGATGGCGCCGATGTCCACACCGCGCGTGGGCTGGCCGACCAGCAAGAGGTCGGGGTTGCGCTCGATCTCGCGCGCCACCACGATCTTCTGCTGGTTGCCGCCGGAAAAGCTCTTCGCGGCCAAGGTCGGGATCGGCGGGCGCACGTCGAAGGTCGCCATCTTCTTCTCGCAGTCGGCCTTGAGCGCGGCATTGTCCATCAGGAGCGGCCCGCGCTGGTATTCCGGCGCGTGGTGATAGCCGAAGGCCACGTTCTCCCAGGCCGCGAAGTCCATGATGAGCCCCAGCACCTGCCGGTCCTCCGGCACATGCGCGATGCCCTGCGCCCGCCGGCTCTGCCCGTCGGACGACCGGCCTGTCAGGTCCAGCGCCACGCCGTTCAGCGCCACCTCGCCGGTGCCCCGCGCGATGCCGCCCAGCACCTCCAGCAGTTCGGTCTGCCCGTTGCCCGCCACCCCGGCGATGCCGAGGATCTCTCCGGCCCGGATGTCGAGGCTGACGCCCTTCAGGCGTTCCACCCCGGCGGCGTCGCGCACCCGCAGGTCGCGCACCGCGAGCACCGTGCGGCCGGGGGTCGCGGGCGTCTTGTCGACCCGCAGCAGCACCTTGCGGCCGACCATCAGCTCGGCCAGTTCGGCGGGCGAGGTCTCGGCCGTCCGGACCGTGCCGACCATCTGGCCCCGCCGCATGACCGACACGTTGTCGGTCGTCTGCATGATCTCGCGCAGCTTGTGGGTGATCAGGACGATGGTCTTGCCCTGGTCGCGCAGGCCCTTGAGGATGCGGAACAGGTGGTCCGCCTCGGCGGGCGTCAGCACGCCCGTGGGTTCGTCCAGGATCAGGATGTCGGCCTGCCGGTAGAGCGCCTTGAGGATCTCCACCCGCTGCTGGTGGCCGACCGACAGGTCCTCGATCAGCGCGTCGGGGTCCACGTCCAGTTCGTATTCCCGGGCGAGGCCGGCCAGCACCTTGCGCGCCTTGGCGAGCGAGGGGCGCAACAGGCCGCCGTCCTCGGCGCCAAGGACGATGTTTTCCAGCACGGTGAAGTTCTGCACCAGCTTGAAATGCTGGAACACCATGCCGATGCCCGCGCGGATCGCGCTCTGGCTGTCGGGGATCGCCGTCGGCTTGCCGCCGATCAGGATTTCGCCGCTGTCGGCCCGGTAGAAGCCGTAAAGGATCGACATCAGCGTCGACTTGCCCGCGCCGTTTTCGCCGATGATGCCGTGGATGGTGCCGCGGGGGACGGCGACCGAGATGTCCCTGTTCGCCTGCACCGGCCCGAAGGCCTTGGAGATGCCGCGCAGTTCGATGGCGGGGGGGGCAGGGGTCACGATGCCGTCCGGTGCAAAGCCTGGCGCGACTGTGGCAAAGGACCGCCCTGCCGCACAAGAGAAACCCGCATGGCACGGAAAGGGGCCGCGCCCGTTGCCGGACGCGGCCCCCGTTCCGGCGGTCAGGCGATCAGAACTGGGCCGCCGGGCAGGTCGAGTCGCTCATGTAGTCATGCACGACCAGTTCGCCCGACTTGATCTTCGCGGACGCCGCATCGACCGCGGCCTTCATCTCCTCGGTCACCAGCGCCGCGTTGTTCTCGTCCAGCGCATAGCCCACGCCGTCGGCCTTGAGGTCCATCACGTTGACGCCGGGGGTCAGGTTCTCGCCCTCCATGAAGGCGTTGTAGACCGCATTGTCGACGCGCTTGAGCATCGAGGTCAGAACCGACCCGGGCTGCAGGTAGTTCTGGTTCGAATCCACGCCGATCGACAGGATGCCCTCGTCCTTGGCCGCCTGCAGCACGCCGAGACCGGTGCCGCCGGCGGCGGCGAAGATCACGTCGGCGCCGGACGCCTTCTGCGCCTTGGCGATCTCGCCGCCCTTGGTCGGGTTGTTCCAGGCCGACGGGTCGGTGCCGGTGAAGTTGATGATGACGGTGGCATCCGGGTTCACCGCCTTGACCCCTTGGGCATAGCCGCAGCCGAAGCGGCGGATCAGCGGGATGTCCATGCCGCCGACGAAGCCCACGGTGCCGGTCTTGGAGGCCAACGCGGCCATCATGCCGACAAGGTAGGACCCTTCCTGTTCGGTGAAGACGACCGACTTCACGTTCGGCTGGTCGACCACCATGTCGATGATCGCGAACTTCGTTTCCGGGAAGTCGGGAGCCACTTTGCCCAGCACTTCGCTGAACATGAACCCGACCATCACCACCGGGTTGGCGCCCGATTCCGCGAGCCTGCGGATCGCCTGCTCACGCTGCGTCTCGGACTGCATCTCGATTTCCTTGAAGGTGCCGCCGGTCTCGGTCGCCCAGCGGCTGGCGCCGTTGAAGGCGGCCTCGTTGAACGACTTGTCGAACTTGCCGCCCAGGTCGAAGATCAGCGCCGGTTCGGCCGCGGCAGCGCCCGCGAACAGCGCCATCGCGGCGACCGCCCCGGACAGGGATTTCATCAGCGTCATCAGGTATGTCTCCCGGTTGGTTCTTGTGACCTTGTGCCCGCGCGTCCCGGCCGGAAAGCCGGGGGGCGGATCGTGCCGCCATCAAGGCGGCAACGGTCGGAGAGGTCAACGGGATTCGGACGCATGACGCGGTGGAATCCGGGCGCTGCGCACGGAATTTGATCCGAAGGTCAAATTCCCGTCAGGTCCCGCGCCATCACCAGCGCATCCACCCCCGGCGCCGCATAGCCCCGCCGCCGCCCGACCGCGGCAAACCCCGCCGCGGCATAGAGCGCCAGCGCGCCCGGGTTGTCCTCGGCCACCTCCAGGAAGGCCCGCGCGGCCCCGCCCGCTGCCGCCCGGGCAAGGAACCGCGCCAAAAGGTCCCGCCCGATCCCCCGCCGCCTTGCGTCCGGGTGCACCGCCAAGGTCAGGACTTCCGCCTCGCCCGCGAGGATGCGGCCCAGAAGGAAGCCTGCGGAGTCCGGGCGCCTCCCTCCCCCCTCGTGGGGGAGGGATGGGGTGGGGGGGCGCCCGGGTCGGGGCGAGGGATCCTCCTCGCCACGGGGAGAAGCGCCTTCGGGCAGAGGTTGGGTCAGAAGAACCACGCCCGGGCCTTGCAGGACCGCGGCGAACTCGGCCGCCGACCAGGGCCGCGGATAGGTGAAGGCCCGCGCATGCAGCCGGGCCAGCGCCTCGGGCGTCATGGCAGGATGGGCGTCACGGCAGGATCACCGGCGGCGGTTCCGCCGGGAGCGCCGCGTCGGGCCCGCGCAGGTAGAAGGGCGCGGGCCGCGGCTGCGGGCGGTCCAGACGTGCGGCGGCGATGCGGGCGATGGCTTCGGCCAGCGGCACGGGGCTTTTGACCACCGCCCGCCCCGTGGCCTCGGCGGCGCTGCCCGTCACCGGCCCGCCGGGGCCGACCCCGGCCAGCGGCACGAGCCGCGGCGCGGCGCCGGGGGCGGCGAGGTAGACCTCGCCCCGCCGCGCGTCCTCGACCACCGTCACGTCCCCCAGCCCGAAGGCGCGCGCCTCGAGCACGCTGACCCCCACCGCGGGCACCCCCAGCCCCAGCGCCAGGCCCCGGGCGGCGGACACCGCGATGCGCACGCCGGTGAAGTTGCCCGGCCCGGTGCCCACGCCGATCCCGGCCAGGTCGCCCCACCCTAGTCCCTGCCCGGCCAGCATCTCCTCCAGCATCGGCATCAGCCGCTCGGCCTGTCCCGTCTGCATCGGTTCCATCGCCTCGGTCAGCAGCCGGTCCCCCGACAGCAAAGCGGCCGCGCAATGCGCGGCCGATGCGTCGAAGCCGAGGACCAGCCTTTCAGGCGGCAACCGGCCGCACCTCGCGCACTTCGGGGATGTAGTGGCGCAGCAGGTTCTCGATGCCCATCTTGAGCGTCAGCGTCGAGGAGGGGCAGCCCGCGCAGGACCCCTGCATGTGCAGGTAGACCACGCCGCGGTCAAAGCCGTGGAAGGTGATGTCGCCGCCGTCCTGCGCCACCGCGGGGCGCACCCGGGTGTCGAGCAGTTCCTTGATCTGGCGCACGACGTCGCCGTCCTCGCCCATGTGTTCGGCATGCGCGGGGCCCGCCTCGCCCTCGATCGCGGGGGCGCCGGACTGGAAATGCTCCATGATCGCGCCCAGCACGCCGGGCTTGAGGTGCGCCCAGTCGGTGCCCTCGGCCTTGGTCACGGTGACGAAGTCCGACCCCAGGAACACGCCCGTCACATCGCCGGTGGCGAAGATGCGGCGGGCCAGAGGTGAGGTTCCGGCCGCGCTGGCCGAGGGGAAATCGGCGGTGCCCATGTCCAGCACGGCACGGCCGGGCAGGAACTTCAGCGTCGCCGGGTTCGGCGTGGATTCGGTCTGGATGAACATCGCATTCCCCGCGTCTGGCGCTGCGCGGGATATGCGCCCCGGGGGCGGCACTGTCAAGAACTTGGAACCGTTCTAAACTGCCGCCACGGCGCGCGCCAGCCGCGTCAGCCGCGCCCGCTTGAGCAGCGGCGCCAGCGCCTCGGCGCCCGCCCGCGCCTGCACCCGCGCCAGCGCCGCACCGATGCGGCCGGGGTCGGCGGACCACAGCTCCCAGAGGAAACCGTCGGGATCGCGGCGCGCCAGGCCTTCGGCGGCCAGCGTGCCGCGCGGAAAGTCGGCGGCGTTCCAGGTGACGATGCAATCGGCCGAGCCCGCGATGGCGGTGGCCAGCACATGGATGTCGCCTTCGTCGGGCAGGTGCAGCCGTGCCTCCAGCCCCGGCGCGGGCGGAACCGTCGCGCCTGCAAACTGTGCCTTTGCGGCGGCGATGACGGGGCCGTCGTCGCGCCCGTGCTTGGCCGCGGCGCGCACCCATTCGCCAAGGATGCGGTCGGACCACAGCGGCACATAGGCGCCCTCGGCCGCCGCCGACAGCAGGCAGTCGCGCACCACCGGCGGCACCAGAACGCAGGCGTCCAGCACCGCCTTCACGGCAGCAGCCGGAACGCCAGCGCCTTGAGATAGCCGGTCTCGGCCAGTTGCGGCAGCACCGGATGGTCGGGACCTGCGCCTCCGGTCCAGATGATCGCCCCCTGCCGCCCCGCCCGCCCGATGCCGCGGGCGCATACGGTGCGGAAGGACGCAAGGTCCGCCGCATGGGAACAGGAGCACAGCATGAGGAACCCGCCCGGTTCCACCAGCCCCGCCGCCAGCCGCGCCACGCGTTCATAGGCGCGCAAGCCCGCCTCGAGCGCGGGCCGGGCGGGGGCGAAGGCGGGCGGGTCACAGACCACGAGGCCAAAGCGCACGCCCTCGGCCGCCAGCGCCTCCATCACCGCGAAGGCGTCGCCCTGGCGGGTGGCGTGGCGGTCGGACAGCCCCATCGCCGCGGCACCCTGCCCGGCCAGCGCCAGCGCCGGGGCCGACCCGTCCACCGCCAGCGCGGACGCCGCGCCCGCGGCCAGCGCCGCGAGCCCGAAGCCGCCGACGTGGGAAAAGACGTCCAGCACCCGTGCCCCGCGGGCAAGACCCGCGGCAAAGGCGTGGTTGGGCCGCTGGTCATAGTAGAGGCCGGTCTTCTGTCCGCCCAGCAGGTCGGCCCAGTAGACCGCGCCGTTCATCCTGACCGCGACCGGCCCGGCCACCTGCCCCGCCAGCACGACGGTTTCCTCCGCCAGCCCCTCCAGCGCCCGCGCCCGGCCCTGGCCGTTCTTGACCACCGCCGCCACCCCGGTGACCGCCTGCAAGGCCGCGGTCAGGTCGGCCAGATGCGCCTCGGCCCAGGCGGCATTCGGCTGGATCACCGCAGCCGCGCCGAAGCGGTCGATCACCACGCCGGGCAGGCCGTCGGCCTCGGCATGCACCAGACGGTAGAAGGGCTCCGCATAGAGCCTTTCCCGCAGCGCCAGCGCCGCCGTCAGGCGGGCGGCGATCCAGCCGCGACCGATGCGCGCGGCGGGGTCGCGGTCCATCACCCGGGCCGCGATCTTCGACGCCGGGTTGACCGTCACCAGCGCCAGCGGCTGGCGTTCCGCATCCTCCAGCACCGCCATGGCACCGGGCGCCAGGCCCTGCGTGCGCCGGTCGAGCACCAGTTCGTCGGCATAGACCCAGGGGAAACCGTGGCGGATCGCGCGCGCCTCGGCCCGGGGCCGCAGGCGCACGACGGGAAGGGGTGTGCTGTCCATCCCGCCCCTCTACCCTGCCGCCCGCGGCGGCGAAAGCGGGGTCAGAGCGACAGCATCACCGAGCGCGACAGCTCCTGTTCCAGCAGGTCGCGCGAGGTTTCGGACCGCGAGACGGAAGCGGCCGGTGCACAGGCCCCCACCGCAAGGGCCAGCGCCACAAGGGCGAGGAGGCTTCGGGTCGTTCGCATCTTCCGTCCTCAGCTGGTTGCGCGACGCGCCCGGCCTGGCAGGGGTCCGGTTGCGCGACTGTGACACATTGCGCCGCACCGCGCGCGGGGGCCGCGCACGGGTCGGCAGGTTCGCGCCTAGCCCGCCGGTTCCGGCACGGGCGCCGCGGCGGTGGCGGTGGCATCGGTGCTGCGCGCGGACAGTTCGCGCCGGATCACCTGCGCCAGATGTTCGACGATCACCACGCGCTGCGTCCGGCCGGCCTGTTCCTCGGCGATCGCCCGCGCCCCGCCCGAGGCCTTGAGGTCGGCCACCACGGTGCGCGCGGGCTCGATCACCGCGCCGGTCGCGGCATCGCGCACGGTCAGGTCGAAGCGGATCGAATAGACCCCGCCCACGGTGTAGCGCGTCTTTTCCGTCAGCGCGTGGAAGCGCAGGACCGAGACCTCGACGATCACCCCCTGCCCCTGCCGCATGCCCGAGGTGCCGAAACCGAAGGCATCGCTGAAGATCTGGCGCACCTGGGTGTAGCGGTCGCCCCTGGGCTCGCCGCGCCAGACGATGTCGGCGATCGGGTAGAACAGGTTCGCCTCGGACACGTCCAGCGTGCGCGGCACGTCGACGCGGATTTCCTTCACGTCATACAGCGGACGCAGGAACGCAGCACCTGGCGCGACCTCTGCAATCGGCGCATAGCCGAGGGGCGCCCCGCCCGAGGCGCGCGTCACCGGCGTGCCGCCCGCGCAGGCCTGCAGCATCAGGGCCGCCGCCATTGCCGCCAGAATCCGCCATCCACGCATGCAAGCCTCCACGACCTTCTGTCGACCACGGGAAGCGTGCCGGTCGATTGTGGCCGAAATGAGAAAGCCCCGGGACAAACCGGGGCTTTGTTGCCACAGTGGGAACGGTCTGTCGCGGTCACACGGCCTTCTGTCCGATGCCGGGGCGGCCGGCGCGCAGCGCAGTCCGCAGCCAGGCCACCGCCCGCAGGATCGCCCCCCGCAGTGCCTCGGCCCGCAGGCGCCGGGCTTCCCGGGCAAGCTTGAGGGCGTCCGGGGTCATCGCGCGGTCCATCTTCGGTCTCCTTCGGCGTTCGATGGCGCCAAGATGGGCGCGACACCGCCGCCGCACCAGCGGCGAGAGGGGAAAGCCGCCATGCGTCCGACGCAAGGCTCGTCCCCGCAGCCCCGCCACGCGCGGCTTGCACCGTTAGCGCTAGCGGACTATCTGAAAGCGGACAGCCCGCAAGGATGCGCCATGCCCCTGCACCCCGCCATCGACCGCGTCACCGACCGCATCCGCACCCGCAGCGCCACCGACCGCGCGGCCTACCTCGCGCGGATGCGCAAGGCGGCCAGGGACGGCCACGCGCGGGCGCATCTGTCCTGCGGCAACCAGGCCCATGCCTATGCCGCGATGGGGGAGGACAAGCACGCGCTGCTGTCGCGGGCGCCCAACCTGGGGATCGTGACCGCCTACAACGACATGCTCTCGGCCCACCAGCCGTTCGAGACCTATCCCGGCCTGATCCGCGACGCCGCCCGCCGCGCCGGCGCGACGGCCCAGGTCGCAGGCGGCGTGCCCGCGATGTGCGACGGGGTCACGCAAGGCCAGACGGGGATGGAGCTGTCGCTGTTCTCCCGCGACGTGATCGCGCTCGCCGCGGCGGTGGCGCTCACGCACAACACCTTCGATGCGGCGCTGTTTCTGGGCGTCTGCGACAAGATCGTGCCGGGCCTGGTGATGGCCGCCGCCACCTTCGGCCACATCCCGGCGATCTTCGTGCCCGCGGGGCCCATGACCAGCGGCATCCCGAACGACGAGAAGTCCCGCGTCCGCAACGCCCATGCCGAGGGCAAGGCCTCGCGCGAGGAACTGATGGCGGCCGAGATGGCCTCCTACCACGGCCCCGGCACCTGCACCTTCTACGGCACCGCCAACACCAACCAGATGCTGATGGAGTTCATGGGCCTGCACCTGCCGGGCGCAAGCTTCGTCAACCCCGGCACGCCTTTGCGACAGGCGCTGACGGTTGCCGCGGTGGAACGCGCCGCGGCGATCACCGCGCTCGGCAACGACTATCGCCCGGTGGGCGAGATCCTGGACGAACGCGCCTTCGTCAACGGCCTGGTCGGGCTGATGGCGACGGGCGGCTCGACCAACCTCGTCCTCCACCTGCCCGCGATGGCGCGGGCGGCGGGCATCCACCTGGCGCTGCAGGATTTCGAGGAGATCAGCGCCGCCGTGCCGCTGATGGCCAAGGTCTACCCCAACGGCCTGGCCGACGTGAACCACTTCCACGCCGCGGGGGGATTGCAGTTCCTGATCAACCACCTGCTCGACGCAGGGCTGATGCACCCCGACGCCCGCACCGTGGCGGGCGACGGGCTGGACAGCTACCGGCAGGAGCCGCGCCTCACGGACGGCAAGCTGACCTGGGTCGACGGCGCGCGCACCACCGCCAACGACCGCATCCTGCGCCCCGCCGCCGATCCCTTTGCCGCGACCGGAGGCCTCAGGGTCCTCACCGGCAACCTCGGCCGCGGGGTCATCAAGGTTTCCGCCGTCGCCCCCGAACGCCATGTGATCGAGGCCCCGGCCCGCATCTTCCACGACCAGGACGCGGTCAAGGCCGCGTTCAAGGCAGGCGAGTTCACCTCCGACACGATCGTCGTCGTCCGCTTCCAGGGCCCGTCCGCCAACGGCATGCCGGAACTGCACTCGCTGACGCCCACGCTGTCGGTCCTGCAGGACCGCGGGCTGAAGGTCGCGCTTGTCACCGACGGGCGGATGTCCGGCGCCTCGGGCAAGGTGCCTGCCGCGATCCATGTCTCGCCCGAGGCGAAGGGCGGCGGCCCGCTCGCCCGCCTGCGCGACGGCGACCTGGTGCGGCTGGATGCGGTGGCTGGCACGCTCGACTGCCTCGCCCCCGACTTCGACAGCCGCACCCCCGTGACCGCCGACCTGTCGGGCAACGACCACGGTCTGGGGCGCGAGCTCTTCGCCGCCTTCCGCGCCCATGTCGGGGCCGCGGAAACCGGCGCCGCCGTGGTGCTGTGACCCTCGCCCCTTCATCTTTTCCCAAATATCCTCGGGGGTCCGGGGGCAGACAGCCCCCGGCGCTCTCCACCAGCGCAAAGGCCCGTCCATGACGCCCGAAGCCCAGTCCGCCGCCGCCGCCCGCATCTGCGCGCTGGCCCCGGTGGTGCCCGTCCTCGTGGTCGAGGACCTCGCCACCGCCCGCCTGCTGGCCGAGGCGCTGGTTGCGGGCGGCCTGCCGGCGCTGGAGGTCACGCTGCGCACGCCGGTGGCGCTGGAGGCGATCCGCATGATGGCCGAGGTGCCGGGCGGCGCGGTCGGGGCGGGCACGCTGCTGACGCCTGCCGACGTGAAGGCGGCCAAGGCCGCGGGCGCCACCTTCGGCGTCTCGCCCGGGGCGACCGAACGGCTGCTCGACGCCTGCGCCGAACATGACCTGCCGCTGCTGCCGGGGGCGGCCAGCGCGTCGGAGGCGATGGCGCTCCTCGAACGCGGCTACACGGTGCAGAAGTTCTTCCCGGCCGAACAGGCGGGGGGCGCGGCCTTTCTCAAGGCGCTGTCCTCGCCCCTGCCGCAGATCCGCTTCTGCCCTACGGGCGGGATCACGCTCGCCTCGGCGCCGACCTACCTGACGTTGCCGAACGTGATCTGCGTGGGCGGGTCCTGGGTCGCGCCCAGGGCGGCGCTGGCGGCGCGCGACGGGGCCGCGATCACCAGGCTCGCCGCCGAGGCCGCGGCGCTGCGCGCCTGACCCCGCCGGAGACTGCCCACTGGACCTGAGCCGCCGCCTCGGGCAAGCCTGCGCACAGGGGCAAGAGGGAGAGACCGATGGGCCTGATCCTGCGCTGGGTTTTCGCCTTCGCGCTCGTCGCGCTGACCTGGAACCCGACCGCGTTCAACTTCGTCGCCTGGGCGACGGCGAACTTCACCGCGCAGATGCCGCTGACCATCTTGCTGGGGCTGCTGCTGGTGGTGGGCTATGTCGTCTACCTGTCGGCCACGCTGCGGTCGATCGGCGTCTTCGGGGTGGCGCTGGTGGCGGCGCTGATCGGGGCGCTCTTGTGGCTCTTGTGGGACTGGGGCCTGCTGAACCTCGCCAACGCCTCGCTGGCGTCCTGGCTGGGCATCCTGGCCGTATCGGTGATCCTTGCCGTGGGGATGACCTGGTCGATCCTTTGGCGCCGGATGTCGGGGCAGGTCGACGTGGACGAGACCGATCCCTGATCCTGGATCCTGGACCCCGGTCCTGGTGCCCGGTCCTGGACCCCGGTCCCCGCCCGCCTTGCGCCCCCGGCGCCGAGGGCCTAGATAGGCGCCGCACCGCCGGAGCCTGCGCCCTTGGAAAACGTCGTCCTGACCATCCACCTCCTCCTCGCTCTGGCGCTGATCGGCGTCGTGCTGTTGCAGCGGTCCGAAGGCGGGGGCCTCGGCATGGGCGGCGGCGGGGGGGCGATGACCGGCCGGCAGGCGGCGACCGCATTGTCCAAGCTGACCTGGATCTTTGCCGCGGCCTTCATCGGCACCTCGGTCACGCTGACGATCTTCGCCGCCCGCAACTCGGCCGGCACCTCGGTCGTGGACCAGTTCGGCGGCACCGCGCCCGCCGCGCCGCAGGCCCCGCTGACGGCGCCGCTCGGCACCGACCTGCTGCCGCCCGGCCCCGCCGACGCCCCCGCGACCCCGCCCGCGCCCGAGGAATGACCACAACCGCTTGACGCACCCGGCCTTGCCGCCACGGCATCTGGGGCTGCGCGGGCTTGCGGGCACCCTGCGCTTGGCCTACATCTGGTTTCCCGTGATGCCGCGATTCCGGCAGGCAGGAACGGGGGCCCCCAGATGGCGCGCTATGTCTTCATCACCGGCGGGGTGGTGTCCTCGCTCGGCAAGGGCCTGGCCTCCGCCGCGCTTGGCGCGCTTCTCCAGGCCCGCGGTTTCACCGTCCGGCTGAGAAAGCTCGACCCCTACCTCAACGTCGACCCCGGCACGATGTCACCCTTCGAACATGGCGAGGTCTTCGTCACCGATGACGGGGCCGAGACCGACCTCGACCTCGGCCACTACGAACGCTTCACCGGCGTCTCGGCCCGCCAGTCGGACTCGATCTCGTCGGGGAGGATCTACTCCAACGTGCTGGAGAAGGAGCGCCGCGGCGACTACCTCGGCAAGACCATCCAGGTGATCCCCCACGTCACCAACGAGATCAAGGACTTCCTGCGCATCGGCGACGGCGAGGTCGACTTCATGCTGTGCGAGATCGGCGGCACCGTGGGCGACATCGAGGGCCTGCCCTTCTTCGAGGCGATCCGCCAGTTCATCCACGAACGGCCCCGCGGCCAGTCGATCCTGATGCACCTGACGCTGCTGCCCTACCTGGCGGCGTCAGGCGAACTCAAGACCAAGCCCACCCAGCATTCGGTCAAGGAACTGCAGTCCATCGGGCTCGCCCCCGACGTGCTGGTCTGCCGCAGTGAACACCCGATCCCGGACAAGGAGCGAGAGAAGATCGCGCTGTTCTGCAACGTCCGCAAGGACGCCGTGATCCCGGCCTATGACCTGAAGTCGATCTACGAGGCGCCGCTCGCCTATCACCGCGCGGGCCTCGACCAGGCCGTGCTCGACGCCTTCGGCATCTCCCCTGCCCCCCGCCCAAACCTTTCAAGGTGGGAGGATGTGCTGGACCGGCTGCACAATGCCGAGGGCGAGGTGCGCGTGGCGGTCGTGGGCAAGTACACCCAGCTGGAAGACGCCTACAAATCCATCGCCGAGGCGCTGACCCACGGCGGCATGGCCAACCGCGTCCGCGTCCGCGCCGAATGGATCGACGCCGAGATCTTCGAACGCGAGGACCCGGCGCCCTGGCTGGAGCCCTTCCACGCCATCCTCGTCCCCGGCGGGTTCGGCGAGCGGGGGACGGAGGGCAAGATCAAGGCCGCCCGGTTCGCCCGCGAAAAGCGCGTCCCCTACCTCGGCATCTGCCTCGGCATGCAGATGGCGGTGATCGAAAGCGCCCGCAATCAGGTCGGGCTGGCCAACGCGGGGTCGGAGGAATTCGACCACGAGGCCGGCGCCCGCCGCTTTACCCCCGTGGTCTATCACCTCAAGGAATGGGTGCAGGGCAACCACACCGTGCAGCGCAGCGTCGAGGACAAGAAGGGCGGCACGATGCGGCTGGGGGCCTATACCGCCCTGCTGTCGCCGGGGTCGCGCGTGGCGAAGGTCTACGGCGCCACCACCATCGAGGAACGCCACCGCCACCGCTACGAGGTGGACATGAGCTATCGCGCCCGGCTTGAGGACTGCGGCCTGATGTTCTCCGGCATGAGCCCCGACGGCAAGCTGCCCGAGATCGTCGAGGTGAAGGACCACCCCTGGTTCATCGGCGTGCAGTTCCACCCGGAGCTGAAGAGCAAACCCTTTGCGCCGCATCCTTTGTTCGCCGATTTTGTTAGGGCGGCGGTGGAGGGGGGGCGGTTGGTGTGAGGGTGTAGGGCGGGGACTTTATTGAGCCAAAGGAACGGTCGAAGATTGCCCCCTCCATTTCGCTGTCCTGGCATCGATCATTTTCCCACGATAGCCAATCAAGTAGAAGATCAACACGACCGCAAGCCAGCTTGAAAGTACAGTAGCTTCGTGTAGCACTTCACCATCTATCGAGTCTTTTGGTGAGGAATGGACTGTTTTGTTTCGCACAAAGCACAAGACCTCGAATCCATCAATTCTATCCTTGTTTCGAGCTAGCGCCCCTAACCTATCCAAACCATCAAGTGGGTCAGCGTTCAATCTACAATACGCCGCAGCGGCGCGGAGCTTGTCAGAGAATTTCACTTTCTCTGAAACAAGCGTCCCTTTCCACATTGCTCGCTCGTCAAGGACAAAATTCACTAGCGTTTCGACTGCAGAGAACGAAGAAATCAACGCCATCTCAACAGAATCACGGCGCGCCAAATTACTGCTGCGCAAGAAATAGACAGAACGGCGGATCGCACTCTGGAGTCCGTTCGCTTCATCTTTGAGTATTGGCCAAGCGCATCCAAACAATGCAGGCAACTCTGATTCCAAAGCTGGATCATACCAGTGAAGAACCGGCCGAAACTCGTCCGAGCGCATTGAGCCAAGCCCGCAGAACGCAATGGAATCGTCAGATTGCAATCCCGTTATGTGCCCAATGCCACACTTAACCCCGGCAACAAATGATAGGAAAGTCTCAAACCTCGAAAACCCCCGATGAACTCGCGCAATCTGGTCAGGCTCCGTTGTTGAAGCAATTTCCCACCGAAGCACTCCATATGGCACTGGGCTATCGCTTTCCTTGGCCCCACCAAGGGGCAGAACTCGAAAGACGTCTGGACCCGCAGAAAGAGAAAACTCCTTATTGCCATGCCTTGGAAAACATCTGAACAACAAACATTCAACTCTTGAGAACGACCCGCCGAAACACAAGTCAAGCGGCTGACTTACTGGGACAGCCTGCGTAAAGCTGCCGCTCTCGTTGAAATCTTGCTTCACTGGCAGGATTTCAACTCTATCCCTAGCACCCGGAAGCTTTAGTTCAATCTTTGGCATTTCCACAAGAAACTCCAGGGGCACCACATCCCTGAAGCTCAGGTCAAGTCCTCGGACCTTGTCGTACTTTACTGCAAGCGTGGCAACTGTCGGATCATTGCCGCCGACCCAGAATGTGCACCCATCAATCTCGAAGGAATCTGATTCTAAGCGTAGAATTTCAAGCGGTGTAGGAAAGCCTGCCATTGATCGTCCAACTTACTCGGCTCGAATAGCTTTCGTAGGATACGCTTTGGCGTGCCCCTCAATCCTCGCCCTTGTTCAGCAACCCGTACTTCCGCAGCTTCACATACAGCGACTGCCTTGACAGCCCCAGCATCTCGGCAGCGGCGACGCGGTTGTTGCGGGTCAGCTCGACGGCGGTCTCGATGCACATCCGCTCCACGACATCCGCCGTTTCGGCCACGATGTCCTTGAGCTTGGACGACCCCACCAGCTCCACCACCGACGACGCCCCCTCCTCGCCGGGTGTGGGGCCGGGGCGGCGCAGGGCGTCGGCGCGGCTGGCGTCGCGGATCACCATGCCGAGGATCGGCATCGACCGGTCGTCCAGCCAGACGGCGGAGATCTCGACCGCGACCTGGGCCGAGAACACCGTCTGCAGGCGCGTCGCGTAAAGCCGCATGCGGCCGGTGCGGCGGGCGTTGTCCAGCAGGACCTTGAGGTCGACCGTCCCGCGGGCCAGGAAATCGGCCATCGACCGGCCGCGCACGGCGGCGAGATTCGGGCTGTCGGTCAGGTTCAGGAAGGCCTCGTTGGCGCCCCGGATCAGCCCGTCGCGGTCGGTGAAGACGATGCCGTCAGAGCCTTCGTGATACAGCCGCCCCAGGCCGTCGGCCAGCTCGTCGCGCTGCGCCGCACCTTCCTCGGCCTGGTCCAGGCGGCAGAGCAGCAGGCGCTCGCCGGCGGCACGGAACACCAGCGGCACCATCATCACGCGTTTCTGGCTGCGCCGCGCCAGCATCTCGACCGGGGCGGCGGCGTCGGCGGTGGCGAGGTTCGCCATCGTCTCCAGCAACTCGCCGCGCTTGCGGCCGACGAATTCGGCGGCGACGGAGGTGCCCAGCAGTTCCGCCCGCGTGCCGCCCAGAAGCGTTGCGCAGGTGGCGTTGAGGTCCGAGATGCGGCCCGATGACAGCGACACGAGCAGGATCGAGTCGCGCGTCATCTCCATCAGCACGCGATAGCGCGTGTCGACCTCGCGCTGCGCCTCGTAGTCCTTTTCCAGCGCCAGCTGCACCGAGATCAGCTTTTGCTGGATCTCGGCCACCGCCCGCAGGTCGCGGCCCAGCATCAGCACCGAATCATCGTTGGGCAGCCGGTGCAGACCGTAGCGTATCGGGAACTCCAGGCTCGACCCGTCGGTATGGGTGACCTCCAGCGCCAGCGACTGGCCCTCGGCGGCGTCGCGCAACTGGGCCATGCGGCGGTCGAACTTGGCCACGCTTTCGGCCGTCAGCACCTCGCGGACCTGGCGGCCTTCCCAGTGCGACAATTGGCCAAAGGACCTGTGGTGCGGGTTGACGAGGACCGAGATGACGATGCCGTCGCGCGTCAGATGCAACGAGATGTCGGCCGCGGTAGAGATGATCTCGACCAGCAGGTCGGGCGAGATCAGCGGCACCGGGCCGCCGTTGAGGAGCGAGCTGCCGTTGGTCTTCAACGCCCTGTCCTCACCCGTCCCCGCACATCTTCCACCAGCCCGAAGACGGCAAGCGCTTCCAGCAGGTCTGCCGTCGCCACATCCGCCCCCGTCACCTCGGCCAGTTCCATGGGCGTCAGCACCCCCGCAAACAGCGCGCTGCCGCCGATCGCCACGGGAACCGGCTGCCGCGCGGCCTTGCGCAGCATGTCCAGAAAGCTGCGCGTCTGCGCCAGCCTGTGGGTGCAGGACTGCGACAGAAGGATGCCGTCGAAGCGCCCGTTTTCCATCAGCTTTTGCGCCTCGTGCGGGTTCGGGCCAAGGGCCAGGCGGACAGAGACGCCCGCGCGGCGCAACTGGCCCAGCAGCACCATGGCCCCCAGCGTGTGCTGTTCGCCCGGCGCCACCGCCAGCAGCACGACCCCCCGCCCGTGCCGCGCCTCGTCCGCCCGCCAGGAGGCGCCCAGATCGCGCAGCACCGACTGCAGGCGGGCCGAGGCGACCGAGACCTCGGCAAAGCCCGACCGGTCGTCCAGCCAGTCCTCGCCCAGCATGCGGGCCAGGGCGGGGATGTAGAGATCGGCCACCGCGGTCGCATCCGCGCCGCGCCCCGGCAGGCCGGCCATGAAGGCGGCAAGCCGCCCCGGGTCCGGGTCCGACACCAGGCGGCGGAATTCGGCAAGGATGTCGGCGCGCATCATCGTCGTCTCGGCCGCGCGGCGTGCCGAGATCAGCGCCAGCACCCAGGATGCGAAGTCGATCACGTCACCTTCGGCGGCGGCCTTCCTGGCCCCGCTCTGCCGCGGCGTGCGGCCGACGCGGTAGGGATGTTCGTCCTGCATTCCGCTGGCTCCGACGCCTCGGGGCGTGGCTGCGCGGGGTCCCAACAGGCAGCAGCCCCGCGCGGCTACAGTCCTCTCTTGCCGCGGGAATGTCAAAGCAAATTGACACCCGGCTGACCTGTCCGCGCTGGGATTTGCGCGCGCTGCCGGAAATGAAGGGATTTATTTTGCGCTGCAACGGCTTGCACCCCTTGTGAGGGGGCAGGTGCGACAAACCGGCCGGGATCGGGAGTGTAAGTTTAGGTTGACACTTTTCCGGGCAGAGCCATAGTCTTTGCACACCGCGCAGGACAAGGACCCCAGGCGCACGATGACCGGCACCGTTCCCATGACCACAGGGCGCCCGCCTCTCTATACGGCGGACCAGCGCGCACGGCGCGACGCAAGCCCCTGGACGGTCGTCCAGGGCGTGCTGGCGCCGGTGCAGTTCCTGGCCTTCGCGGTGTCGCTGGCGCTGGTCCTGCGCTTCCTCGCGACGGGCGAGGGCTACGCCGCCGCCACGGCCTCGATCCTCGTCAAGACCGCGCTGCTCTATGCGATCATGGTCACTGGGGCGATCTGGGAAAAGGCGGTGTTCGGCCGCTATCTCCTTGCGCCGGCGTTCTTCTGGGAAGACGTCTTCAGCTTTGTCGTGATCGCGCTGCACACCGCCTATGTGGTGGCGCTGTGGCAGGGCGCGGCGCCCGCGGTGCAGATGGGCGTCGCGCTGGCGGCCTACGGCACTTACGCCATCAACGCCACGCAGTTCATCCTCAAGCTGCGCGCGGCGCGGCGCGGGGGGCTGGCATGACCGGCTGCACCGACGCCCCCGTGCTCAAGGAACGCGGCCAGCGCGAGGTGTTCTGCGGGCTGACGGGAATCATCTGGCTGCACCGCAAGATGCAGGACGCCTTCTTCCTGGTCGTGGGCAGCCGCACCTGCGCGCATCTGCTGCAGTCGGCGGCCGGCGTGATGATCTTTGCCGAGCCGCGCTTCGGCACCGCCATCCTCGAGGAAACCGACCTCGCGGGCCTTGCCGATGCGCATGTGGAACTGGAACGCGAGGTCGCCCGCCTGCTGGCCCGCCGCCCCGACATCCGCCAGCTTTTCCTCGTCGGGTCCTGCCCGTCCGAGGTGATCAAGCTGGACCTGTCGCGCGCTGCCGAAAGGATCGGCGCGACGCACCCGTCGGTGCGCTGCTACAACTACTCGGGCTCGGGCATCGAGACGACCTTCACCCAGGGCGAAGATGCCTGTCTCGCCGCGCTGATACCCGCCCTGCCCGCCACGCAGGCGCGCGAGCTGATGGTCGTGGGCGCCCTGCCGGACGTGGTCGAGGACCAGATGCTGGCGCTGCTGGCCGCGATGGGCGTGGGCCCGGTGCGCGTGCTGCCGGCCCATCGTGCGGCCGAGGCGCCGGGCGTGGGGCCGAACACGGTTGTCGTGCTGGCGCAACCCTTCCTGGCCGACACGCTGGCCGCGCTGCAACGCCGCGGCGCGCGCCACCTGGCCGCGCCCTTCCCCTTCGGCGAGGCGGGCACCACCGCCTGGCTGGCCGCCATCGCCACCGAATGGGACGTGCCCGAGGCCCGGTTCGAGGCGATCACCGCCGCCCCCCGCGCCCGCGCCCGCAAGGCGGTCGCGGCGGCGGCCGAGGTGCTGCGCGGCAAGTCGGTCTTCTTCTTCCCCGACAGCCAGCTTGAGATTCCGCTGGCCCGCTTCCTGGCCAACGAATGCGGCATGACGCCGGTCGAGGTCGGCACCCCCTACCTGCACCGCGAGATCGTCGGCCCCGACCTTGCCTGGCTGCCCGCGGGCCCGGTGATTTCCGAAGGCCAGGACGTCGACCGCCAGCTTGACCGCGCCCGCGCCGCCCGCGCCGACCTGACGGTGTGTGGCCTGGGCCTCGCAAACCCGCTGGAAGCGCAGGGCCTGTCGACCAAATGGGCGATCGAGCTGGTCTTCACGCCCGTCCATTTCTACGAACAGGCGGGCGACCTCGCTGCGCTCTTCGCGAGGCCCCTGCGCCGCAAGGCCGCACTCCGGCTCCATCCCAACCGGCTGGAGGCCGCCGAATGAAGCTTGCGCTCTGGACCTACGAAGGCCCGCCCCATGTGGGGGCGATGCGTGTCGCGACCGCGATGCAGGGCCTGCACTTCGTCCTTCACGCGCCGCAGGGCGATACCTACGCCGACCTTCTGTTCACGATGATCGAACGCCGCGACCGCCGCCCGCCGGTGACCTACACCACCTTCCAGGCGCGCGACCTGGGCGCCGATACCGCCGGCCTGTTCAAGGCCGCCGCACGGGACGCCTTCGACCGCTTTGCCCCGCAGGCGATGATCGTGGGCGCCTCCTGCACCGCCGAGCTGATCCAGGATGACCCCGGCGGCCTTGCCTCCACCATGGGCCTGCCGGTGCCTGTCATCGCGCTCGACCTGCCGTCCTACCAGCGGAAAGAGAACTTCGGCGCCGACGAGACCTTCCTGCGCATCGTCCGCGCCCTGACCAGGCCGCTGCCGCGGACGCCCGAGGTCACCTGCAACGTCCTTGGCCCCACCGCGCTGGGGTTCCGCCACCGCGACGACGTGACGGAAGTCGTCCGCCTGCTGGAAGAGATGGGCGTCGCCGTGAACGTGGTGGCGCCGATGGGCGCCACACCTGCCGACATCGCGCGTCTGGGGCAGGCGCATTTCAACGTGCTGCTCTACCCCGAGACGGCGGAATCCGCCGCCCGCCACTGCGAGAAGACCTTCGGCCAGCCCTTCACCAAATCCGTCCCCATCGGCGTCGGCGCGACCCGCGACTTCCTGGCCGAGGTCGCGCAGATCACGGGCCTTGCGCCCGAGACGGACGAGACCCGCCTGCGCATGCCCTGGTGGTCGCGGTCGGTCGATTCGACCTACCTGACCGGAAAGCGCGTCTTCCTGTTCGGTGACGCCACCCACGTCATGGCCGCCGCCCGCATCGCGCGGGACGAGATCGGCTTCGAGGTCGTGGGCATGGGCTGCTACAACCGCGAGTTCGCCCGGCCCCTGCGCGCGCTGGCCAGGGACTACGGTGTGGAGCCGCTGATCACCGACGACTATCTGGCGGTGGAGACCGAGATCACCCGGCTGGCGCCCGAGATGATCCTGGGCACGCAGATGGAACGGATGATCGGCAAGCGGCTGGGCATCCCCTGCGCCGTCATCTCGGCCCCCGTCCATGTGCAGGACTTCCCCGCGCGGTTTTCCCCCCAGATGGGCTGGGAAGGCGCGAACGTGATCTTCGACACCTGGGTGCATCCGCTGGTGATGGGGCTGGAAGAGCACCTGCTGCACATGTTCCGCGAGGATTTCGAGTTCCACGACGCGGCCGGCGCCAGCCACCATGGCGGTCACCCTTCCCCGGCCCCGGGGGCTTTGCCCCCGGACCCCCAGGGTATTTCCGCCAAGATGAAAGCGCCCGAGGCGCAGACCGGGTCCGACGTGCTGGTCTGGCTGGCCGAGGCCGAGAAGGAGCTGCGCAAGGTGCCCTTCTTCGTCCGCGGCAAGGCGCGGCGGAACACCGAGAAATTCGCCTCCGACAAGGGCCTGCACGAGATCAGCGTCGAGACGCTTTACGAGGCAAAGGCCCATTATGCGCGCTGAACCCGACATCCGCGCGGCCTACACCGTGGTGATCGTCACGCTGGACGCGCATGCCGCGGGGCCGGTCGCCCGCGCCTCGGGGCGGCTGGCGCGCGACTTTCCGGGCCTGTCGGTGCAGGTCCTGGCGGCGGCGGAATGGGGCGAGAACCCGGCGGCGCTGGTCCGCGCCCGGGCGGCGGTGGATGCGGCCGACATCGTGGTCGCGAACCTGCTGTTCCTGGAAGAACACCTGACCGCGATCCTGCCGCAGCTTCAGGCGGCCCGCGCGCGCTGCGATGCCTTCGTGGGCATGGTGGCCAACCCCGCGATCGTGAAGCTGACGCGGATGGGCGATCTGGACATGGGCAAGCCCGCGACGGGCGTCATGGCCTTCCTCAAGAAGCTGCGCGGCGACAGCGGCAAGGGCCCGGGCGGGGCGCCTGCGGCCGGGTCGGGCGAGCGGCAGATGACGCTGCTGCGCCGCCTGCCCAAGATCCTGCGCTGGATCCCCGGAAAGTCGCAGGACCTGCGCGCCTGGTTCCTGTGCATGCAGTACTGGCTGGGCGGGTCGGACGACAACATCGAGGGCATGGTCCGGTTCCTGCTGTCGCGCTACGCGACGCGTCCGGGCTGGAAGGGCACGCCGTCGAAGGCGCCCGTCGACTACCCCGATGTCGGGCTCTACCACCCCGCGCTCAAGGGCCGGATCGGCACCAGGGCCGAGGCGCTGCCGCGCCCGGCGGGGGCGCGCGGGACGGTCGGGCTCTTGCTCATGCGGTCCTATGTCCTGTCGTCGGACACCGCGCATTACGATGCCGTCATCGCGGCGCTGGAAGCGCAGGGGCTGGCCGTGGTGCCCGCCTTTGCCGGCGGCCTGGACGGCCGCCCGGCGATCGCGGCCTATCTTCAGGGCCGCGTGGACTGCCTGCTGTCGCTGACCGGGTTCAGCCTGGTCGGCGGGCCTGCCTACAACGACAGCGCGGCGGCGGTGGCCACGCTGTCGGCGCTGGATGTGCCCTACGTCGCCGCCCATCCGCTGGAGTTCCAGACGCTGGAACAGTGGGAGGCCGCCCCCGGGGGGCTTGGCCCGGTCGAGACCACGATGCTGGTCGCCCTGCCCGAGATCGACGGCGCCACCAACCCCACCGTCTTTGCCGGCCGCCATGGCGAGGGCCGCCCGGGCGACGGCACCCGCACGATGGCGCCCGCGCCGGAACGCGTGGCCGCGCTGGCCGACAAGGTCGCGCGCCTCGTCCGCCTGCGCCGGTCGCGCCTGGCCGACCGCAAGGTCGCCGTGGTCATCCACGGCTTTCCGCCCAACGCAGGCTCGGTCGGGACCGCAGCCTACCTGTCGGTCTTCGAAAGCCTGCACAACACGCTTCACGCCATGGCCGCCCACGGCTACCGCGTGACGCCCCCCGCCACGGTCGATGACCTGCGCCGCGCTGTCCTGACCCAGGCCCAGGGCCAGCGCGCCGCGATCCTGGCCCATGTGCCCGCCGAGGACATGGTCGCCCGCAGCCCCTGGCTGCGCGAGATCGAAGCCGTCTGGGGCCCCGCCCCCGGCAGGCACCAGACCGACGGCCGCGGCGTCTTCGTGCTGGGCGCGGCCTTCGGCAACGTCGTCGTCGCCGTCCAGCCGGTCTTCGGCTACGAGGGCGACCCGATGCGCCTTCTGTTCGAGAAGGGCTTTGCCCCGACCCATGCCTTCGCCACCTTCTACCGCTGGCTGCGCGACGACTTCGGCGCCGATGCCTTCCTGCATTTCGGCATGCACGGCGCGCTGGAATTCATGCCGGGCAAGCAGGCGGGCCTGTCGGGGGCCTGCTGGCCCGACCGGCTGATCGGCAACGTGCCGAACGTCTACCTCTATGCCGCGAACAACCCCTCCGAGGCGACGCTGGCCAAGCGGCGGTCGAATGCCGTCATCGTTACCCACCTGACGCCGCCCCTGGCCAAGGCCGGGCTCTACAAGGGGCTGGCGGACCTCAAGGCGTCGCTGACCCGCCTGCGGTCGCTGGACGGCGCCGACCCGGCGCGCACCGACCTGGCGGTGCTGGTCGCCGACCAGGCGGCGGCGGTGGACCTTGTCGGCGATACCGAGCACCTGTGGCTGCGGCTTCTGGAAACCGAGGGTGCGCTGATCACCGACGGGCTGCATGTCGTGGGCCGCCCGATGGACGCAGGGCAACGCGCGGCGCTGCTGGACCTGATGCCGGGCGACGCAGAGACCCGCGCCCGCACCGATGCCCTGCTGGCGCAGGAGACGGAGCTTGCGGGACTGCTGCGCGCGCTCGATGCCCGCTACACGCCGCCGGTGCCGGGGGGCGACCTGATCCGGTCGCCGGAAATCCTGCCAACGGGGCGCAACATCCACGCCTTCGACCCGTTCCGCATGCCCACCGCCTATGCGCTGGCCGACGGGCGGGCGCAGGCCGACCGGCTGCTTGCCACCCACCCCACCCTGCCGCGCACCGTGGCGCTGGTGCTCTGGGGGTCGGACAACATCAAGTCGGACGGTGGCCCGATCGCCCAGGCGCTGGCGCTGATGGGTGCGGTGCCGCGGTTCGACGGCTTCGGCCGCCTGGCGGGTGCCGACCTGATCCCGCTGGCCGAACTCGGCCGCCCGCGGATCGACGTGGTGATGACGCTGTCGGGCATCTTCCGCGACCTCTTGCCCCTGCAGACCCGGATGCTGGCCGAGGCCGCCTACAAGGCCGCCACCGCCGACGAGGACCCCGCCCTGAACTTCGTGCGCGCCCATGCGCTGGCCTATGCCAAGGCGATGGACGTCGACATGGAAACCGCGAGCCTGCGCGTCTTCTCCAACGCCGAGGGCGCCTACGGGTCGAACGTCAACCAGATGGTGGACCAAAGCGCCTTCGGCGCCGAGGACGAACTGGCCGACGCCTACGAGGCCCGCAAGTCCTTTGCCTACGGTCGCAGCGGCAAGCCGGTGAAGCACGCGGCGCTGCTGCAGAAGGCGCTCAAGGACGTGGACCTGGCCTACCAGAACCTCGAGTCGGTGGAACTGGGCGTCACCACGGTGGACCACTACTTCGACACCCTGGGCGGCATCGCGCGGGCGGTGAAGCGCGCGCGGGGCGGGGCGGAAACGCCGGTCTACATCGGCGACCAGACCCGCGGGACGGCCAAGGTGCGCACCCTGCGCGACCAGATCGCGCTGGAAACCCGGTCGCGCAGCCTGAACCCGCGCTTCTACGAGCCGCTCCTGAACCACGGCGCCGAGGGCGTGCGGCAGATCGAGGCGCATGTGACCAACACCATGGGCTGGTCGGCCACGGCCGAGGCGGTGGACCCCTGGGTCTATCAGCGCCTGTCGGAAACCTTCGTGCTGGACGAGGCGATGCGGCGGCGGATGGCCGCACTGAACCCCGAGTCCAGCGCCCGCATGGCCAACCGCCTGATCGAGGCCTCGGACCGCAACTACTGGGCCCCCGACGCGGCGACGCTCGCCGCGCTGCGGGGGGCCGCCGACGAACTGGAAGACCGGCTGGAAGGGATCGCGGCGGAATGAACGCGCCCGGCCCCCGGACCGACACCACGAAAGGACCCAATGTTCGTTTCGGGGTGGCTCGCCCCCGTCGTGTTATGACGGGGA
>CAZCPY010000013.1:20902-36339 GCA_964499865.1 uncultured Rhodobacterales bacterium | reverse complement strand
CCGGCCGGGCGCCCCCCCACCCTCTCCCTCCCCCACGAGGGGGGAGGGAAGCGCCTTGGGCGGAGGGGTTGCGCCTCAGGGCAGCGCGCGGACCAGCTCGGCAAAGTGGTCGCCGCGCTTTTCGAAATTCGGATACTGGTCGAAGCTCGCCGCCGCCGGGGCCAGCAGGACCACCTCGCCGGGCTGCGCCTCTGCCGCGGCGCGGGTCACGGCGCGGTCCATCGTCTCGGCGATCTCGTGGTCGGTCTGGCCAAGCTGCAGCGCAAAGTCGCGGGCGGAATGGCCGATCAGGTAGGCCTTGACCACAGACCCCAGATGCGGCGCCAGCGCGGAGATGCCGCCGTCCTTGCCGAGGCCCCCGGCGATCCAGCGGATGCGGGGAAATGCCTGCAGCGCCTTGGCGGCGCTGTCCACGTTGGTGGCCTTGCTGTCGTTCACGAACCGCACGCCGCCGCGGTCGCGCACCGTCTGGCTGCGGTGGGGCAGGCCCTGGAAGGTGCCGAAGGCCGCCTCGATCACGCGCGGCGCGAGGCCCAGGGTGCGCACCGCGGCGTAAGCCGCGCAGGCGTTCTGGTGGTTGTGCGCGCCCGGCAGGCCCGCGACGCCGCGCAGGTCCACCGCGGCCACCTGCTTGCCCTTGCGCCATTCCGAGAGGAACCCCTTGCGCGCGAAGACTGCCCAGCCGAAGTCCTCGAGCCTCTGCCCCGAGGAGATGCGGATCACCCGGTCATCCGCCGGGCCCTGCCCCAGCAGCATCGCCAGGTGCCGCCCTTCGGCCTCGTCCACGCCGATCACGCAGCGGTCGGGCCCGCCTTGCGTGAACAGCCGCGCCTTGGCGGCGAAATAGCCGCCCATGCCGCCGTGGCGGTCCAGATGGTCGGGCGACAGGTTGGTGAAGACGGCCACGTCCGGCGTCAGCGCGCGGGCAAGGTCGGTCTGGTAGGACGACAGTTCCAGGACCACGACTTCGCCGTCGCGGGCGGGGTCGAGGTCCAGCACCCCGCGGCCGATGTTGCCCGCCATCTGCACCGGGCGCCCGGCCTCGGCCAGGACGTGGTGGATCAGCGCCGTGGTGGTGGACTTGCCGTTCGATCCCGTCACGCAGACCACGCGCGGGGTCTGGTCGAAGCCGTCCCAGTCCTGCGTGGCAAACGACCGGAAGAACAGCCCCACGTCATTGTCGACCGGCACGCCGCGCGCCGCGGCGCGCGCGATGGCGGGGTGCGGCGCGGGGTAGAGGTGCGGAATGCCGGGCGAGGTGACCAGCAGCGTCACCCCCTCCCAGGCCGCATCGCGCGCAAGGTCGGTGCAGGCAAAGCCCTCGGCCCCGGCCCTGGCGCGGGCCTCGGGGCTGTCGTCCCACAGCACCGGCTCGGCCCCCCCGGCCCTGAGCGCGCGCGCCGTGGCCAGCCCCGACCGGCCCAGCCCCAGAACCGCCACGCGTTCCCCCGCATGGCCCGCCACCGGAATCATGCCGTTGCCCCCCTGGTCCTGCGGCCGCGACCATGCCCGCGGGCGTGCCGGGCGGCAAGCCCGCGGGACTGCCGCCCGTCGCGGCGCACCCGAAGGCCAACTGGCGCTTCCCTCCCCCCTCGTGGGGGAGGGAGAGGGTGGGGGGGCGCCCGGCGGCGAGGCGGAGCCCGCCTCGCCACAAGGGGGAGGGGAGGCGCCTTCCGGCAGTCGGGTTCCCTCCTGCGCGCGCCTGCCCTACCGCAGCCGCTGGCCTTCGGCGTCGAACAGGTAAAGTCGGCCCTCGTCGGGGGTCAGGTGCACCGCCTCGTCCACCGCCCAGTCCCGTTCGCCCGGCAGCCGCACCGTCAGCAGGCCCTGGCCTTCGGCCTGGACATAGACCAGCGTCTCGCCCCCCAGCTTTTCCACATGGCTGACGCGGCCCGCGATGCGCCCGCCGTCGCGGGAAAGGGCGAGGTTCTCGGGGCGGATACCTACGGTGGGCGCGGTCATCCCCAAAGGCCCGCCGGACAGGAAGTTCATCTGCGGCGACCCGATGAAGCCCGCGACGAAGGTGTTGGCGGGGTTGTTGTACAGCTCCATCGGCGCGCCGACCTGCTCGACCTTTCCGGCGCGCAGGACCACGATCCTGTCGGCCAGCGTCATCGCCTCGACCTGGTCATGCGTGACGTAGATCATCGTGGCCTTCAGGTCGCGGTGCAGCCTGGCGATCTCGATCCGCGTCGCCACCCGCAGGGCGGCGTCGAGGTTGGACAAAGGCTCGTCGAACAGGAAGATCTTCGGCGTCCGCACGATCGCCCGCCCGATCGCCACCCGCTGCCGCTGCCCGCCCGACAGTTCCGCCGGGCGGCGGTCCATCAGTGGCGCCAGCGACAGCATCCCCGCCGCCTTGTCCGCCGCCGACGCGATCTCGGCCCGCGCCACGCCCGCCTGCTTCAGCGCCAGCCCCATGTTCTCGCGCACCGACAGGTGCGGGTAGAGAGCATAGCTCTGGAACACCATCGCGATCCCGCGTTTCGCGGGCGCGGTCTCGTTCACCCGCACGCCGTCGATGGCGATCTCGCCGCCCGAGGCGTCCTCCAGCCCCGCGATCATCCGCAGAAGCGTGGACTTGCCGCAGCCCGACGGCCCGACGAAGACGCAGAACTCGCCGTCCTCCACCGTCAGGTCCACGCCCTTGATGACATCGGTCTTGCCGAAGGACTTGGTCACGGCCTTCAAGGTCAGGGCGCCCATGGCTGCCTCCCTCCACGCGATGCGACGGCCCGGGGATCGGGCGCTTCCCCTCCCCCGCGCGGGGCGGGGAGAGGGGACAGGGGCGCCGCCCGCGGGCCGGGGCCCCCCCACCCCATCCCTCCCCCACCAGGGGGGAGGGAGGCGCCCTGCGCCGGTCCGTCCCGCGACGTCACAGCCGCACCGGCCGGCCCGAGCGCACGCTTTCGTCCGCCGCAAGGCAGACGGCCAGCGAGCGCACCGCGTCGGTCATGTGGCGGGTCAGGTCGAGGTCCTCGGCAATCGCGCGGGCCATGAAGGCCTGCTCGCGGTCGCACAGCGCCTGGTGCCCGGGCTCGTCGGCCATCGACAGGTCCTGATCGGGCCGGCCCACACGGTGCACCCGCAGCCTCGAGGTCTTGGTGTGGGTATCGTGGTCGTCGGACCTGGCATCCTCGGGCATGCGGATCGACACCGCGCCCCTTGGCGACACCACGTCCTTCACGAAGAAGGCCGTGTCCGACATCATCGGCCCCCAGCCCGCCTCGTACCAGCCGACCGAGCCGTCGGCGAACAGCACCTGGAAATGGCCGTAGTTGTACATCCCCTCGGCGATCTCGTCGGTCAGCCGCAGGCCCATGCCCCGCACCTCGACCGGGGCCGCGTCGGTGATCTGGCACATCACGTCGACATAATGCACGCCACAGTCGACCAGCGGCGAGGTGGTCTGCATCAGCGTCTTGTGCACCTCCCAGGTCGGCCCGCTGGACTGCTGGTTCAGGTTCAGCCGGAACACGTAAGGCCCGCCCAGGGCCCGCGCCTCGGCGATCAGCCGCATCCAGCTTGGGTGGTGCCGCAGGATGTAGCCCACCACCAGCTTGCGCCCGTTGGCCCTGGCGCAGGCCACCACCCGCTCCGCCTCTGCCACCGTCAGCGCCAGCGGCTTTTCCACGAAGACATGCGCCCCGGCCTCCATCGCCGCCACGGCATAGTCGGCATGGCTGTCGGTATAGGTCGCGACGCAGACGAGGTCGGGGCGCGTCTTCTTCAGCGCGGCATGGAAATCCGTGCTCAGGGTGTAGCCCCGCAACCCCTCTGGCAAGGAGACGGCAGAGCGGTTCACCAGCCCCGCCACCTCGAAGTCCGGGTTCGTGTGGTAGGCCAGCGCATGGCTGCGCCCCATCGTGCCAAGGCCTGCGACAAGCGTGCGAAGGGTCATTTGACGGCTCCTGCGGTGATCCCGCGGATCAGTTGGCGCGAGAAGACGAGATAGAGGACCAGCACCGGCAGGATCGCCAGAGACAGCGCGGCAAGCACCGCGTTCCAGTTGGTCACGAACTGGCCGATGAAGACCTGGCTCCCCAGCGTGATCGTCTTGACCTCCTCGGCGGGCGCCAGGATCAGCGGGAACCACAGGTCGTTCCAGATCGGGATCATGGTGAAGACGGCAACCGTCGCCATCGCGGGCCGCACCAGCGGCAGCACCAGCCGGAAGAAGATCGTGTATTCCGACAGCCCGTCGATCCTTCCCGCGTTCTTCAGGTCGTCCGAGACGGTGCGCATGAACTCCGACAGGATGAACACCGCCAGCGGCAACCCCTGCGCGGTGTAGACCAGCACCAGCGCCGTGCGGGTGTTCACGAGGCCGGACGCCACCATCATCTCGAGGATTGCGACCGTGCCCAGCCGGATCGGGATCATGATGCCGAGCGCCAGATACAGCCCCAGCAGCAGGTTCCCGCGGAAGCGGTATTCCGACAGCGCGAATGCCGCCATCGCGCCGAACAGCAGCACGCAGAACAGGCTGGCCACCGTCACCGTCAGCGAGTTCAGGAAATACTGGAAGAAGTCGCCCTGATTGAGCACCGTCGCATAGCCCACGAGGTCGAAGTTGCCGGGGCCGGGCAGTGCCAGCGGGTCGGCGAAGATCGCCTTGCGCGACTTCATCGAGTTGACGACGATGACGAACACCGGGAACAGCGCGATCAGCGTCCAGGCGATCAGCACCGCATGCGCGGCAATGGCGCGTCCGGGGTGGCTGCGTGCGGCCATGGGAACCCCCTCAGAACTGGTAGCGGCGCAGCCGCGTCTGGATCAGGAACAGGTAGACGCAGACCCCGGCGAGGATGATGAAGAACATCGCCGTCGCGATCGTCGCGCCCATGTGCGGATCGCCCAGCTGCAACTGGAAGCCGAAGAAGGTGCGGTACAGGAACGTGCCCAGGATGTCGGTGGCGAAGTTGGGCCCCGCGAGCGCGCCCTGGCTGACGTAGATCAGGTCGAAAGCGTTGAAATTGCCCACGAAGGTCAGGATCGAGATGATCCCGATCGACGGCAGGATCAGCGGCAGCTTGATCTTCCAGAACTGCGCGCCGCCGGTCACGCCGTCCATCTCGGCCGCCTCGATCACCTCGTCGGGGATCGACAGCAGCGCCGCATAGATCAGCATCATCGGGATGCCCACGAACTGCCAGACCGAGATCAGCGCCAGCGTCGTCAGCGCGTATTCCTCGCGGCCCAGCCAGGGCGCGAACAGCGCCTTCAGCCCCACCGCATCCAGCATTCCCGGCGCGATGCCCCACAAGGGCGACAGGATCAGCTTCCAGACAAAGCCCACGATGACGAAGGACAGGATCGTCGGGATGAAGATCGCGGTGCGGTAGAAGGCCGCCATCCGCAGCCGCGGGGTGGACAGGATCGCGGCCAGCACCACCCCGATGGGGTTCTGCACCAGCATGTGGACGACAAAGAACCAGGCGTTGTTGCCCAGCGCGTTCCAGAACGCCTCCGACCAGCGCGGATCGCCGAACAGCGTGCGGAAGTTGTCCAGCCCCGCGAAGGAGGTGACCCCTTCGGCCCTGGTGAACAGCGACAGGTTCAGCGTGCCTGCCAGCGGCACGATCATCAGTGCCGTGTAGACCAGCAAAGCGGGTGCCAGGAACACCAGGATATGCCAGCGGAAAGGCCTGCGCATGCCCGCGCCCCTTCATCTCTTCACAAGTATCCTCGGGGGGTGCGGGGGGCAGACAGCCCCCCGCTCCGACGGTCGGGCCGGGCCCGACCGGTCAAGGCGCGCCGCCCTACTGCTGCGGCGCGTACCAGCTGGCCAGCCCGTCCTGCAGCCGCTTGGCCGCATCCGCGGGCGTCTCGGTGCCGCGGATCACGTTGGCGGACGCGTTCCAGGTCTCGTTTTCCAGGTTCGGCGTACCGCGCGACAGGATCTGGTAGGTGGACCGGATCGTCGACTGGCACTTGCCGCGCCAGGACACGAACTCCTGCGCCAGCGGGTCGGCCATCTCGACGGGCGTGGAGTTCAGGCTGAAGAACCCCGGCAGCGCGTTGGCGTAAAGCGTCGCGAACTCCGGCGAGCCGACCCACTCCAGGAACGTCCGCGCAGCCTCGGCATTGGGCGAGGCGGCGTTCATGCCGAGCCCGATGTCGGTGTGGTCGCTGATGTAGCAGGTATCCCCCGCGGCCCCGACCGGCGGCGGGAAGGCGCCCATCTTGAACCCGGCCTGGGTGTTGAAGCCCGAGATCTCCCACGACCCGGCCGGATAGATCGCCGCGCGGCCCAGGGTGAACAGGTTCTGGCTGTCGGGATAGGTCTGCGCCTCGAAGCCGTCGCCGAGGTAGTCCTTCCAGCGCGCCAGCTCCTCGAAGGGGGCGACCCATGCCGGATCGGTCAGCTTCTGGTCGCCGGCGATCAGCGCCAGGCGGCCCTCCTCGCCCTTCCAGTAGTTCGGCCCGATGTTGTTGTAGCCCATCGTGGCGGCTTCCCACTGGTCGTTGGTGCCCATCGCCATCGGGATGTAGGTGCCGTCGGCCTTGATCGCGTCCAGCACGGCGAAGAACTCGTCCCGTGTCGCGGGCGGGGTCAGGCCCAGTTCGGCAAAGGCGTCGGCGTTGTAGATGAAGCCGTGGATCACGGATGCCATCGGCACGCAGAAGGTGGCGCTGCCGTCATCGGTCTGCCAGGCGCTCTTGGCCACGGGCGAAAAGTTCGCCATCGCGGCCAGGCCCGACAGGTCGGCCAGCTTGCCGCTGTTGTAAAGCTCCAGGCTGGCATCGAAGGGGCGGCAGGTGATCAGGTCGCCCGCGGACCCTGCATCCAGCTTGGCGTTCAGCGCGGCGTTGTACTCCGCAGGCGCGGTCGGTGCGAAGACGACCTTGATGCCGGGGTTCTGCGCCTCGAAGGCCGGGATGATGGTGTCCTGCCAGATCGTCAGGTCGTCGTTGCGCCAGCTTTCGATGGTCAGCGTCACCTCCTGCGCCAGGACCGGGCCGGACAGCACGGTCGAGGCCAGAAGCGCGAAACGGAAGGTCCTTGTCATCGTCTTCTCCCTGTTGGCGGGCCCTTGGCGGCCCTGATGGTCGGTTCAGTCGGCCAGCGCGCGGGCAAGGTGGCCCCCGGCGCGCGCCAGCACGTCGCTCGCCTCCGCCGCGGACAGCCCGCGGGCGGCGACCAGGATCGCAGGTTTGACCGCGCCGCCGGTCGCGGCAAGCGCCGTCTCTGCCGCAGGCCGGGGCACCGCGGCGATGTCGGCCACGATGCGGGCGGCGCGGTCGATCAGCTTGGCGTTGTCGGCGGTCAGGTTGACCATGTGGCCGTCGTGCACATGGCCCAGCCGCAGCCCGACCAGCACCGACAGCATGTTGAGCGCGACCTTCTGCGCCGTGCCCGCGCCCATGCGGGTGGAGCCGGTCACGACCTCGGGCCCGGTGTCGAGCAGGACGGCCACGTCCGCCGCCGCCAGCAGCGCCGATCCCGGCACGTTGGCGATGCCGATGACGCGGGCGCCCTTGACGCGCGCGCTTTCCGCCACCGCCAGCGCATAGGGCGTGGCGCCCGAGGCCGAGACGACGATCACCGCATCCCCCGCGGCGATGCCCGCGCGCGCAAGGTCGGCGCGGGCCAGCGCGGGGTCATCCTCGACGCCCCCCTGCATGTGCAGAAGCGCCGCCGCACCGCCCGCGAACATCACCGGCGTGCGGTCGGGCGCGATCCCGAAGGTGCCCGCCAGTTCCAGCGCATCGGCCAGCGCCATCAGACCCGAGCTTCCCGCCCCCGCATAACCCAGACGCCCGCCGCGCCCCAGCGCGTCCGCCGCGATCCCTGCCGCCGCCTCCAGCGCCGGGATGGCCGGGCGCACCGCCTGCAGCGCCGCCGCCTGCGCGTCCAGCAGCGCCGCCAGCGCCTGATCGCCCGGACGGGCGTGCAGGCCGGGCGAGGCCGGATGACGGGCTTCGGTCGGGCGTGACGGCAGCGTCATGCGATTCTCTCCCCCTGCAGTGATAATGCCAAAACAATACCAATTGTAAAGCCCCCCTGCAAAAATGCGCCTGCAAACAGATTCTGCGCCGCAGAGCGACAGTTTCTGTCTTTCCGCTTCCCCATAAGGTATTGCTTTGGTATTGTTTTGCCCAAAGGGGAATCACATGCGCCTGTGCCTGGGGATCGACGGGGGCGGAACCGGCTGCCGTGCCGCGCTGGCCGATGCGCAGGGGCGCATCCTGGGCCGGGGCGAAGGCGGTCCGGCCAACATCGCCTCTGATCCCGAAGGCGCCGCAGCGAACATCCTGACCGCCGCCCGCATGGCCGCGGGCGACCAGGACCTTGGCGCCCTGACCGCCGTCCTGGGCCTTGCCGGTGCCAACGTGCCCGCCGCCGCGGATGCCCTGCGCGCCCGCCTGCCCTTCGCCGGCGCGACCATCCTGTCGGATGCCGTGACCGCCGCCCGCGGCGCCCTGGGTGCCGCCGACGGGATCGTCGCGGCGCTGGGCACGGGGTCGGTCTTCGCCCGCCAGCAAGGGGGCCGGGTGCGCCAGTTCGGCGGGCGCGGCTTCGTTCTGGGCGACGAGGGCAGCGGCGCCGTGCTGGGCCGCACGCTCCTGTCGCGCGCGCTGCGCGCCGAGGACGGATTCGAGGCGATGACGCCCCTGCTGGCCGACGTGCTGAAAAGCCACGGCGGGCCCGAGGGCGTGATCGCCTTTGCCCTCTCCGCCCGCCCCGCCGACTTCGCGGCCCTCGCCCCGCGCCTGCTGGACCCCGACCCCGCCGCCGAGGCGATCCTGGCCGGGGCCACCGCCGAGATCGCCGCCATCATCGACCGCCTGCAGGACGGCGCCCGCCTGCCGGTGGTGTTCCTGGGCGGCCTCGGGCCGCGCTACGCCGCCCGCCTGGCCGGGCGCTGGGACCTGCGGCGCGCGCAGGGCAACGGGCTGGACGGCGCCGTGGCTTTGGCCGCCGAAGCCCTGGGGCCTGCGTGATGGAGACCCTGTTCGCCCCCGACAGCTTTCAGGACAGCGGCGCGGGCCCGCTGTATCTGCAACTGCACCGCCGCATCGCCGAAGCCATCGCCTCGGGCCGCCTGCGCCCCGGCGACAGCCTGCCGCCGGAACGCGACCTCGCCGCAATGACCGGCCTGAGCCGCGTCACCGTGCGCAAGGGGGTCGAGGCGCTGGTCGCCTCGGGCCAGCTTGTGCAGAAACGCGGGTCGGGCACCTTCGTCGCCCCCCAGGTCCACCGTCTGGAACAGGCGCTGTCGCTCTTGACCTCGTTCACCGAGGACATGGCCCGCCGCGGCCGCACCGTCGAAAGCGTGGTCCTGTCCCGCGGCCTGCACGCGCCTGCGCCGGAGGAGGTGATGGCGCTCGGCCTCGCCGCCTCCGACCGCGTGGCGCGGCTGGAACGGGTGCGTACCTCGGACGGCCTGCCGCTGGCCATCGAGCGCGCCTCGCTGCCCGAGGCGATCCTGCCCGACCCCGAGGCCGTGGGCGCCTCGCTGTATGCCGCGCTGGAGGCGCGGGGAATGCGGCCTGTGCGGGCGGTGCAGCGCATCTCTGCCGCCAATCTGGCGGCACGGGATGCCGCGCTGCTGGACGTGCCGCCGGGCACCGCGGGCCTCAGGATCGAGCGGCTGTCCTACCTGCCCTCGGGCCGCGTGGTGGAATTCACCCGGTCGCTCTACCGCGGCGATGCCTATGACTTCGCCGTCGAACTCAAGCTCGCCGACGACGGCGGAAGGACCCCGGCATGACCTCTCACATGGCCCGCGAGGTGGCCGAGATCCCGCAAGCCGCCGCGCGTTTCCTCGGCTCTGCCCGCCCGGCACTGGCCGAGGCCGCCGCGGCGCTGCGGGCGAAAGACCCCGCGCTGGTGGCAACGGTGGCGCGCGGGTCGTCCGACCATGCGGCGGCCTATCTCAAGTATGCGGTCGAGATCGCGGCGGGCATCCCGGTCGCCTCGATCGGCCCCTCCATCGCCTCGATCTACCGCCGCCCGCTGCGGCTGGGGTCGGCGGCCTGCATCGGCATCTCGCAGTCCGGCCGCAGCCCCGACATCGTGGAGATGCTGCGGGCTGGCCGCGAGGGGGGGGCGCTGACCGTCGCCATCACCAATTCTGCCGACAGCCCGATGGCGCTGGCCGCGGCCCACACCCTGCCCCTGCACGCGGGGGCAGAGCAGAGCGTGGCGGCGACCAAGACCTTCGTGACCTCGGTGCTGGCCGGGCTGGCGCTGCTGGCGGAATGGCAGGACGACGCCGCCCTGCGGGCCGCCGTGGACGGCGCGCCGCAGGCGCTGGCGGCGGCCGTGGCGCTGGACTGGTCGCCCCTGTCGGACCGGCTGGCGCGGGCGGCGTCGGCCTATGTGCTGGGCCGCGGCCCGGCCTATGCCATCGCCTGCGAGGCCGCGCTCAAGATGAAGGAAACCTCGGGTCTGCATGCCGAGGCCTATTCGGCCGCCGAGGTGCTGCACGGCCCGTCCGCCATCGTGCATGCGCGGTTCCCGGTGCTGGCGCTGGCGGTGGAGGACGCGGCCCTGCCGCAGGTCCTGGCCACGGCCGAACGTCTGGCGGGCCAGGGGGCGGATGTCTTCGTGACCGGGGCCGCGGCGAAGGGTGCCGTGACCCTGCCCGCCGTGCCGGGCCTGCACCCTCTGGTCGCACCCCTGACGCTGGTGGCCGGGTTCTACGCCTGTGTCGAAGGTCTGGCCCGCCGCCGCGGCTTCGACCCCGACACGCCGCCGCACCTGCGCAAGGTGACGGAGACGATCTGATGCAGGCGACGGCCCTGTCCTGCGCGGGGTGCCCCCCCACCCCCTCCCTCCCCCACGAGGGGGGAAGGTGGCGCCATCCGGGGAAGCCCCGCTGCGTGTCGCAGGCCCGCACGCGGGGGCAACCGCGTCCCGGGCTTGACCCGGGACCTCGCGCCGCGTCAGGCAGCCTGCGCGCGGGAAGGGCTGGACCCCGGCGCGGGGCCGGGGCGGGGTCACGCATGTCGGGACGGATACCCTTTGCAGCCGTGATGGGCCTTGCCGCCCGGGGGCGCGCCCGCGCGCCTGCGTGCAGGCAGGGTTCCACCCCCGGTGCCGCGCCAGGCCATTGCGGGAAGCGGCGGCCATGACCGGGGCCATCACCGGCGCGCGGCTTTTCGACGGCCATGCCCTGCGCGAGGGGATGGCGCTGGTGCTGGAGGGCGGGCAGGTCGCGGCGATCCTGCCGGAGGCCGACCTGCCGTCAGGCCTGGTCCCGGTCCGGCGCCACGGGATCGTCGCGCCGGGGTTCGTCGACCTGCAGGCCAACGGCGGGGGCGGACTGATGGTCGGGGAGGCCACCGACCTTGGGGCCCTGCGCGCCATCTGCGCCACCCACCGGCGGATGGGCACGGCCGGCATCCTGCCCACGCTGATCACCGACCGGCCCGAGGTCACCGCCCGCGTCGTGCAGTCCGGGATCGCCGCCGCCCGCGCCGGGGTGCCGGGCTTCCTCGGGCTGCACCTCGAGGGTCCGCATCTCGACCCACGCCGCCAGGGCGCGCACGATCCCGCCCTGATCCGGCCGATGGGCGAAGCGGACCTCGCCCTCATGGTCGCCGCCTCCAGGGCCCTGCCTGCGCTGATGGTCACGCTGGCCCCCGAGGCCGTGGTCCCCGGGCAGATCGCCGCGCTGGCCGCCGCCGGGGCGGTCGTCAGCCTGGGCCACAGCGATTGCAGCGCCGAGACGGCCGCCCGGGCCTTCGGCGAGGGGGCCCGCTGCGCCACCCACCTGTTCAACGCGATGAGCCAGATCGGCAACCGCGAGCCCGGCCTCGCCGGCGCCGTGCTGGCCGGAAGCGCCCATGCCGGGCTGATCGCCGACGGCATCCATGTCCACCCGACGACCCTGCGGCTGGCCTGCGCCGCACGGGAAGAGGGGCTGTTCCTCGTCACCGACTGCATGGGCTTTGCCGGGACCGACCTGACCGAGATGACCCTGAACGGCCGTCGCGTGCAGCGGCGGGACGGGCGGCTGACGCTGGCCGACGGCACGCTGGCCGGGGCCGACCTGACCTTCCCCCGCGCCCTGCAGGTGCTGACCCGGGACCTGGGCCTGCCCGTCGCCCGGGCGCTGGCCATGGCCACCCGCATCCCCGCCGACCTGATCGGCGCCCGCTCCGCCGGGCGCCTGGCCATCGGCGGGGCGGCCGATCTCGTCCACCTGCGCGACGACCTGAGCCTTGCCGCGGTCTGCCAGCGCGGGGTCTGGACCGACCTCTGACCGGCGCACCGACCGGAAGGCCGGGGGGGCGCCGGACAGGACCGCCTGCAAGGCCGCAGCCCCTGCGGCGCGCGGACGCCCGGCCTGGGCGAAGGCCGCTGCGGCGGCCAGCGCCTGCAACAGGCGGGCGCCGTCCGCCCCCGCCTGCGGCGGACCGGCCAGCGCGATCAGGCCGGCCGCATGGCCCGCCACGGCAGCCGCCACCGCCGCATCGCGGGGCGCGAAATCCAGGATCGCCCGCATCAGCAGGCAGCCGCGGCCGGTCTCGCCATCATAGACCAGATCCAGCGCCGCCGCGGCAAAGCCCGCCGTCCCGTCCCGTGCGAAGGCCCGGAAAGGCACCGCCGCCAGCCCACCTGCGTAATGCCCCAGCGCCGCCAGGAACGCGCCCCGCGCATCGCCGAAGGCCGCGGCAAGCGCCGTTTCCTGCACCCCCGTTTCGGCCGCGAGCACGGCCAGCGTCACGTCCATCCGCCCGAACATCCAGTACAGCGGCACCGCGGCATCCAGCACGGCACCATCGCCCGCACCAGGGTCTGCGGGCGGGGCGGCGGGCGGGTCGGCGGGCGGGGCGGCGGCGGGAAGGGGCGCGATCGCGGTCATGTCCGCAACCCTGACAGGAGTTTCTTGACGAAACCCTACCGCTTGCCCGCCCCGCCCGCCTCTGGCATCCCGCAAGGCACAGCCGAGGAGGCCCGCATGTCCCTGCCCCACACGATGACCGCGATGGAGATCACCGCCCCCGGCGGGCCGGACGTGCTGCAGCCCTGCGACCGGCCGGTGCCGGTGCCGGGGCATGGGCAGATCGTCATCCGCATCGCCTGGGCCGGGGTGAACCGCCCCGACGCGCTGCAGCGCGCGGGCGCCTATGCCCCGCCCCCCGGCGCCTCGCCCCTGCCGGGGCTGGAGGCGGCGGGGCATGTGGTGGCCATGGGGCAGGGCGTGGCGCGCTGGCAGATCGGCGACGCGGTCTGCGCCCTGCTGCCGGGCGGGGGCTATGCCGAATACGCCGTCTGCGCCGCCGACCACGCCCTGCCGATCCCGGCGGGCCTGTCCCTGCGCGAGGCCGCCTGCCTGCCCGAGACCTGCTTTACCGTCTGGTCCAACCTGGTGATGCGCGGGGGGCTGCAGGCGGGCGAGCGGTTCCTGGTGCACGGCGGGTCATCCGGCATCGGCACCACCGCGATCCAGATCGCCCGCGCGCTGGGTGCCCGCGTCTTCGCCACCGCCGGGTCGCCCGAAAAGTGCCTGGCCTGCGAAGGCCTGGGGGCCGAGGCCGCGATCGACTACCGCACGGCGGATTTCGTCGAGTTGCTGAAGCGCGAGGGCGGGGCCAACCTGATCCTCGACATGGTCGGCGGGCCCTACCTGCCGCGCAACCTCAGGGCGCTGGCCGATGACGGGCGGCTGGTGCAGATCGCCTTCCTGCAGGGGCCGAAGGTCGAGGTGAACTTCGCCGAGGTCATGGTCCGCCGCCTGACGATCACGGGATCGACCCTGCGCCCGCAGTCCGACCTGGCCAAGGCCCGCATCGCCGCCGCGGTCGAGGCACATGTGTGGCCGATGATCGCCGCCGGGCACCTGCGCCCGGTGATGGACAGCGAATTCCGCCTGGTCGACGCCGCCGGGGCCCACCGGCGGATGGAAAGCTCGGCCCATGTGGGCAAGATCGTGCTGAAGGTCGGGGGATAGGCGCCACGCCAGGCTTCCGGGGCGGCAAGGGCCGGGGATCGGGCGCCTCCCCTCCCCCTCGTGGGGAGGGGAGGGGGGAGGGGGGCCCCGCGCTACTGGCCGGGCGCGCCCCCTCTGCCTCCCCCCAAGAGGGGGGGGCGGGAGAGCGGTTTGACCCGGTGCGGCGGTTTCGGGTGTCGCGACCGGCTGTCTGGTGCCGCGGCTTGAGGGTGCGATCCTTTCGCGGCAATCGAAGGAAGACCTGCGGAACAGGTTCGTCACGGGAGCGCCACGACCACGCGCGCCGTCAGGGCAGCACTTCAGCGACCGCAAGCCGCGCGCGCGCGGCCGGGCCGGGTGCCCGGCATCAATCCGAGGACGGTGGCGAAGCGGCGGAAGCGGGCCACGGTCGGGGAGATGAAGTCGGGGCCGAGGGAACCGCGGTCGGCGGTCCCGACCGGGGACGGCACGTCCGCCCCGGCGGATGCGGCCCAGACCCGCCCCCGCTACAGATACCCCGCGGCGCGGAAGCTGACCTCGCGTTCGCGGCCGACGATCAGGTGGTCGTGCAGCGTCAGGCCGAGCACCTGCGCGGCGTCGCGGACCTGCAGCGTCATCGAGATGTCGGCCGACGAGGGCGTGGGGTCGCCCGAGGGGTGGTTGTGCACCAGGATCAGGGCGCTTGCGTTCAGTTCCAGCGCGCGCTTGACCACTTCGCGCGGGTAGACGGGCACATGGTCAACCGTGCCGCGGGCCTGTTCCTCGTCGGCGATCAGCACGTTCTTGCGGTCGAGATACAGCACGCGGAACTGTTCGGTCTCGCGGTGCGCCATGGCGGTGTGGCAGTAGTCGAGCAGCGCATCCCAGGACGACAGGACGGCGCGGTGCATCACCCGGGCGCGCATCATCCTCGTGGCCAGCGCCTCGAGGATCTTGAGGTCCTGCACCACCGCCTCGCCCACGCCATCGACCTGCATCAGGCGGGCGGCGGGGGCGGTGACCACGCGCGCGAGGTCGCCGAAGGTGTCGAGCAGTAGGCGCGCCAGCGGCTTCACGTCGCGCCGGGGAATGGTGCGGAACAGGCAGAGTTCCAGCAGTTCGTAGTCGGGCATCGCCCCGGCCCCGCCCTCGGCAAAGCGGGTGCGCAGGCGGGCGCGGTGGTCGGCGATGTAGCTGGGCAGGCGGTCGGGAAGCGCCGTGCCAGGCGCCTCGTCGGCGTCGGGGGCGAAGAGGGCGGGCTGTTCGGCGAAGGCGCGGGACATGCCGGAAGCGTGCCACAGGGATGGTGAAGGAAGCGTTAACCAGAGTCCCGGAGCGCAGGCCCTGCGGCCGACCCGCGGATCGCGCAGCCGCTTTCGGCCGGTCGGGCCCAAGACGGTTTCTTGCCAAGAAACCGGACCGGAAACTTCGAAGTTTCCGGCCCTGGCGGCGCCGATGCCGCCAAAGCCCCGGGCGGTGCGCTACTCGGCCGCCAGCGGCAGGCCCGGCCGCCCGATGCGCACCAGATCGGCGACCACGCCCGCGATCATCGTGCGGAAGGTGGTGAAG
>CAZCPY010000013.1:0-20892 GCA_964499865.1 uncultured Rhodobacterales bacterium | reverse complement strand
AAGGTCGCGAGCTTCTCCACCCGCGCCTCGTCCATGTAGAGCGCGCGGTCGATTTCCACCTGCACGACATGCGCGCCACGCGACGGCCGCCCGTAGGCCTGCGCGATGAAGGCCCCGGCGAAGGGCGAATTGCGCGCGACCCGCAGGCCCGCGGCGGCGAAGGCCGCCTCGACCATGTCCATCACCTCGCGCCCGGCGGCCGCGCCGAAGCGGTCGCCCAGCACCACGTCGGGGCGGGGCTGGCCCGGCCGCGCATGGGCCTCGATCGCCTCGTGCGGCATCGAATGGCAGTCGATCAGCACCGCCTGCCCGAACCGCGCGAGCCGCTCGTCGATCAGCCGCCGCAGCGCCGCGTGCCAGGGGTGCCAGCCGCGCACCAGCCGCGCCTCGGCCTCGGCGCGCGACAGCTTGCCCGCGTAGATCGGCCGCCCGTTCGCCACCACGCGCGGGATCACGCCCAGCCCGGAAGCCACGCGCGGGTTGTGCGGCGCCCGGCCCAGGCCTTCGATCACCGCGGGGTCAAGCTCGTCCGGCGCGCGGTTGAGGTCCAGCCAGGCGCGCGGCCAGCGCGCGGCCAGAAGCGGCGCGCCATAGCCCGGTGCGCAGGCGAACAGCTCGTCGACGAAGGCATCCTCGGAGGACCGCAGGGTCAGCGGGTCAAGCTGCGACAGCGACAGGAACCCCGCCGGATAGTCGCGCCCCGAATGGGGCGACGAGAACAGCACCGGAGTTTCCGGCACTGCGGGGGCGTAAAGGGTATGGCTGTCGCCGGTCATGCGGTCCCGTGGTGCGATCCCGACCGTTATATGTGGCTTTCGCCCCCTGTCGAACCCCCTTGCGCGGCCATGGCCGCTCTTTTATAGCCCCCGGGTCCGGCGCGAGGCCGCCCCTTCGGGGTCGGTCCCGTGCCGATGTGGGCGGTTAGCTCAGCGGTAGAGCACTACGTTGACATCGTAGTGGCCACTGGTTCGATCCCAGTACCGCCCACCATGTCACCGCCCCCGACAGGGGGCACGGGTTCAACAAGGGCGCGCCAGCGCCGCATCGAAGGGGAGGGCTGCCGATGAAGGTCGCCAACTCGCTGCGTTCGCTGAAGACGCGTCACCGCGACTGCCAGGTGGTGCGCCGCAAGGGCCGCGTCTACGTCATCAACAAGACGCAGAAGCGCTACAAGGCCCGCCAGGGCTGAGGCTTTTCCCGCTTCGGGAAAGGCCCGGGCCGCTGCGGGCAACCGCGGCGGCCTTTCCGCTTTCGATCGGCTCTCCGATGCATCCCAACCCCGCCTTCCGCGCCGCGTCCGAGGCCGAGGCCCGCGCGATGGCCGCCGCGCGGGGCTTCGGCGTGCTGTGCGTGAACGGGCCGGAGGGGCCGCTGGCGGCGCACGTCCCCTTTGAGGCGCGCGGCGTTGACCTGTGCCTGCATCTGGCGCGGTCCAACCCCATCGCGCGGATGGCGCTGCCCGCGGCGGCGGTGATGCTGGTGGCGGGACCGGATGCCTATGTCTCGCCGGACTGGTATGGCCTGCCCGACCAGGTGCCGACCTGGAACTATGTCGCCGTGCATCTGCGGGGCACGCTGGAGCCCCTGCCCGACAGCGCGCTGCGGCCGCATCTGGATGCCGTCAGCGCCGATTTCGAGGCGCGGCTGGCGCCCAAGGCGCCGTGGGTCGCCGACAAGATGTCGGCGGGCGCGATGGACCGGATGATGCGCGCGATCCGCCCCCTGCGGCTGGCGGTGACGGCGGTCGACAGCACCGTCAAGCTGAACCAGAACAAGCCCGAGGCCGCCCGCGCCGGCGCCGCGGCCGGGCTGGCGGCGCGGCCGGACGCCGGGTCGCAGGCGATTGCCGCGCTGATGCGGGGCCGGGCATGGACGGAGACCTGAGGCGCCCCGCCCCGGCGGGGCGGGTCGGTCTTCCCGGGGCACGCGGGCCGGCGGTGCGGGCCATGGCGCGCTTGCCGGAGCCCCGGCGCCAGCGGATGGTTTGCTTCCCGCCGCCGCCGCGGTAATGTCGGCACCCGAAACCGAGGGAGGTCCGCCATGCCCCTGCCGCTTGCACCCGTCGCCGTGTTTGCCCTGCGCGCAGGCGCCGTCGCCGCGGCGGGCTGGGGGATCGCCCGGCTGGCCCGGTCGCGGATCGCCCCGGGCCGCACCGACCAGCAGGCCGAGGATGCGCTGGATGCGCTGGACGACGGCCTTGCCGCCCATGCCCCGCGCGGCGAGGATGGCCAGCGCAACCTGGCCTGGCGGTTCCGCCGGGTGATCCGGGGGGCGGACGGACAGGGCGTGGAGATCGACCTGGGCCTGATCGCCCGCGCACGACTGCGGCGGGTCTGACGCGATGGAACTGTTCCACTCGCCCACCTCGCCCTTCGTGCGCAAGGTCATGCTGCTGGCGCTGGAGGCGGGGCGCGCGGGCGACCTGACGCTGGTCAAAGCCACGGGCACGCCGCTGGCGCCGGGGTCGCTGCCGGTGGCCGAAAACCCCCTCGGCAAGGTGCCCGCGCTGCGCCTGGACGACGGGCGGATCCTCTACGACAGCCGGGTGATCTGCCGCTGGCTGGATGACCTGTGGCAGGCCGGGGCCTATCCGGCGGCGCCGCGGCTGTGGGATGCGCTGGTGGTCGAGGCGACCGCCGACGGGATCATGGAGGCCGCGGTGCTGATGCGCTACGAGACGCACATCAAGCCCGAGGGCAGCCGGTCCCCGGAATGGGTCGAGGCGCAATGGGCCAAGGTCGACCGGTCGCTGGATGCGCTGGAGGCGCGCTGGCTGGCGCTGCTTGACGACGGCTTCGGCATGGCGGCGATGGCCGTGGCCTGCGCATTGGGCTACCTCGACTTCCGCCACGCGGCGCGCGGCTGGCGCGACAGGCGGCCGGGGCTGGCGGCCTTTGCGGCGCGGGTCGGGGACCGCCCTGCGGTGGCGGCGACGCTGCCGCCGGGCTGAGCGGCGCTACCCGCCCGCCGCGGGCACAGCCCTGCCCCCCGTGGGCGACGTCCCCGCGTGGGGATGGGCAAGGGGGGCGCCACCGACCGGCCGGGCGCCCCCCCACCCTCTCCCTCCCCCACGAGGGGGGGAGGGAAGCGCCGAACGACAGAGGGCGCTGCCGGTCAGAACCGCGGGGCGACGCCAGGGTTGACGGCGCGGGTGGTGGCCTTGCGTCCTGAAGTGGCCGCCGCGGGCAAGGCCGTCACCGTGGCGGCCGTGGCCGCCCCTGTCTTCGGCGACCGGCGGCCCGGCAGGCGCCGGTCCGCCCCCGCCATGCAGACCGCCGCCGGGCCGGTGACCCGTTGCCCGCAACCGCCCCGCCGGGCCGGGCGACGTCGACGCGGGCCACGGCCAGGCCCGGGCCTGTACCCGGAGAGCGCGGGAACCGCGCCCTGCCCCGGAAAGCGGCGCGGCGGGTTCACCGTGACGAGGTTCGGACCGTCCGTCAGCTCCGGCACCGCAAAGCCCGGCCGCCGCCAGGTCGCGCACCGGCCCGGCCCGGCGGCGGCGGCGGCCGCGCCGCGCAGCGGCGGCGGCGCTTCGGCATCGGCGGCCCCCGGGTGCCCCGGCGGCAGCACGGCGACGTTGCGGCGCTGCGAAGGGTGCATGGCCCTCCGGTGTCGGACCCGCCCGGCCATCCCCGCGGGGGCAGCGTCAATCTGCGCCACCCCGGGACGCTGGACGCCGCCCCGGGTCAGCGTTAGATAGCGCAATGCCCCGGGGACGCAGCGCGTCCTGCCGGGACGGTTCGGGTGGCCGATGCGCCGCCGCAGGAAGGGAGCAAACCGTGGCCCACGCCGAAGAGCCCGCAGGCACGCGCCGGGATTTCCTTTACTACGCCACCGCAGGCGCCGGGGCGGTCGCCGTCGGCGGCGCGGTCTGGCCGCTGATCAACCAGATGAACCCCTCGGCCGACGTGCGGTCCCTGGCGTCGATCTTCGTCGATGTCTCGGCGGTCGAGGTCGGCACGCAGCTGACGGTCAAGTGGCTGGGCAAGCCGGTCTTCATCCGCCGCCGCAACGAGGAAGAGATCGCCTCGGCGCGCGGCACCGCCCTGTCCGACCTGCCGGACCAGGGTTCCGAGAATGCCAACCGGCCGGCCGCGGACGCGTCCGACGAAAACCGCACGCTGGACGCGGCGGGCGAATGGCTGGTGATGGTGGGTGTTTGCACCCACCTCGGCTGCGTGCCGCTGGGCGACGGGGCCGGCGACTTCGGCGGCTGGTTCTGCCCCTGCCACGGATCGCATTATGACGCCGCCGGGCGCATCCGCCGCGGGCCGGCACCCAAGAACATGCTGGTGCCGGTCGCGGCCTTCACCGACGACGTGACGATCAAGCTGGGCTGAAGAGGAAAGCAGGATGGCCGGTATTCCGCACGACCACTACGAACCCAAGTCCGGCGGCGAGAAATGGCTGCATTCGCGGCTGCCGATCGTCGGGCTGCTGTACGACACCCTGATGGCCCCGACGCCCAAGAACCTCAACTGGATGTGGATCTGGGGGATCGTGCTGACCTTCTGCCTGGCGTTGCAGATCGTCACCGGGATCGTGCTGGTGATGCACTACACGCCGCAGGTCGACCTGGCCTTCGCGTCGGTCGAGCACATCATGCGCAACGTCAACGGCGGCTACATGATCCGCTACCTGCACCAGAACGGCGCCTCGCTGTTCTTCCTGGCGGTCTACCTGCACATCTTCCGCGGCCTCTACTACGGGTCCTACAAGGCTCCGCGCGAGGTGACCTGGATCATCGGCATCCTGATCTACGTGCTGATGATGGCGACCGCCTTCATGGGCTATGTGCTGCCCTGGGGGCAGATGTCGTTCTGGGGCGCCACCGTGATCACCGGGATCGTCGGCGCGGTGCCGGGCATCGGGCCGGACATCCAGACCTGGCTGCTGGGCGGGCCTGCGGTGGACAACGCGACGCTGAACCGCTTCTTCTCGCTGCACTACCTCTTGCCTTTCGTGATCGCGGCGCTGGTGGCGCTGCACATCTGGGCGTTCCACACCACGGGCAACAACAACCCGACCGGGGTGGAGGTGCGCCGCACCTCGAGGCAGGAGGCGGCCAGGGACACGGTGCCGTTCTGGCCCTACTACGTGATCAAGGACCTGTTCGCCCTGGCGCTGATCCTGGCGGTGTTCTTCGCCATCGTGGGCTTCATGCCCAACTTCCTGGGCCACCCCGACAACTACATCGAGGCGAACCCGCTTTCGACGCCCGCGAACATCGTGCCCGAATGGTATTTCCTGCCCTTCTACGCGATCCTGCGCGCCTTCACCGGCGATGTCTGGATCGTGCAGCTGACGCAGTTCGTGACCTTCGGCATCGTCGATGCAAAGTTCTTCGGCGTGCTGGCGATGTTCGGTTCGATCGCGGTACTGGCGCTGGCGCCCTGGCTCGACACCTCCTCGGTGCGGTCGGGCCGCTACCGGCCGATGTTCAAGTGGTGGTTCGCGCTGCTCTGCGTCGATTTCGTGGTGCTGATGTGGGTGGGCGCGATGCCGGCCGAGGGCATCTACACCTGGGTCAGCCTGATCGCCTCGACCTACTGGTTCGCCTTCTTCCTGGTGATCCTGCCGCTCTTGGGCGTGATCGAAAAGCCGCTGCCGGTGCCCGCGACGATCGAGGAAGATTTCAACAGCCACTACGGCCCTTCCCCCAGGGACGGTGCCGTCGCCCAGCCGGCGGAATGAGAGAGGACTGGACGATGATCCGCACCCTGTTTGCCGCCGCTGCGGTCGTGCTGTCGCTCTACGCGCCGGCCCGCGCGGCCCCCGTGGGCATCGCGATCCCGGACGTGAACTTCGCCCACGAGGGCCCGTTCGGCAGCTTCGACACCCGGCAGTTGCAGCGCGGCCTGCAGGTCTACACCGAGGTCTGCGCCGCCTGCCACGGGCTGAAATACGTGCCGATCCGTTCCCTGTCGGACGATGGCGGGCCGGAACTGCCGGAAGACCAGGTCCGCGCCTATGCGGCCGGCCTGTCGGTCAACGATCCCGCCGCCAACCCCAAGTATTACGACATCGAAACCGGCGAGACCCGGCCTCTGTTGCCGACCGACAACTTCCCCGCCAACACCACGCAGGCGGCGCCGGACCTCAGCCTGATGACCAAGGCGCGGGCCGGGTTCTCGGGGCCCTACGGCCTGGGGATCAACCAGCTTTTCAAGGGCATCGGCGGGCCGGAATACGTTCACGCGCTCATGGTGGGCTATGTCGACCCGCCCGACTGCGCGACCGGCGACGAGCCCGGCTACTTCAACAGGTATTTCTCCAAGGGCTATGTGCCTGAAAGCTGCAAGGAACACGGGGCGTCGATGATCACCGGCAGCTGGATCGGCATGCCGCCCCCGCTGTCGGAGGACCAGGTGACCTATGCCGACGGCACGCCGGCGACGGTCGACCAGATGGCGATGGACGTGGCCTCCTTCCTGACCTGGGCCGCCGAGCCCAAGCTGGTCGCGCGCAAGGAGGCCGGGTTCCAGGCGGTGGTGTTCCTGCTGATCCTCGCAGGCCTGCTGTACCTGACGAACAAGCGGCTCTGGGCCGGGATCAAGGGCAAGCACGCCTGATCCGGGGTGCGGATGACCGACGACAGGGGGCCCCCGCGCGATGCGGGGGCCCCCTTTCCTTTGGCGACGGCCCCTGGCGCCATCGGCTGCGGCAATCTGGCCCTATCGCGCGCCCCCGGGCCGGGCGACAATGTGCGGCCGTTCCAGGGAGGCGCCGACATGTCCACCACCTACGCCGAAAACGACATCCGCCCGGTGATCGAGGCCGACCGCACCCATGTCTGGCACCACCTGATCCAGCACAAGCCCTTCGAAAGCGTCGATCCCCGGATCATCGTCGAAGGCAAGGGGATGCGGGTCTGGGATGCCAAGGGCAAGGAACACCTTGACGCGGTGTCCGGCGGGGTCTGGACGGTGAACGTGGGCTACGGGCGCGAATCCATTGCCGATGCCGTGCGCGACCAGCTGGTGAAGATGTGCTACTTCGCCGGCGCCTCGGGGTCGATCCCGGGTGCGAAGTTCGCCGAGAGGCTGACCTCGAAGATGCCGGGGATGACGCGGGTCTACTATTCCAACTCGGGGTCCGAGGCGAACGAGAAGGTCTGGAAGATGGTGCGCCAGCTTTCGGCGCGCCACCACGGCGGGCGGAAGTGGAAGATCCTCTACCGCGAGCGCGACTACCACGGCACCACCATCGGCGCCCTGTCCGCCTGCGGCCAGCCGCAGCGCGCGATGCAGTACGGCCCCTTCGTGCCGGGCTTCGTCGAGGTGCCGCACTGCCTGGAATACCGCAAGCAGTGGGACGTCGAGAACTACGGCGAACGCGCCGCGGACGCCATCGAGGAGGTGATCCTGCGCGAAGGCGCCGACACCATCGGCTGCCTTTGCCTGGAGCCCGTCACCGCCGGCGGCGGGGTCATCACGCCGCCCGGGGGCTACTGGGAACGGGTGCAGGAGATCTGCGCGAAATACGACATCCTGCTGCACATCGACGAGGTCGTCTGCGGCGTCGGCCGCACCGGGGTCTGGTTCGGCTACCAGCACTACGGCGTGAAGCCCGACTTCGTGACCATGGCGAAGGGCGTGGCCTCGGGCTACGCGGCCATCGCCTGCACGGTGACCACGGAAGCCGTGTTCGAGAAGTTCAAGGACGATGCCGCCGACCCGATGTCCTATTTCCGCGACATCTCGACCTTCGGCGGCTGCGCCAGCGGCCCTGCCGCGGCGCTGGAAAACATGCGGATCATCGAGGACGAGGGGTTGCTTGCCAACACCACCGCGATGGGCGCCCGCATGGTGGCGAACCTGAGCGCACTCGCCGAGAAACACCGCGTGATCGGCGACGTGCGCGGCAAGGGGCTGTTCTGCGGCGCGGAACTGGTGGCCGACCGGGCGACGAAGGAACCGGCGGACGAGAAGAAGGTGCAGGCGGTGGTGGCCGACTGCATGGCGCAGGGCGTCATCATCGGCATGACCAACCGGTCGCTGCCGGGGCTGAACAACACGCTGTGCTTCTCGCCTGCGCTGATCGCCACGCCCGATGACATCGACGCCATCACCGACGCGGTGGACCGCGCGCTGATCCGCGTCTTCAACTGACGGCCCGAGGGGGCCCGTGCCGGGCGGCGCGGGCCTCAGTCGCTGACGTTCCGCGGGAAGGCCCGGGCAAAGGCCGCCTGCTTGTCCGCATCGGCCGCCGTCTGGTTGCGGGCCACCCAGTCGGCATAGGGCATGCCGTAGACCGCCGCGCGGCTTTCGTCCTTGGTCATCGCGATGCCGCGCGCCTCCGCCGCCTCCTGGTACCATCGCGACAGGCAGTTGCGGCAGAACCCGGCCAGGTTCATCAGGTCGATGTTCTGCACCTCGGGCCTTTTCTCCATCAGATGGCCGACCAAGGCGCGGAAGGCGGCGGCCTCGATCTTGGTGCGGGTGGCGTCATCCATCTGCGGTCTCCACATCGGCCAGGGCGGCGGTCAGCGCGGGAGCCAGGCGGTCGGCCCAGGCCTCCTGCGCGGCGGGGGTGGCGATCAGGTCGTTCCTGACCTCGATCAGGGCATTCTGGCGGCCCGCGTCAAGGGCGTGGCGGTCCACCGAATCGCCCGGCAGGTGGCCGTTGTAGGGCTGGTTGTCGCCGACCGTCAGCGCCGGATCGGCGGCCAGCCGGGCGATCAGCGCCAGGCCAAGACGGCTGTCGCGGTGCGAATGCAGGACGCCCACCTGCCAGGGCCGCGGCGGCCGCCCGCGCAGGCAGGGGGTGAAGGAATGCACCGCCACCAGCACCGTATCCGCCCGCCGCGCCGCCAGCCGGGCGACTTCCGCGTGGTAGGGGCGGTAAAGCCGCTCCAGCCGTTCCGCCGCCTGCGCCGCCGACAGGCGCGCATTGGCGGGGATCACGCTGCCGTCGTAAAGCCGCATGATCAGCGTGGGATCATCCTCGCCCCGGTTGGGGTCGATCACCAGGCGCGAAAACGTGGCCATCACGCAAGGTGCGTCCAGCCGCCGCGCCAGCGCCAGCGCCAGCCCCGCGGCGCCCACGTCCAGCGCGATGTGGCGGCCCATGTCGGCGTCGCTCAGGCCCAGGCTGCCGGCCGCGACCCAGGGCGGCACGCGGTTCATCGCGTGGTCGCAGGTGACGAGGAACTGCCCGGGCCGGTCGGCGCCGTCGACGATCGCCGGGGGCAGGTCTGGGTCGGGGCGCATCCGTCGGGGCCTCGTGATCGATTCGGCGGCAATCTAGGGTCGGCGCGCGGGAAGCGGAACCGCCGCGGTGGACATGACGCGGGCGTATCGTCCATAAGGTGCGCGGCTGCGGCGGCGGCCCAAAGCGATTTGACCGAAGGGACGTCCCGGCATGAAACGCAACCGCAATGTCAAGATCGTGGCCACGCTTGGCCCCGCGTCCAGCGACTATGCCACGATCCGCGCGCTGTCCGAGGCCGGGGCCGACGTGTTCCGCCTGAACATGAGCCACGGCACCCATGCCGACATCGCCGCGCGGCACGCGATCATCCGGCAGGTCGAGGCCGATACCGGCCGCCCGATCGCCATCCTGGCCGACCTGCAGGGGCCGAAACTGCGGGTGGGGGTGTTTGCGAAAGAAGGCGGCGAGGACCTGGCGGCAGGTGCCGCCTTCCGCATGGACCTCGACCCCGCGCCGGGCGACGCGACGCGCGTGAACCTGCCGCACCCCGAGATCTTTGCAGCCCTTGAACCGGGCGCGAGCCTGCTGGTCAACGACGGCAAGATCCGCCTGCGCGTGGAAAGCTGCGGCAAGGACCATGCCGAATGCATCGTCACGGTGGGCGGCACGATTTCCAACCGCAAGGGGGTGAACGTGCCCGACGTGGTGCTGCCGGTGGCGGCGCTGTCGGCCAAGGACCGCAAGGACCTGGAGTTCATCTGCGAACTGGGCACCGACTGGCTGGCGCTGTCCTTCGTGCAGCGGCCCGAGGACGTGATCGAGGCGCGCGCGCTGGCCAACGGCCGGGCCGCGATCCTGTCCAAGATCGAGAAACCCGCGGCGGTGAAGGCCTATGACGAAATCCTGCGGGTGTCCGACGGCATCATGGTCGCCCGCGGCGACCTCGGGGTGGAACTGCCGGTCTATTCCGTCCCGCCGATCCAGAAGCGCCTGGTGCGCGGCGCGCGGGCGGCGGCAAAGCCGGTGATCGTGGCGACCCAGATGCTCGAATCGATGATCGAATCGCCCGTGCCCACGCGGGCCGAGGTGTCGGACGTCGCGACCGCCATCTACGAAGGGGCGGACGCGGTGATGCTGTCGGCCGAATCGGCGGCCGGGCAGTATCCGATCCAGGCCGTGCAGACGATGGACAACGTGGCCCAGTCGGTCGAAAGCGACGCCACCTACCGCGAGGTGATCGAGGCCAGCCGCCGCGCCAAGCGCGAGACGATCGCCGACGCCATCGTCGCCGCCGCGCGCGAGATCGCCGAGAATACGCCGATCAAGGCCATCGCCTGCTTTTCGCAGACCGGCACCACGGTCAGCCTTGTCGCCCGCGAACGCCCGCGCGTGCCGATCCTGGCGCTGACGCCGCTGATGGGCACGGCGCGGCGCCTGTCGCTGACCTGGGGCACCACCTGCGCCATCGTGGCGCCGCAGGACCGCTTCAAGGGCGCCGTCATCGCCGCCGTGCGCGCCGCCAAGGAGCTGGGCTTCGCGACCGAGAAGGAGCAGATCGTGGTGACCGCGGGCGTGCCCTTCAACGTGCAGGGCACCACCAACATCCTGCGCGTGGCGCCCTGCGACGAGCGCCTGATCTACCGGGCGGAGGCGGAATAACCAGCTTGGACCCGGACCTGTTCCTTGTCATCGGGGTGGTGCTGGCGGTGCTGGCAATTCCGTCGCTGCTGACCGCATTCTCCGAAAGCCGTCCGCCGCGGACCTCGGCCCTGCTGGGCTTTGCCGCGGCGGTGCTGATCGTCGTGGCGGTGCGCGAACAGCCGGGCGGCTACACGATTTCCGAACTGCCGGACGTCTTCTTCCGCGTCTTCGGCCGCTACATCAACTGACGCCGGGCGGTCAGAAGACCGTGAAACTGGCAGAGGTCAGCGCAAGCCCCGTGCCGATGTGGCCGACCAGCCCGGCCGCACCGCTGCCGGTTCCGTCAGGGTCGTACCACAACGCGCCGGTCTGGGGGTCGTAGACCAGCTGTGCCGCGGCGGCCGTGGCGGCCGTGCCGATCACCAGCTCGTCCGCCGTGACCCCGGGACCCAGTTCGGCGAAGGCCGCCTGCGACAGGCCGATCCGGTCGTACCTTGCCGAAAAGTCGAGGATGGTGTCGGCGTCGGCGCCGTCTGCCGGGATTTCGGCAAAGACGAAGGTGTCGGCCCCGCTGTTGCCGCGCAGGCGGTCCTGACCCGCGCCGCCCGCAATGCGGTCGTTGCCCAGGCCGCCCGCCAGCACGTCGTCGCCGCTGCCGCCGTCGAGCGTGTCGTTGCCGGTACCGCCGGAGAGATCGTCGCGTCCTTCGCCGCCGGTCAGCGCGTCGTCGCTGCTGCCGCCGGACAGAAGGTCGTCGCCGTCGTCGCCATCGAGGCTGTCGCCCCCGGCGCCGCCGTACAGCCGGTCGGCGCCGCCGTCGCCGTGCATCGTGTCCAGACCGTTGCCGCCGTACAGCGTGTCGGCGCCTGCCGCGGCCACCAGGTCACCCGGGCGCCGTTCGCCAAAGACCAGATCGTTGCCGTCGCCGCCCGACAGGTTGTCGGCACCGTCGCCGCCGGTCATCTGGTCGTCGCCCGCGTCCCCGAACATCGTGTCGTTGCCGGCGCCAGAGTCCATGCGGTCGTTGCCTGTCCCGCCGTTGGCACGCTGCGCCGACAGGGCAGAGCCTGCGTCGAGGACATCGTCCCCCGCGTCCAGCCAGGTCTGTCCCTCGCCTTCGTAGACGCCGACAAATGCCAGGTCGTTGCCCGCGCCGCCATACAGGCGGTCGTAGCCCTGGCTGCCCGTCAACAGGTCGTCGCCGTCGCCGCCATAGACCCAGTCGTCGCCGAGGCCACCGATCGTGGTGTCGTTGCCGGCATCGCCGCGCAGCGTGTCATTGTCGTCGCGTCCCCACAGCAGGTCATCGCCGTCGCCGCCGAACAGGAGGTCCCGGCCGTAGAGACCCTCCAGCTCGTCATTGCCGCCGCCGCCATAAGCGGTGTCGTCGCCGTCGAGGCAGCGCGCGGTGTCGTTGCCGAGGCCAAGGTTGAAGAGGTCGTTGCCGAGCGAGCCTGTCAGCGAATCGTCGCCGAGGGTGCCGTTGAACGTCAGGGGCATGATGGTCGGGCCTGTGCTGCGGTGGCCGCCCTCCCGTCCGCGTGCTGCCCCCGCAGCGGTTGGAATCAGGCGGTGGATCCGGCATGATCCCGCGCCGGGGACGTGTCAATTTTTCGCTTCAATCCGGGGTTGATTGTCGCGGGCTTGAGGACCGGCGCCGCGCCCGCCCCCCGATCGTCGCCCGCGCCGCAACGGAACGCCCCGCCGCGGCCGGGGCCGCCTCGCGCCCGTCCGCGGGCTTGCATCGCGCCATCGCCCGGTGTAACGCCCCGCGTCCATCCTGCGCGGCCGGCCGATGTGGCATGCCGAGTCGCGCCTGCAACGATACGGAGATCGAAATGCCCAAGATGAAGACCAAGTCGGCGGCCAAGAAGCGGTTCCGCTTCTCGGCCAACGGCCATGCCAAGGCCGGCGTGGCCGGCAAGCGGCACGGCATGATCAAGCGCTCGGCGAAATTCGTGCGGAATGCGACGGGGACCATGGTCCTTGCCCCGCAGGACACGAAGATCGTCAAGAAATACATGCCCTACGACCGGTAAGGAGCCAGGCCCATGTCCCGCGTCAAATCCGGCAAGGTCACGCACGCCCGCCACCGCAAGGTGATCAAGGCCGCGTCCGGCTACTATGCCGCCCGGTCCACCAACTTCCGCACCGCCACCCAGGCGGTCGACAAGGCCAACCAGTACGCGACCCGTGACCGCAAGGTGCGCAAGCGCAACTTCCGCGCGCTGTGGATCCAGCGGATCAACGCCGCGGTGCGGCTGTTCGACCCCGCGCTGACCTATTCGCGCTTCATCAACGGCCTGATGAAGGCCGGGATCGAGGTCGACCGCAAGGTGCTGTCCGACCTCGCCATCCACGAGCCCGCGGCATTCAACGCCATCGCCGAAAAGGCCCGTGCGGCGACCGCCGCGGCCTGAGACAATGGAAGGTGTAAGGCGCGCCGCCATCTATGGATGGACGGCGCGTCGTCATTTACTGGGAGCGGAACGCCACCCGGCGCGCAGAATTCAGAGCATTGTGACGCCACAGGAAGTCGCTCGGGGTCTTGGGAAACACGACATCGCCCTCCGCACAGTAGACATGAAGGTGCCGACGCCGGGAGTCGACTGACACGATGGTGAGCCCGGCAGCCTCACAAATCGACTGGCACTCGCGGATGTGCTTGCGCATCAGATCGCCTCCAATTCAGCGAGATGTTCGGCCCAAGTCTCATCCGGCACCCTCGCGGCCAGAAACGCCATACGCGCATCCCGCCGTTCCGCGGGTTCGTCGGCTGTCCAGGCAAGCTCGTCGGGAACATCGCGCAGCATCACGTAGCGGCGATGGAGGGCGAAGGCAGCCCGCGCGTCGCTTCCCGTGACGCCCTGCCAATCGTCCTCGAAAACAGGGCAATAGCCGAACATCGTGTTTACAGCCCCATCGAAATCGAAGTGCTCCGCTGCCCCGGCCTCTTCGGCCATCTGGTTAAGGTAGTCGGCAAACAGCGTCGGCACTTCGTCGTCTTCGTCGGGATTGGCGTGGATGCCGTCGAGGTTGCGACGCGCGATGGAGGTCTGCTCGGCACCGAGTGCTTCCTCGATGCGGCGGCGCCCGCCCCGGAAATCGTTCAGGTGCTCCAGACTCCGTGCGCTGTAAGGGCCAAGCGCCTCAAGTGCCTCAGCAATCGCATCCACCCGCGCCCGGCGCCGCGCCAGTGAATGCTCGGCGACCAGCGCAAAGATGACGGGCGCGGCATCGAGAAGGGTCTGGATGGGCACGCCATAGCGCTGCGACACGATCTGGTAGTTGACCCAGACCTGGGACGGAAGTGCGGGAGAGATCCGGACCAGGCCGAGGCGGCGCAGGCGTTCCGTCCGCGTGGCGTCATCCATCGGTTCCGGACCGGCCGCGCGCGCCTCGATCTGCATTCGCGTCGTGCCGAGGGCACGAGCCAGATCTTCGATAGTGCTTTTGCGAGACGGCTGCCCGGCAAGCGCGCGGGCAACCGTGTTCCGCGACATCTTGGTCTGCTTGGCAAGCCGGGAGGTATTGGTCCCCTGCTCGCGGATCATCGCGTTCAGGACTTCGTGCACTTTCGGCATGGCTGTCTCCTTTGATCAGCAGGGCCATTTCAACGCAGGCCACCCCATCCATATGTATCGATCACTTATAACCAACAACTACCTATGTTGAGCTTATCAGAGTGAGCATTTTTCGTTAGCGTCGGCTTTTACTACCTCATGATGGCCATAGATCACTTTTATATGCTCAGTTTGTGGTGGTCTTGGGGTCGCAGATTGCTCGGTCGCGCGAGCCGGAAAGCCTCACTGCGCAGAGTGCTCAACGAATCGGGCGGACGCGCATGCTTGAACCCCGCGAGGATTGCGGCTGTCTCCGCACCCGATTCCCGGGGGGCCTTCGCATCAGCAATCCGTCCTTTCCGCGGTGCCCGGCCCCCGCTATGACGGGGGCCGAAGCATTTGGCGGAGGGCGTCGTGGCGGCAGGCGGACCGGTGGTGCTGTGCATCCTCGACGGCTGGGGCATCGGCCCCGACCCCGCGGTCAGCGCGCCCGCGCAGGCCGATGTGCCGAACTTCAACCGCCTGTGGATGACCTGCCCGCATGCGACGCTGACGACCTTCGGGCCGGATGCGGGCCTGCCCTCCGGGCAGATGGGCAATTCCGAGGTGGGGCACACCAACATCGGTGCGGGCCGCGTGGTGGCGATGGATCTGGGCGCCATCGACCTGGCCATCGAGACCGGGGCATTCGCGCGGAACGCCGCCCTGCTGGACTTCTGCGCGCGGCTGCGCGCCTCGGGCGGGGTCGCGCATTTGCTGGGCGTGGTGTCGGACGGCGGGGTGCACGGGCACATTTCGCATCTGCTGGCGGCAGCCCGAGCGGTCACCGCGCAGGGCGTCCCGGTGGTCCTGCACGCGATCACGGATGGCCGCGACGTGGCGCCGACCTCGGCGGCCGGGTTCGTCGCCGCGCTGCTGGCGGGTCTGCCCGACGGCGCCCGCGTGGCCACGGTGACCGGCCGCTACTGGGCGATGGACCGCGACAACCGCTGGGAAAGGGTCGAGCGCGCCTGGCGCGCGATGGCCGAGGGCAAGGGCCTGGCCGCGCAGGACCCTTCCGCCGCCGTGGCGCTGGCCACCGCGCGGGGCGAGACCGACGAGTTCATCGCCCCCACGGTGATCGGCGACTATGCCGGCATGCGGGACGGCGACGGCATCTTCTGCCTGAACTTCCGCGCCGACCGCGCGCGGGAAATCCTGTCGGCACTGGGGGCGCCCGACTTCGCGGGCTTTGACACCGGCCCGCGCCCGGCCTTTGCCGCGATGCTGGGGATGGTGGATTATTCCAGCGCCCACAACGCCTTCATGACCACCGCCTACCCCAAGCAGGACATCCGCAACACCCTCGGCGAATGGGTGGCGGCGCAGGGACTTCGCCAGTTCCGCCTGGCCGAGACCGAGAAGTATCCGCATGTCACCTTCTTCCTGAACGGCGGCCGCGAGGTGCCGTTCCCCGGCGAGGACCGCTACATGGCCCCCTCGCCCAAGGTCGCGACCTACGACCTGCAGCCCGAGATGAGCGCCGACGAGGTGTCCGACCGGCTGGTGCAAGCCATCGGGGCCAAGGAAAACGGGGGCTTCGACCTGATCGTGGTCAACTACGCAAACCCCGACATGGTGGGGCATACCGGGTCATTGCCCGCAGCGATCCTGGCCTGTCAGGCGGTGGATCGCGGCCTTGGCCGGGCGCTTCAGGCGCTGGACCGCGCGGGCGGGACGATGATCGTGACCGCCGACCACGGCAATTGCGACGTGATGGTCGATCCGGTGACCGGCGGTCCGCATACGGCGCATACGCTCAGCCCCGTGCCGGTGATCCTGGTCGGCGGGCCGCCGGGCGTGCGGCTGCGCGACGGGCGGCTGTCGGACCTTGCGCCCACGCTGCTGCAGCTGATGCGCCTGCCGCAACCGCCCGAAATGACCGGGCAGAGCCTGATCCTGCGGTGATCCGCGTCCTTGTCCTGGCGGTCGTGCTGTCCGCTGCGGCTTCCGCCCGCGCGCAGGACGCCGTGGCCGATGCCGCGGCCGCTGCGGCGGCGCTGGAGACGGCCGTTGCCGGCCTGCCAGCGGCCGAGGGCGCACGCGACCGCGTGGCCGCGCTGACCGCGCTGATCCAGGCCGAGGAGGCGGCGCTCGCCGCCCTGCGCGACAGCCTGCGGCAGGCGCGCCTGCGCGAGAACGCGCTGACCGTGCAGTTCGAGGCCGAACGCGCCCGCATCGCGCAGCTGCTGGGCGTGCTGGCGCAGCTTGACCCAGAGCCCGGGCCCCGGCTTCTGCTGCATCCGCAGGGCCCCGTGGGCACGGTGCGGGCGGCGATGATCCTCGCCGACGTGACCCCGGGCCTTCAGGCCGAGGCGGAAAAGCTGCGCAACGAACTGGAAGAGCTCGCCGCCCTGCGCCGCGTGCAGACGGACGCCGCAGGCACCGTGACCGCCGCGCTGGCCGCCGCCCAGGCGGCCCGCGCGGCGCTGAGCCAGGCGATTTCCGACCGCACCGACCTGCCGCTGCGCTTCGAGGCCGACGCCGCGGCGATGGCCGCCGTGGCCGCATCCGCCAGAACCATCGCCGACCTCGCGACCGGCCTGGTGCCCGAGCCCGACCCCGCGGGCGACTTCGCCGCGCAGGGGGGCCGCCTGCCCCTGCCGGTGCGCGGCACCGTGCTGCGGCGGGCGGGCGAGGCCGACCCCCGCGGCGTCGCCCGCCCCGGCCTGACGCTCGCCACCCGCCCGGGCGCGCTGGTCACCGCGCCCTGGGCCGCCACGATCCGCTTTCGCGGGCCCCTCGGCGACTACGGAAACGTGATGATCCTCGAGCCCGGCAGCGGCTATCTGGTGGTGTTGGCCGGGTTCGGCACGCTGTATGGCGAGGTTGGCGAGGTGGTGGCGCAGGGCGCGCCTCTGGGGCTGATGGGCGGAACCCTTCCCGGCGCGGGCGAGTTCCTGGCCACGGCCGACGAGGGGTCTGGCGTCCGCGACAGCGAAACGCTCTATATCGAATTCAGGCAGGGCGCAGAGCCGGTGGACCCCGCCCCCTGGTTCACGGCAACGGGAGAATGATCGCGATGAGGAAATTCGTGCTGGCCGCCCTGTGCGGAACCGTCGCCGGTGCCGTGCTGACGACGCAGGTCGCCGGGCCCCTGATCGCGCAGGAAGCGCAACAGGACAGCACCGTCTACGAACAGCTGGACCTGTTCGGCGACATCTTCGAACGCATCCGCGCGCAATATGTCGAGGAGGTCGAGACCAAGGACCTGATCGAGGCCGCGATCAACGGCATGCTGACCTCGCTTGACCCGCATTCGTCCTATCTGCCGGCAAAAGACTTCAACGACATGCGCGTGCAGACGCGCGGCGAATTCGGCGGCCTCGGGATCGAGGTCACGCAGGAAGACGGCTTCATCAAGGTCGTGTCGCCGATGGACGGCACGCCCGCGGCGGCGGCGGGCATCATGGCGGGCGACTTCATCACCTATGTCGACGGCGAATCGGTGCTGGGCCTGAACCTAGACCAGGCGGTCGAAAAGATGCGCGGGCCGGTAGGGTCGGAAATCATCGTCACCATCGTGCGCGCGGGGGTGGACGAACCCTTCGACGTCTCGATCATCCGCGACACGATCAAGCTTGTGGCCGTGCGCGGCCGCACCGTCGGCGACACCGTCGTGCTGCGCATCACCACCTTCAACGACCAGACCTATCCGGGGCTGGAGGCAGAGCTGAAGAAGGCGGTCGATGCCCTGGGCGGCATGGACAAGGTTGCGGGCGTCGTCGTCGACCTGCGCAACAACCCCGGCGGCCTGCTGACGCAGGCCATCGAGGTCTCCGACGCCTTCCTCGACAAGGGCGAGATCGTCTCGACCCGCGGGCGGCAGGCGGCGGACGGCGAACGCTTTACCGCCACCCCCGGCGACCTGATCGCGGGCAAACCGCTGGTCGTGCTGATCAACGAAGGCTCCGCCTCGGCATCCGAAATCGTCGCGGGGGCGCTGCAGGACCACCGCCGGGCGATCGTCGTGGGGCAGAAGAGCTTCGGCAAGGGATCGGTGCAGACCGTCATCCCGCTGCGCGGCGACGGCGCCATGCGGCTGACGACGGCGCGCTACTACACGCCCTCGGGCCGGTCGATCCAGGCGCTTGGCGTGGCGCCCGACATCATCGTGGCCCAGCCGGTCAAGCCGCCGGCGGCCGAAGGCGCGGCGGCCCAGGAACCGGCATCGGCCGTCGGTACCCGGTCCGAGGCCGGCCTGCGCGGGGCGCTGGCCAACGATTCGATGACCGAGGACGAACGCGCCCAGTACGAGGCGGACGCCGCCCGCGCCGAGGAAACCGCCAAGCTGCGGGAAGAAGACTACCAGCTCGCCTATGCGGTGGACATCATCAAGGGCCTGTCGGTGATGTCGCTGAACGACCAGACCGACCCGGCCGCCACGCCGTGACCCGGGCGGCCTCCGACCGGCGGGCGCCTTCCCCGCCCCTCGTGCGGAGGGAAGGGGCGAGGCGGGCGCTTGCCCCCGGGCGGCGCGCCTGAAATGCCGCAGGCGCTTCCCTACCGCCCCTGCGCGGGCGTGGCGCTGATGAACCGCGACGGCCTTCTCTTCGCGGGCCAGCGCCTGGACAGCGACCTGCCGGCGTTCCAGATGCCGCAGGGCGGCATCGACGACGGCGAAAGGCCCAGGGCCGCCGCACTGCGCGAGCTGCGGGAGGAAACCGGCGTCACCGCCGATGCGGTGACGCTGCTGGACCGCACGAAAGGCTGGGTCACCTACGACCTGCCGCCCGACCTGCTGGGCCGCGTCTGGGGCGGCCGGTACCGCGGGCAGAAACAGAAGTGGTTCCTGTTCCGCCTGGATGCCCCCGACGCCGCCATCCGCATCGACACCGAACACCCCGAATTCGGCGCCTGGCGCTGGATGCGGGCCGACGACCTGCTGGCGCAGATCGTGCCGTTCAAGCGTGACGTCTATGCGCAGGTGATCGCGGCCTTCCGCGGGCATCTGGCGTGACGGCGGGGTAAACCCCGCCCTGCGCCCTACGCGCCGTAGGGCACCCAGACCGTCTTGACCTCGGTCGCCTGCCGCAGGAAGGGGCGGCCCTCGGCGGTCGCCCAGTCGGTCGCGCGGCCGTGGTTGACCCAGGTCCGCTTGACGTTGCCTGCCGCCTCGCGCTCCACCACCGCCGACAGGGCGGCGGCGCCAAAGCACCAGACCGCATCGACATCCATGTGCGACGCCAGGGGCTTCGCCAGGTCCCCATGCGCGCCGGTCACGATGTTGACCACGCCGGCGGGCAGGTCCGAGGTGTCGAAGACCTGATAAAGGTCGGTCGCCGCCAGCGGGAAGGGGTCCGACGGGACCACGACGCAGGTGTTGCCCATGGCAACCGCAGGCGCCACCAGCGACACGAGGCCCAACAGCGGCGCCTCGTCGGGGCAGATCATGCCGATCACGCCCACGGGTTCGTTCATCGCCAGCGCCACGCCGCGGATCGGCACCGCCTTGGCGGCGCCGTCGAACTTGTCGGCCCAGGCGGCATAGGTGAACAGGCGGCGGATCGCGGCCTCGACCTCACCTTCGCCCGGCCGCCCGGTCATGTCGCGCAGGCGGCCCGCGAATTCCGCGGCGCGGGCGGACAGGTTCTCGGCCAGGAAATACAGCACCTGCGCCCGGTTCCAGGCGGTGGCCTTCGCCCAGCCCCTGGCCGCCTGCGCCGCCTCGACCGCGTTGCGGATGTCCTTGCGGTTGCCGATCCCGGCATGGCCCAGAAGCCGACCCTTCGGCGACCAGACGGCGCGCGAATAGCCGCCATCGGGCCGCGCCTGCTTGCCGCCGATGTAGAGTTTCGCGGTGCGGTCCAGCCCCTCGGCCACCGGGTCCCGGGGTGCCGGAACCGGCGCGACAGGCTTCAGCGCCTTCGCCGTCCCGGCAGGCCGCAGGTAGGCCAGCAGCCCCTCCCATCCGCCTTCGCGCCCGAAGCCGCTTTCGCGCACCCCGCCGAACCCCGCCGCCGCGTCGAACAGGTTCGTGGCATTCACCCAGACCACCCCCGCGCGCAGCTTGGGCGCCACGTCCAGCGCGAGGTTGACGTTCTCGGTCCAGACGCTCGCCGCCAGGCCATAGCGGGTGTTGTTGGCCAGGCTGACCGCCTCTTCCGGCGTGCGGAAGGTCATCGAGACCAGCACCGGGCCGAAGATTTCCTCCTGCATCAGGCGGCTGGCGGCACTGAGGCCGGTGATCAGCGTGGGCGGATAGAAGCAGCCCCCGGGCACCGCGCAGGCGGCGTGGTAGACCTCGCCCTCGGAGGCCTCGACCATGCCGCGGATGGCGGCAAGCTGCACCGGATCGACCACCGCGCCCACGTCGATGCACTTGTCCAGCGGATCGCCCAGCCGCAGCCCGTCCATCCGGCGCTTCAGCCTTGCGTGGAAACGGTCGGCCACGCCCTCCTGCACCAGCAGGCGCGAGCCAGCACAGCAGACCTGGCCCTGGTTGAACCAGATCGCATCGACCAGCCCCTCGACCGCGCTGTCGAGATCGGCATCG
>CAZCPY010000012.1:0-36681 GCA_964499865.1 uncultured Rhodobacterales bacterium | reverse complement strand
TACTGGCCGCCGCCGGTGGCGATGTCGGTGGTCACGTTCTGGCGCAGGACGTTCTCTTCCAGCGTCACCCATTCGACCTTGATGTCGGGGTTCTTGGCGTAGAAGTCGTCCATCAGGCCCTGCATGCGGATCATGTCGCCGTTGTTGACGGTGGCGACGGTGATCGTGGTTTGGGCCGCGGCCGCGCTGACAAGCGCGGACACGGCACAGGCGCCCAGCAGCGCCCGCATCGTCATGGTCATCGGTATCCTCCCCTTGCGATGAGCAGATGCCCATTGCGTGATGAATTGTTCACACGCCCCCTGAGTCGAGTCAATCCCGTTTTTCGGGCATCGCGGGCACCGGGATGCCGCTTTCGCGGTCAGGCCGCGAAATCAGGCCAGCAGGGCGGCGGCGGTGGATTCGTCGGTGACCAGGCCGTTCAGGATGCGCCCGCACAGCGCCGCGCGGACCGCCTCGACCTTCGCCGCGCCCGCGGCGACGCCGATCACCGGGCGGTCGCGGCCGGGATCGATCCGCACGCCGCCCGACACGCCGACATCGGGGCTTTCGATATAGTGCCCCGCCCGGTCGAAGATGCAGCCGACGATCTCGCCCGCCGCGCCTGCCGCATCCAGCTTGGCCATTCCGGCGGCGCTGACGAAGCCGTCCTTCACCAGCGGCGCCTCGGGTCCCATCTGGCCGACGCCCACGAAGGTGACATCGGCCGAGGTGGCCAGGTCGCAGGCCCGCCGGACCGGGGGCAGGCTGCGGAAAAGGGCGCGTTCCTCGGGGCTGTCGGACCGCACCGGCACCAGCATCGGGAAATAGGTCGCATGCAGCCTGTCGGCGATGCGCGGCACCACGTCATAGAAAGTGGCCGAGCCATCCTGCGCGATGTTGCCGATCAGGCTGACGATGCGGTGCCGCTCGGCCCGCTGCGCGGTCAGCGTGGCGGCCATGGCCGACAGCGACCGGCCGGTGCCGAAGGCGATGGTCAGCGGGCGGGGATCGGCGAGGAACGCCTCCAGCAGCGCCGCCGCCGCCGCCGCGGTGGCCAGCGACGGATCGGCCGGCGGCGGCAGGTCGGGGGCGACCCGCGCCCGCGTCAGGCCAAAGCGGCGGATCAGCGCGGCCTCGAGTGCGAGGCAGGACGCAAGCTGGTGTTCCAGCCGGATGTGGATCAGCCCCTCGTCCCGCGCGCGGGCCACCAGCCTTTGCGCCCGCTGGCGGCTGACGCCCAGTTCCGCCGCGATCTGGTCCTGCGTCAGCCCGCCGACATAGTAAAGCCAGCCCGCCCGGGCGGCTTCGTCCAGCAGCGTGGGTTCGGCGTCAGCGCGCATCAGCACCCTCTGGCCTTCAGATGCGGCGCAATCTGGAAGAAATCCGCAAAGGACGCAAACCTCAGGTCGGGGCGCGCGTCCTCGGGTTCCGGGGCGGTGTCCGCACCCATGTGGCTGCCGCCGGTGAAGCGCCAGACCGCCATGCCCGCGGCACGGGCGGCGCGGATGCCGGTCAGGCTGTCCTCGATCACCAGGCAGGCGGCGGGATCCACCCCCATGCGGGCGGCGGCGTGCAGGAACAGGTCGGGCGCGGGCTTGCCGCGGGCGACCTCCGTCGCGGTGAAGGTCACCGGGCCCAGGCGGTCCCACAGCCCCACCAGCCGCAGCGACATCTCCACCCGCCGCGGCGAGGAGGAGGTCGCCAGACAGACCGGCACGGCCAGCGCGTCGATCACCGCGGCCACGCCGGGCATGATGCGCAACTGCGTGCGGAACGCCTCCAGCAGGCGGTCGCGGTAGCGGTCCTCGAAGTCGGGCGGCAGGTCGAGGCCGAATTCGCGGCGGATCTGGGCCATCACCACCGGATAGCTGCGGCCGAGGAAGTGGCGCGCGACGTAAGGCATGTCCACCGCCACCCCGAGCCGCGACAGTTCCGCGATCAGCATCGAGGCGCTGATGATCTCGCTGTCGATCACCACGCCGTCGCAGTCGAGGATCACGAGGTCGGTCAAGGGGGGGGCTCCGCCGAGTGGCCCAGACCCTGCCCCATCGCGCCGCCCTCCGCCAGCGGGGGCGGACGCTCCCGGGAAAGACCCCGTCCCGGGCTTGACCCGGGACCTCCCCCGCCCACTGGCACGCCGGTGACGGGGGAGGCCCCGGGTCAAGGCCCGGGCGGGGTCTTGGGCCTGCGCGCGGCCTCGCGATGAGGTGCTTCCCTCCCCCCTCGTGGGGGAGGGAGAGGGTGGGGGGGCGCCCGGCCGGTCGGTGGAGCCACCCTCCCCCATCCCCTCCCCACGAGGGGGAGGGGAGGCGCCGGAGCGGCGACGGCTGACCAGAGGCGACGCCGCCCCTACAGCGAGAACCGCCCCCGCACCTCGGCCTGCGACAGCTCGGCCTTGGCGCCCGAGATCGCCACCGTGCCGCGGTCGAAGACATAGAGCCGGTCGGCCAGGCCCCAGGCAAAGTCGAAATACTGCTCCACCAGCACGATCGCCATCGTGCCGCGGTCTTTCAGCAGCGAAATCACCCGGCCGATCTGCTGGATGATGTTGGGCTGGATGCCCTCGGTGGGCTCGTCCAGCAGCAGGACGCGCGGGCGCATCAGCATGGCCCGCGCGATGGCAAGCTGCTGCTGCTGGCCGCCCGACAGGTCGCCCCCCCGCCGCCGCCCCATGTCGCGCAGGACCGGGAACAGGTCGTAGATGTCGTCGGGCACCCGCCGCTCGCCCCGCGGCAGGACGGCGAAGGCGGTCTCGAGGTTCTCGCGCACCGTCAGCAGCGGAAAGATCATCCGCCCCTGCGGCACCACGGCCAGCCCGCGGGCCGCCATCTCCTGCGGGCGCAGGCGGCCGATGGTCTCGGAGCCGAGGAACACCTCGCCCCCCGACCGCGGATGCGTCCCGGCCAGCGCCTTGAGAAAGCTGGTCTTTCCCACGCCGTTGGTGCCCATGATGCAGGTCACCTCGCCGGCTTTCGCCACGAAGTCGATCCCGTGCAGGATCTGCGAGCCCCCGTAGTGCAGCGTCAGTCCCCGCGTCTCGATCATCCGCCGCGCCCCAGATAGACGTCGATCACCACCTGGTCCCTGGTCACGTGGTCGAGCGTGCCCTCGGCCAGCACGGCGCCCTCGTGCAGGACGGTGACCTTGCAGTTCAGCCGCCGCACGAAGTCCATGTCGTGTTCCACCACCACCACGGCGCGCGTCTTCGCGATGTCGGTCAGCATCGTCGTGGTGCGCTCGCGTTCGGCCAGCGTCATGCCCGCGGCGGGTTCGTCCACCAGCAGCAGCCGCGGTTCCTGTGCCAGCAGCATGGCGATTTCCAGCCATTGCTTCTGCCCGTGGCTGAGCTCGCCCGCCTTGCGGGAAAGGTGGTCCGTCAGCCCCACCTCCGCCGCCAGCGCCTCGATCCGCGCGCGGCCCCCGCCGGTCAGCGCAAAGCCCAGCGCCGCCAGTGGCCCGCGCGGCGATTTCAGCGCCAGCACCAGGTTCTCGGCCACCGTCTGGTCCTCGAACACCGTGGGCCGCTGGAACTTGCGCCCGACGCCCGCGCGGGCGATCTCGGCCTCGGACATGCGCAGCAGCGACACGGCCTTCTCGCCCCAGGTCACGGTGCCCGTGTCGGGCCGGGTCTTGCCGGTGATGATGTCCATGAAGGTGGTCTTGCCCGCGCCGTTCGGCCCGATCACCGCGCGCATCTCGGCCGGGCCGATGGCGAAGGACAGGTTGTTGATGGCGCGGAACCCGTCGAAGGTGACGGAGACGCCCGAAACCTCCAGCAGCGCGCTCATTCCACCGCCTCGCGTTCCTGCAGGGATCCCTTGCCGGGCCCGAGGTCGGCGCCCTTGCGGTCGGGCGCGCGGCGCCCCTGCCAGAGGTCGAACAGCCCCGCCAGCCCCTTGGGCGCGAACAGCGTGACGGCGACGAAGGACAGGCCCAGCAGGACCTGCCACCAGTCCACCCAGTCGATGGTGGCGAACCCCAGCGGGATCGACGGCGCCCGCCCGCCGGTGAACCACGACGACAGCAGCGACACCGCCGCCGCCCCGATCACCGCCCCGTACAGCCGCCCGCGCCCGCCGATGGCGACCCAGACGGCGAGGTAGATCGAGGCGATGGGCGCCAGTTCGGCCGGGTTGATGATCCCCGCCTGCGGGTAGTACAGCGCCCCCGCCAGCCCGCTCAGCACCGCGGTCGCGGCGAAGACGAACAGCTTGTAGCCCTCGACCGGGTAGCCCAGGAACCGCGCCCGCGCCTCGTCGTCGCGGATCGCGCGCAGGACCGACCCGAACTTGCCCGACATCGCCCAGGCCAGCGTGACATAGGCCAGCGCCAGCGCCGCGGCCGAAGCCCAGAAGAACCAGACCGACACCAGATCCTGCCCCGCCGCGCGCAGGCCCGGCAGGTTCTGCAGGCCCGACAGGCCGTTGTTGCCGCGCAGCCCGCTGTCGTTCTGGAACAGGTACAGCGACAGGGCCAGCGTCATCGCCTGGGTCAGGATCGACAGGTATACCCCCGTCACCCGCGACCGGAAGGCGAGCCAGCCGAAGACGAAGGCCAGCACCCCCGGCACCAGCATGACCAGCGCCAGCTGCGCCGTCAGCGAATGCGCAAGGGACCAGACCAGCGGCATTTCCGACGAGCCGACGACCCCGAAGATCTGCACCGCCACGCCCTGCGCGATCTCGGCCCCGGTCGGCGGGATCGCGCCTTGCGTCAGCTGCGCCAGCACAATCTCCTCGGTGCGGGCATACATCAGCCACTGGCCGATCATGTAGCCGCCAAGCGCGAAGAAGGCCATGTGGCCCAACGACAGGATCCCCGCATAGCCCCAGACCACGTCCATCGCCAGCGCGGCAAGGCACAGGGCCAGGGTCTTGCCCAGGGTCTTGACGAAGGAGGTGGAGACCAGCCCCGCCCCGAAGGCTGGCGACAGCAGTGTCACCAGCGCCACGAACAGCGCGAGTGCGGCGAGGAACCACAGCACATGCGGGTTGCGGGCGAGGAAGGGGCGGGGGGTCAGGGCGGGATGCGGTGCCATGTCTCAGTCCCCCGCGGCGCGGCCGCGCAGCGCGACGATCCCGCGCGGACGGACCTGGATGAACAGGATGATGAACAGGATCATGTAGGTCTGCGCGGCCAGCGTGTTCGAGGGGTTCAGCCACTCGATCCCCTTCTGCAAGGACCCGATCATCAAGGCCCCCGACAGCGTGCCCCAGATCGACCCCACGCCGCCCACGACCACGGTCATGAACGACTGCACGATATAGTCGGTGCCCAGTTCCGAGGTGACCTTGGCGAACAGTCCGATGGCCACGCCCGCGATGCCCGCGATGCCCGACCCCAGGCCGAAGGTCAGCATGTTGATGCGGTCGGGGTTGATGCCCATGCTTGCGGCCATCGCGGGGTTCTGCGTGACCGCCCGCACCTCGAGCCCCAGCCGAGTACGCTTCATCAGCCACAGGAAGAAGGCCAGGAACACCAGCGCCAGCACGAAGATCGCGATGCGGATGTAGCTGATCGACACCACGTCGTTGAACACCAACGCCCCGTCCAGCCAGGCGGGCGAGGTCAGCGGGCGGGCCTGCGTGCCGAAGATGTTCTTGAACAGCTGCTGCAAGGCGATCGAGATGCCGAAGGTGGCGAGCAGCGTTTCCAGCGGCCGCTTGTAGAGGTGCCGGATCACCAGCCGCTCCATCCCCACGCCCGCGCCGAAGGTGACTGCGAAGGCCAGCGGCAGGGCGATCAGGATCGACAGCGTGAGGTCCGGCACGAACAGCTGCACGACGTAACCCGTGTAGGCGCCCATGGTGATGAACTCGCCATGCGCCATGTTGATGACGCCCATCACGCCGAAGGTGATGGCCAGCCCGATGGCGGCCAGGAAGTAGATCGAGGCCAGCGACAGCGCATCGAGCCCGAGGTCGGCGGCCTGCATGGCGCCGACCTTGACCGCGATGGCGGCCAGCGCGCGGGTCGCGGCGGTGGTGACGGCGGGGTCGGCTTCGGCATAGACCTCGCGGATCGGATGGGCGTCCAGCGCGGCGGCGATCTCGTCGGCGGTGGCGGCGGTGGGCACCGTGCCCGCGGCCTCCAGCGCCGAATAGGCGCGGTCGCGGGCGGCCTGGCCGGACAGCTCGGCCACCGGCACGCCGCCGACCCTGCCCGCCACGATGTTGCCCTCCAGCGCCGCGCGCTGCGCGTCCGCCGCCAGCGGCGGCGGCACCAGGCCCGCTTCGGCCAGCCTTGCATAGGCCTCGGCCTCGGGCAGGTCGCGGCCGGGCACCAGCGTGCGGGCGAGGTTCGCGCCCTCGGGCAGGGGCCCCGCGACGACGGTCGTCGCCACCAGCGGCGACAGCGCGCCGCGCAGGTCAAGGCCCAGGTCGGCGCCGAAGCCGTCGATGGCGGCGACGCGGGCCGCCGGGTCGGGGTCGAAGCGCAGCGTCAGCAGACGCTCCAGCCGCGCCTTGCGGGCGGCGAGCGCGGGGTCGGTCTCGCCCGCGACAGAGGCGCGCAGGGGCGCCAGGCTTTCGGGATTGGGGTCCGTGGCGATGCTGTCCAGCGCCTGCGCCCGCAGCGCCGGGTCGGGGTCGGACAGGGAGAACCGCACGAGCGCCGCGGCGATCAGCCCGCGCACGCCCGCGTTGGGCTTCAGCTCCGCGATCTCGTCCGCCGCGGCGGTGCCCGCGGGGGCGCCGGTCAGGTCGGTCAGCGCGTATCCGGCCGGGTCGGGCGCCAGGAGGAAAAGCGCGCCGTCCGCCTTGCGGGTGCCGAGGCGGCGGTCGCCCCAGGCGCGCAGCATCCGCGCCGCGACGGGATCGCCGCTGGCGGCCAGGCGGTCGATGACCGGGCCGATGGTCTGCCGTGACGGCTTGACGATCGCCGCCTGCTCGGCGGCCACGATCTCGGCCACCGTTTCGGCCCGCAGGGGCGCGGCGGTCGCGAGCGCGCCAAGCACCGCGGCCAGCAGCGACAGAAGGAACAGGCGCATCGGGGAATTCATCGGGGAGTCCGGGGGACGGGCGGGGACAACCCCGCCCGCGCCTTCTGTCAGTAGTTGGATGTCAGCTGCACGCAGGTCGAGGTCTGCGTGTTGTACATGCCGCACTTGAGGTCCTTCCAGTTCGCCTCCAGCACCGCCGATTCGGGCAGGAAGTCGGTCCAGGCGTCGCCCGCGACGGGTTCGGTCTGGCTGATGATGTCGAACTGCCCGTCGGCCCGGATCTCGCCGATCAGCACCGGCTTGGTCAGGTGGTGGTTCGGCAGCATCTCGGCCATCCCGCCGGTCAGGTTCGGGAACGTCTGGCCCCACATCTTCTCGCGCACCGCATCCACGTCCGTCGTGCCCGCCGCGGTCACCGCGTTCACCCACATGTTGAAGCCGATGTAATGGGCTTCCATCGGGTCGTTGGTGACGCGCGCGGTGTCGCCGATGAAGGCGTGCCAGGCCTCGATGAAGGCCTTGTTCTCGGGCGTGTCGGCGGACATGAAGTAGTTCCAGGCCGCCAGGTGCCCGACCAGGTTCGAGGTGTCGAGGCCCGACAGTTCTTCCTCACCGACCGAGAAGGCGACGACCGGCAGGGTGTCGGCGCTGACGCCCGCGGCGGCCAGTTCCTTGTAGAAGCCGATGTTGGCATCGCCGTTGATCGTCGAGATGACGCCCACCTTCTTGCCGTCGGCACCCAGCGCCACCACGTCGGCCACGATCTTTGACCAGTCGGAATGGCCGAAGGGCGTGTAGTTGACGAAGATGTCCCCGGCCGCGATGCCCTTGGACTTGAGGTAGGCCTCGAGGATGTTGTTCGTGGTGCGCGGGTAGACATAGTCGGTGCCGAGCAGGGCGAACTTCTCCACCCCGAGCTCTTGCAGGTAGTAGTCCACCGCCGGGATCGCCTGCTGGTTCGGCGCCGCACCGGTGTAGAAGACGTTGCGCGAGGATTCCTCGCCCTCGTACTGCACCGGGTAGAACAAGAGGCCGTTCAGCTCCTCGATCACCGGCAGCACCGACTTGCGGCTGACCGAGGTCCAGCAGCCGAAGATCACCGAACAGCCCTGCACGGTGAGAAGCTCGCGCGCCTTTTCGGCGAACAGCGGCCAGTCGGACGCGGGGTCGACAACCACCGCCTCGAGCTGCTTGCCCAGCACGCCGCCCTTGGCGTTCTGCGCGGCGATCAGCATCAGCATGGTGTCCTTCAGCGTCGTCTCGGAAATCGCCATCGTGCCCGACAGCGAATGCAGGATGCCGATCTTGATCGTCTCGCCCTGGGCGAGCGCCATGCGCGGCGCGGCCAGTGCGGCGGCCGTCGAGGCCAGCAGCATGCGGCGGGTCAGTTTCATCCGGTCTATCCCCCTTCTGGGGCCGCCCCGGGGCCGTCCCCCGCGGGACCGGCGCCCCCTGTCCGGGCGGCAGTTCTGGTTGCACCCCATGCGGCGGCGGCGCGGCCCCCGGGCCGGATCGTCCCCGCACATCTTCGGCAGGTCCGTGCAGCACGGACCCCGGGGCAGATCAGCGCGCCCGGGGGACGGGCGGGCAAGCCTGCGCAGGGCGGCGGGGCGCGGCGGCGGGGCAGACGCCCGATTCACGGGCAGGCGGCGTCGCCGCAGCGCAGAAATTCCGCAGGTTGCAAAGGGGGGGGCGGTCAGAAGGGGCAGGGCGCGGTGACCGACAGGGTGCGGCCGGTGGCCGGATGGCGGAAGGCCAGCGTCTCGGCATGCAGCATCAGCCGCGGGAAGGCCGCCGCCGGGCCGGTCGCATAGAGCGGATCGCCCAGGATCGGGTGGCCGGTCTCGGCCATGTGCACGCGCAGCTGGTGGCTGCGCCCGGTCTGCGGACGCAGGCGCATCCGCGTCTCGCCCGGGGTGCGGGCGGCGACCTGCCAGTCGGTGACCGCCGGGCGGCCGGTGGCGTGGTTCACATGCTGGCGCGGACGGTTGGGCCAGTCCACGCAGATCGGCAGATCCACCCGGCCGCTGTCGCCCTGAACGGCGCCCCAGACGCGGGCGATGTAGGTCTTGGCGGTCTCGCGCCGCTCGAACTGGCCCGCCAGCGCCACCTGCGCGGCCGAGGTGCGGGCAAAGACGATGACGCCGGAGGTATCGGTATCCAGCCGGTGCACCAGCAGCACGCGCGGATACAGCGCCATCAGGCGGGCGATCAGGCAGTCGGCCTTGTCGGGCCCCTTGCCCGGCACCGTCAGCAGCCCCTCGGGCTTGAGCGCGACCAGCACCTGCGCGTCCTCGTGCAGGATCACCGGCGGCCCGGGAGGCGGGGCGTAGACGTAGGTCACGTGATCCGGTGGCCTGCGGCGGTCAGCGCGGCCGCCAGCGCGGCGATATGCGCAGGCCCGACCTCGCAGCAGCCGCCCACGATGGTGGCGCCCTGCCCGACCCAGTCCATCGCGAAGTCGGCATAGCGGTCGGGCGTCAGGTCGTGGCGCGTCTCCAGCGCATCGACGGTCGGCGCGTCCTGCAGGAACGCCGCCGAGATGTGCGTGAAGCCGTTGGCATAGGCGCCGAAGGGCAGGCCCAGGCGGGACAGCGCCTCCAGCGCCGCCCCCATCGCCTCGGGCACCGCGCAGTTGGCCAGCACCGCCGCGGGCCGCAGCCGTTCGACCAGCGGCGCAAGGTCCGCCACCGGCTCGCCCGACCGCAGCCGCGTGCCGTCCCGGTCATCGACGGTGACCGACAGCCAGACCGGCAGGCCCGCCGCCGAGGCGCCCCGAAGCGCACCTTCGGCCTGCGCGACCGAGGCCATGGTCTCGCACAGCAACAGGTCCACATGCGGCGCCATCAGTCCTGCGATCTCGGCATACAAGGGGGCGGCCACCTCGGGCGAGGGGCAGAGCTCGGGCCGGTACGAGGCGACCAGCGGCCCCAGCGATCCTGCGATCCGTCCGCGGCCCTGCGCGGCGCGGGCCGCCTGCGCCTCGGCCAGCGCGGCACGGTGCAGGGCTTCGAACCGGTCCTCGATGCCCGCGCGCACCAGCCGGTCGCGGTGGATGGCATAGCTGTTGGTGGTGGCCACCGTCGCGCCCGCGGCGAAGTAGTCGGCATGCACGGCCTGCACCAGGCCCGGGTGGTCAAGCATCACCTGCGTGGCCCAGAGCGGCGTGGGCGCATCGCCCGCGCGGGCCAGAAGCTCCTGCCCCATGCCGCCGTCCAGAAGCGTGACATCCGCCATCGAAGCCCCCCGTCCCTGCGGCGCGACCATGCGGGCCGGGGCAGGCGAAGATCAAGGGCGCGATTGGCGCGACGGCCGCCCCGGGACAGGGCGCCGGGATGGACCTCGACACCGTTCCCGGCGACCGGCTCGGCCCCGCGCTGCGGGGCTTCGGGGTCAACCTTCTGGTGCGTGACGCCGGCGCCGCGGTGGCCTTCCTGACCGCAACCTTCGGCATGACGGCGCATCAGGCGGGGCGCGACTTTGCGGTGATGGTCTACCGCGGCCAGCCGTTCCAGCTGCATTCCGACGCCAGTTTCGCCCGCCACCCGCTGCACGCCCTGCTGCCCGAGGCCGGGCCGCGCGGGGCGGGGGCGGAGCTTCGGCTCTACGACAGCGACCCCGAAACGGCGGTGGAGGCTGCGCCCGGGGCAGGCGGCATCGTGCTGGCCGCGCCCGCCGACAAGACGGGCCACGGCCTGCGCGAGGCGGTCATCCTGTCGCCCGCGGGCCATGCCTGGATGCCCAGCCGCCCCATCGCGGCCCAAAGCCGCTAACCCTTTGGCAAGCGTTGCCTCCTAACCTGCGCCCCACGGCAGCGGGAAGGAAGGGTTGCATGGAACTGGTGGCAGAACGGCGGGCCGACGGGCTGATGGTCGTCACGGTGGGCGAGGCGCGCATCGACGCGGCGATCGCCATCGCGTTCAAGGAACGCATGCGCGACCTGGTCGAGGATGGCCCCGCAAGGGTCGTGCTGGACCTGTCGCGCGTGGGGTTCCTGGACAGCTCCGGCCTCGGCGCCGTGGTGGCGGTGAAAAAGCTGCTCGGGCCCGGGCGCGATCTGGAACTGGCCGGGCTGACCCCCGCCGTCGACAAGGTGTTCCGCCTGACGCGGATGGACCGCGTCTTCACCATCCACGTCGCGGCGCCCGACGGGCTGCGCCATGCGGGCTGACCGGGTGACGCGCGAGGACGCCGCGGCGCACCTTGCCCACCTGCGGTTGCCGGGCGACCTCGAGGGCGTGCGCGACGGGCTGGTGCGGCTGATGGCGCATCCGCTCTGGGCCGATGTGCCGATCGAGGCGCGCCCCGCGGCAGAACTGGTGCTGGCCGAGGCGCTGAACAACGTGGCCGAGCACGCCTATGCGCTGCGGCCGGGCGAGATCGAACTGTCGCTGGAACGCGTGGTGGGCGCGGTCGCGGTGCGCATCGCCGACCGCGGCGCCTCGATGCCGCTGGGCATCCTGCCCGCAGGCATCGCGCCCGACCCCGCCGCGCTGCCCGAAGGCGGCTTTGGCTGGCACCTGATTCGCAGCTTGACGACCGACCTGTGCTACCGGCGGCACGAAGGGTGGAACCTTCTGACCTTTCGCCTGCCCGATCCGGAAACGGTGGGGCCGGACGCCGGGCCGCTGTCGGCGGATGCGGGACAATGACGCGATTGCGCCAAAGTTCCCGCACAGTGTCGCCGCAGCGGCGGGCGATACCAACCGGGTAGCTGCATAAGGCTTCCCTCGGCGTCGCGGGCTAATGCCCCCACCCAGACCGCGGCGCCGAGGTCTTCCCCCCGAACGGTCGCCCTGCCGCCGCAACGCGGTCCTGCACGCCGAAGGTGTCGGCGGGCGACAGCCTTCGCCGGTTGCCCTGTCGGTCCGGGCCCCCGGCGCGCGTGCGCCGCGACCTTCCCGCCGCTCCCCGTTGACCTTCGGCGCCCGATGGCACTGGAATGGTGCCGCGAGCCGTTTCCTTTCCCGGCAGCCGTCACATAGTCTGCGCCCCGACGGAGGTGAGCCCGATGCGCGATTTCCACAGGCCCGGCCGGTCGGCCGTGCTGGCCCAGAACGGCCTTTGTGCCACCTCGCACCCCCTGGCGGCGGCGACGGCCATCGACATGCTCAAGGCAGGCGGCAATGCGGTCGATGCGGCCATCGCGGGCGCCGTGCTGCTGGGCTTCTGCGAGCCGCAGATGACCGGCCTGGGCGGCGACTGCTTCGTGCTGCTGAAGCCCCCGGGGGAGGACCGCGTGCTGGGCCTGAACGGGTCGGGCCGGGCGCCTGCGGGCCTGTCGGCGGCGGCGATGCGCGACCGCGGCCTGACGGCGGTGCCCGAACAGGGGATCGAGGCGGTCACCCTGCCCGGCGCCGTCGATGCCTTCTGCCGCCTGTCCGCCGACTGGGGCCGCCTGCCCCTGGCGCAGGTGCTGGCGCCCGCGATCCGCTATGCCGACGAGGGCGTGCCCGTCGCCCCGCGCACCGCCGCCGACTGGGCCGAGGCGGCCGACACGCTGAAGGGCGCCGCGCGCGACCGGTTCCTTCTGGACGGCGCCGCGCCGCGCACAGGCCAGGTGTTCCGCGCCCCCGGCCAGGCCGAGGTGCTGCGGCGCATCGCCGCGCAGGGCCGCGCGGGGTTCTACGAGGGCGAGGTGGCTGCGGACATCGTCGCCTCGCTGCGCGCGCTTGGCGGCTGCCACACGCCGGACGACCTCGCCGCCACCGCCTGCGACTGGACCGAACCCGTGGCGGGCACCTACCGCGGCGTCGAGGTGCTGGAGCATCCGCCGAACGGCCAGGGGGCGACGGCGCTTCTGATGCTGAACATCCTGTCGCAGTTCGACCTGGCCTCGCTCGACCCGTTCGGTGCCGCGCGCGCGCATCTGGAGGCGGAGGCGGCGCGGCTGGCCTATGACGCGCGCAACCGCTTCATCGCCGACCCCGCGCGCGCGACGCGGCTGGACCACATGCTGGCGCCCCGGACGGCGCAAAGGCTGGCGGCGCTGATCGACCCCGCCCGCGCCGCCCCCCGCGCCGACCCGCGGCGCGACGCGGTGCACCGCGAGACGATCTACCTGTCGGTGGTGGACCGCGACCGCATGGCAGTGTCGCTGATCTATTCGGTCTACTTCTCCTTCGGGTCGGGCTTTGCCTCGGACCGGTTCGGCATCAACTTCCAGAACCGCGGCGCGGGCTTCACCCTGGCCGAGGGGCATCCGAACGAGGCCGGCGGGGGCAAGCGGCCGATGCACACGATCATCCCCGGCATGTTGCGGCGCGACGGCCGCGTGACGATGCCCTTCGGCGTGATGGGCGCCGCCTACCAGCCCTGCGGGCATGCGCGGCTGGTGACGAACCTGGTCGACTACGGGCTTGATCCGCAGTCTGCCATCGACGCCCCGCGCTGCTTTGCGGGCGAGGACGGGATGGAGGTCGAACGCGGCTATACCCCCGAGGTACGCCAGGCGCTGGCGGCCATGGGCCATGCGGTGAAGGTGCCGGGAAAGCCCCTGGGCGGGGCGCAGGCCATCGTGATCCATGAGGGCGGCGTGCTGGAAGGCGCCTCGGACCCCCGCAAGGACGGCTGCGCGCTGGGCTACTGATCGCGTTGACAGGCGGCGCAGGCTTGCTAGGTTCGGCGCGTCAGCACCCTGGGTTTCAAGGGGTTCCCGAATGGCCGACAACAAGTCCGGCGCCGCCTGGTTCAAGGCCAACCAGAGCAAGTTTCCCAACAGCAACAAGATCAGCGACCTCGACAGCAGCTTCAAGCCCAAGGTGCAGGCCTTCATCAAGGCGCTGGAGGACGCGGGCGCCAAGGTGAAGGTTTCGGCGACGCTGCGGAACGCGACGCGGGCGGCGCTGATGCACTGGTCGTTCAAGGTCGCCAAGGGCAAGGTCAAGCCGAAGGACGTGCCCAAGATCAAGGGCGCCGACATCGAATGGGACCACGGCGACGACAAGGCGTCGGTCGATGCGGCCAAGGAGATGGCGGGCAAGCAGGGCTTCGACATCGTGTACCAGCCCAGCCTGACCAGCCGGCATATCGAGGGCAAGGCGATCGACATGACGATCACCTGGCAGAAGGACCTCAAGATCAAGAACAAGAAGGGCGAAGACGTGACCATCGACAGCGCGCCGCGCACCGGCCAGAACACTGACCTGCACGCCGTCGGGGCGACCTATGGCGTGGTCAAGCTGGCCAGCGACCCGCCGCACTGGTCGACGGACGGCAAGTGATGCGCTGCCTGGCCCTTGCCCTGTGCTGCGGACCGGCCTGGGCCGGGGACCTGCCGGTCGGCACCGTCACCACGCTGGCGGGCGAGGCGCAGGCGCTGCTGGCGCCGGGGGCCCGGACCGGTGACCGGGTGATGCTGGTGCTGGTTGACCCGGCCGCCGACCGCGTGGTTCTGGTGCCCGCGGCGCTTGGCGCGGCGCGGGGCGAGGCGGCCCCCGCCGGGCCCGATGCGCAGGCCCGCGGCGCCTTTGCGCTGTCGCGGCCGCTGCCCGCCGATACCTACGTGGGCTTCGTGCTGACCGGCGACCCCGGTGTCCTCGAGGTGCAGGGGCGCACCGTGCTGGCGGACCTCGACGGCGACGGGACGGCAGAGCGGCTGACGGCCTGCCTGACCTCCGAGGCGATCTCGCTGCGGATCGAGGGCGAGGCGGGACCCCTGTGGGAAGACTACATACCGCTTGGCTACGACGTGGAGCCGACCTGCCCCTAGTTCAGCTGGAACTGCAGCGGATAGCGCCCGTCGGTGAAGTCGCCGAACAGGTCGGGCAGGTCGGGGTGGGTGACCGGGCGGCCGGTGTCGTCGGGAACCAGGTTCTGCTCCGACACATAGGCCACATAGTAGTCCTGGTCGTTTTCGGCCAGCAGGTGGTAGAACGGCTGGTCCTTCTTGGGCCGCGCATCCTCGGGGATGCGCTGGTACCAGTCCTCGGTATTGGAGAACATCGCGTCCACATCGAAGACGACACCGCGGAAAGGGTGCTTGCGGTGCCGCAGGACCTGGCCGATGTGATACTTCGCCTGTGTCGCCCGCATGCGGTTGCGTCCCCCGATTTCGGTTAGTAATCCCTTGCCGCGGCGCTTGTCCATCATCGTGCCGGGCGGTCGGGGAAACAATCTGTGGACCTCATCCTGACAGTTGCGGGCGTCGCCGCACCCGTGGCGGCGCTGGCGGCGATGGGCTTTGCCTGGGTGCGGCTGGGCTTCGACTATCCGCTCGACTTCGTCACCCGCATGTCGATGTCGCTCGCCGTGCCCTGCCTGATGTTCACCGGACTGATGAAATCGACGGTGGCGCCCGCCGCGCTGGCCGAGATCCTGCTGGCCTCGGCGCTGGCCTACGGCGCCGTCACCGCCGTGTTCTGGGCGCTGTGCGCGGTGCTGGGGCTGGACCGGCGCACCTATCTCGGCCCCGCGATCTTCGGCAATACCGGCAACCTCGGCCTGCCCTTGGCCCTGTTCGCCTTCGGCGACACGGGGTTGCAGCTTGCCATCGTGGTCTTTGCGGTGATGGCGGTGTGGAGCTTTTCCTTCGGCGTGTGGCTGGTGTCGGGCGGCGGGTCGGCGGCGCGGCTGGTGCGCGAGCCGGTGGTCTGGGGCACGCTGCTGGGCGCACTGTTCCTGTGGCAGGGCTGGCAGACGCCGGTCTGGGTGACCCGCTCGCTGGACCTGGTGGCGCAGCTGGCCATTCCCCTGATGCTGATCACCCTGGGCGTGGCGATGGCGCGGCTGAACGCCTCGCGGCTGGGGCGCGCCTTCGTGCTGTCGGCGGGGCGCAGCGTGGTGGGGCTCGCGGTCGCGGCGGGCGTGGCCTGGGCGCTGGCCCTGCCGCCGGTCGCGGCGGCGGTGCTGATCCTGCAGGTCACGACGCCGGTCGCCGTCACCTCCTACATGCTGGCCGCCAAATACGGCGCCGATGCCGAGGCGGTGGCGGGCCTCGTCATCGCCTCGACCGCGCTGTCGGTGGCAAGCCTGCCGCTCGCTCTCGCATTTCTGATCTGACGCGCGCGACGCGGGATTCCCCCGGGCGGCCCCTTGCTCTATAAGGGCGACAAAAGAAAAACCCGAGGGGCAGATGGGCAGAACCGTGCGGGCAGTCGGCCTGATGCTTGTCGTCGCAGCCTGCGGCGGCGGCGGGGGCGGCAGCTTTTCCGCGCCGCGCAATCTGGACAACGCCTGTGCCATCGTGGCCGAGCGTCCGGCCTACTGGCGCGCCATGCAGCGCGCCGAGCGCAAATGGGGCGTGCCGGTGGCGGTGCAGATGGCGACGATCCACCAGGAATCGAGGTTCGTGGGCAATGCCCGCACGCCTTATACCTGGGCGCTGGGGGTGATCCCGATGGGGCGGCAGTCGTCCGCCTACGGCTATTCGCAGGCGCTGGACGCGACCTGGGAGGAATACCAGGACGAGGAAGGCGGCCGCCGCGCGCGGCGTGACCGGATCGACGACGCGACCGATTTCATGGGCTGGTACATGACCCGCAGCCGCGACCGGCTGGGCATCGCCCTGACGGACGCGCGCAACCAGTACCTCGCCTACCACGAGGGGCGCACCGGCTATGCGAGCGGCAGCTACAACGCCAAGCCCTGGCTGGTCGAGGTCGCAAGCCAGGTCCAGGCGCGGGCCGAGCTTTACGCGGTGCAGCTTTCGGCCTGCCGCTGAGGGCAGCGTCTAGCCGCCGCGCCTTTCCATCTCGCGCGAGATCGAGAACAGCGAGGTCGGGAAGTTCCCGCCCATCTGCAGCTCTCCCAGGATCACCGTCGTCTCGCCGCCCGCATCGTCGCGGATGATCCACTGGCGCAGGGCCACCGGGTCGCCGGTGAAGACCATCTCGATCGAGCCGTATTCGGGGTTGTCGGGGTCCTGCGCGCGGACCCGGGTGGTGTTGCCGTCCTGCGTGTGGCCCACGACCATGCGGGCGCGGCCGAGGTCCACGTTCTCGGCCAGGATCAGGTTCAGGGGCGTGCGGCGCAGCGGGTACTGCTCGGGCGGCTGGTTCGACTTGCCGTCGAAGATCGCGACCTGCCCCGCCCCTGCCAGCACCAGGGTGTCGTCCGGCGGGGCGTATTCGAAGCGCACGCGGCCCGGGCGGCGGATGTAGAGGATGCCGGTCGAAATCGTGCCGTCGCTGTTGACCTGGGTGAAGTCGGCCTTGGCCGACTGGATGCCGTTCAGGTAGCGCGACAGGTCGGCCAGCGGGATCGGCGCGGCGTCGGCGGGCAGGCCCGCCAGGGCAAGGGCCGGAAGCGACAGGATCAGGGTGCGGCGCTGCATCCGGTCAGTATAGGTGCGGCGCGCGCCCGGGGGAATCCCCGGCCGCATCACGGCAGCGGCATTCAGTAGGCGCCGTCGGCGGTCAGCACGACGCGCAGGGTGCGGGCCAGGATCGACAGGTCCCCCGCCAGCGTGGGCGATGCCAGATAGGCCAGATCCAGCGCCACCATCTCGTCGAACCCGATCCCGGCCCGGCCCGACACCTGCCAAAGCCCGGTGATCCCCGGCAGGCCGGCCAGCCGCCCGAGCGCCGGGGCGGGATAGGCCGCGACCTCCTCGGGCAGCGCCGGGCGCGGGCCCACCAGGCTCATCTCGCCGCGCAGGACGTTCCAAAGCTGCGGCAGCTCGTCCAGCGAGGCGCGGCGCAGGAGACGGCCGAGCGGTGTCACGCGCGGATCGTCGCGCAGCTTGAAGCACAGGCCGCCGCGGTCGGACGCCGCCAGCAGCGCCGCCCGCCGCACCTCGGCGTCGCGGTGCATGGAACGGAACTTGACCATCCCGAACCGCGCGCCCCCGCGCCCGATGCGCGTCTGCACGAAGAACACCGGCCCCGGCGAGGTGCCCTTCACCGCCGCCGCGATCACCGCCATCAAGGGCGCCAGCGCCAGCAGCGCCAGCGCGGCCAGCGTGATGTCAAGCGGCCGCTTCCAGGCGGGCAAGGGCCGCGCGTGCGGCCCGACGGTGCGCGCAAAGGCGGGCAGAAGGGCCTGCATGATCGTCCCCCAGACCGGCGGCAGACGCGGGAGTGGCTGCCCACAGCGCCGTCGCGGCCGCGGGATATGCGCCCGCGGGGCCTTTGCGTAAATGGGAAAAGGTGCCGCGGTTCCCCGCTGCGGCAGGGTCGTGACGTGACGTCACGGGGACGGCGCTCAGGCGGTCCTGTTCGCCTCCAGCGCGGCGATGCGGGCGGACAGGGCCTCGTTCTCCTCGCGCGCCCTGATCGCCATCGCGCGCACGGCCTCGAACTCCTCGCGCGTGACGAGGTCGCGGCCGGCAAGCCAGCGGTCGACCAGTCCCTTCATCGCCGTCTCGGCCTCGGCCCGGGCCCCCTGGGCCACGCCCATGGCGTTGGTGGCAAGCTGGCTGATGTCGTCGAGGATCTTGTTGCGTGTCTGCATGGGGGCCTCCATCGCCTTGCGTTGCAATATGCGGGCGACCGAAGGCCGCGGCAAGTGCGGGCCCAGTTGACTTCCCGCCTGCCGCGCAAGACAAGTCGCGCCATGATCCCGTTTCCCGACATCTCGCCTGAGATCTTCTCCTTCGAACTGTTCGGGATCACCCTTGCGGTTCGCTGGTATGCGCTGGCCTATGTCGTGGGCATCCTTCTGGGGTGGCGGCTGGGCGTGGCGGCGCTGCGGCGGCCTGCGCTCTGGGGCGCGGGCGGCCCGGCGATGAGCGTGGACCAGTTGGACCGCCTGCTGACCTGGCTGATCCTCGGCATCATCCTGGGCGGGCGGCTGGGCTACGTGCTGTTCTACCAGCCGGGATACTACCTCGCGAACCCATGGCAGATCCCCATGGTCTGGACCGGGGGCATGTCGTTCCACGGCGGGTTCCTCGGTGTCGTGACCGCGGGCGTGCTGTTCTGCCGGGCCGAGCGCATCCCGATGCTGCGCGCCGCCGACCTGCTGGCGCTGGGCGCGCCGCCGGGCATCCTTCTGGGCCGCATCGCCAACTTCATCAACGCCGAGCTTTGGGGCCGCCCGACCGACCTGCCGTGGGGCGTGGTCTTCCCGGGCGAGGCCGCGCAGGCCTGCGCCGGTGTGGTCGGCGCCTGCGCGCGGCACCCCTCGCAGCTCTACGAGGCGGCGCTGGAGGGGCTGGTGCTGGGCGCGGCGCTGATCTGGCTGGCGTTCCGGCGCGGCTGGCTGGCGCGGCCGGGGGCGGTGGCGGGGCTGTTCTTCCTCGGCTACGGCGTGGCGCGCTTTGCGGTGGAATTCGTGCGCCAGCCGGATGCGCAGTTCGTGTCCGACGGCAACCCGCTGGGTCTGGCGCTGCACATCGGCGGATACGGCCTGACGATGGGCCAGATCCTGTCGCTGCCGATGCTGGTGGCGGGGCTGTGGTTCCTGTCGCGCGCCCGCAAGGCCCCCGCTTGACGGCGCTGGCGCGGCTTTTCGCCGCGCGGATCTCGCAGACCGGCCCGATGACGGTGGCCGAATACATGGCCGGTTGCCTGCTGCACCCGGCGCATGGCTACTACACCACGCGCGACCCTTTCGGCACCCGCGGCGACTTCACCACGGCGCCCGAGATCAGCCAGATGTTCGGCGAAGTTCTGGGCCTTTGCCTGGCCCAGGGCTGGCTGGACCAGGGATGCCCCGCGCCCTTCACCCTGGCCGAGCTTGGCCCCGGACGCGGCACACTGATGGCCGACATCTGGCGGGCGACGGCGCACGTCCCGGGCTTTCACGCCGCGGCGCAGGTCTGGATGGTCGAGGCCTCGCCGGTGCTGCGGCAGGCGCAGGCGGCGCGTCTGCCGCAGGTGCGGCATGTTGAACGCCCGGACGATCTGCCCGCGGGCCCGCTGGTCCTGATCGCCAACGAATTCCTCGACGCGCTGCCGGTTCGCCAGTTCCGCCGCTCTGCCGACGGCTGGCGCGAGGTCGTCGTGGGGCTTCGGGACGGGGGCCTTCAGGACGCGGGACTTCGGGACGCGGGCCTTCGGGACGGGGGCCTTCGGGACGGGGCGCTGGCCTTCGGCCTGTCGCCGCCGGTGCCCTGCCCCGACCCCCGCTTCGCCGCCGACCCGGAAGGCGCCACGGTCGAAATCTGCCCCGGCCTCGAACCTCTCGCCCAAGTGCTGATGCCGCGCCTGTCCTCCGGCGGGCTGGCGCTGTTTCTCGACTACGGCGGCTGGCGGTCGCGGGGCGACACGCTGCAGGCCCTGCGCGCCCATGCCCCCGACCACCCGCTTGCCCGGCCCGGGCAGGCCGACCTGACCGCGCATGTGGATTTCGAGGCGCTGGCGCTGGCCTTCCGGGGCCTGCCGGTGACGCCGATGGTCACGCAGGGCACGCTGCTGGCCCGCCTCGGCCTGCATGCGCGCGCCGACCGGCTGGCCGCCGCCCTGGCGGACGGGGCGCTGGCCGCGCACCGGGCCGCGGAACGGCGCTTGACCCACCCCGCCGAAATGGGGTCCCTCTTCAAGGCGCTTGCCGTCCACGCCCCCGGAACCCCCGTGCCGCCCGGTTTCGCCTGATGCTGGAGATCCTGACCTCTGACGCGCTGCCCGCCCGGCACGGGTTCTTCACCCGCAAGGGCGGGGCGTCCTCGGGCATCTTCGCGGGGCTGAACTGCGGCCCAGGGTCCTCCGACCTCGCCGAGGTCGTGGCGATCAACCGCGCCCGCGCGGCCGCCGCGCTGGACGCCGCGCCGGCGGCGCTGGCAACGGTCGTGCAGGTGCATTCCGCCGATGCGGTGGCGCTGACCGGCGTGCCCGACCCCAGGCCGCGGGCGGATGCGATGGTGACCGCGACCCCGGGCCTGGTGCTGGGCGTGCTGACCGCCGACTGCCAGCCGGTCCTGTTCGCCGACGCCGCCGCCGGCGTGATCGGCGCGGCGCATGCCGGCTGGAAGGGTGCGAAGGCGGGCGTGCTGGAGGCGACCGTGGCGGCGATGGAGGCGCTTGGCGCGCAGGCCGCCCGGATCGTCGCGGTGATCGGCCCGACGATCAGCCAGGCGGCCTATGAGGTGGGCGAGGACTTCATGCAGGGGTTCCTCGACGACGACCCCGGCAATGCCCGCTTCTTCGCCTCGGGCCCGCGCGGGCGGCCGCAGTTCGACCTGCCCGCCTATGGCCTGCACCGGCTGCGCGCGGCGGGCGTGGGGCATGCGGAATGGACGCGCCACTGCACCTATGCCGACGCGGCGCGCTTCTATTCCTACCGCCGCACCACACAGGCGGGCGAGGCCGATTACGGCCGGCTTCTGTCGGCGATCCGTCTCTGAATTGTGGCCGGACCGCGGCGGCGGGGGCGATTGTCCACGGATTTACGGGCAATCCTGCCCAATTGTTAACCATTCCCGGCCCAAGGGCCGCCCCAATCCGCCGTCAACCTGCCGCCACGCAGCAGGAGCACGCCAATGGCCGACACCCCCCGCAAACCCCGCCGCTGGCTGATCGCCGCCATTGCAGAGGCGTCCAAGCCCCAGCCCGCCCTGCCCTTCGTCCGCGGCAACCGCCGCCGCACGGCAGAGCAGCCCGCGCCCAAGGTCCGCCGCGTCGCGATTGCGGCAGGCTGAGGGCGACGGCGAATCACCGTTCGCCGCATGGCGCCCCCGATTGCCCCCCGGCCCGGGAACAACCCGGGCGCCTGCCGCGGGATTGTCGCGCAAGCTGCGGGGAATTAAGGATGATCCTTGACGGACCGCCCCGGACGCACCATCTTTCCGCCATGTCCCGATTGAGCGCAACGCAGCGCGCTCCGGTCAGGCGGTTGCGACAGGGCGGTTCCGGCGTGGCTCCTCTGGCCTCGCGTCAACGGAACCGCCCGTTTCATTTGCCGCGCGGTCAGGCCGACTTGCGCAGCCGTGCCTCCAGCACCTCGAAGGGCACGCCGGGTTCGCCCTTGGCCTGCCGGATCACCAGCGAGGTCTTCACGCTCGACACGTTGTCGGCCTTCAGCAGGTCCCCGGTCAGAAAGCCCTGGAAGGTCGACAGGTCGGGCGAGACGCATTTCAGGATGAAGTCGATCTCGCCGTTCAGCATGTGGCATTCGCGGACCAGCGGCCAGGCGCGGCAGCGCGCCTCGAAGGCGGACAGGTCGGCCTCGGCCTGGCTGGCCAGCCGCACCATGGCGAAGACCGCGACCTCGAAGCCCAGTTCGCGCGCGTCGATCTCGGCATGGTAGCCGCGGATGTAGCCCGCCTCTTCCAGCGCCCGCACGCGGCGCAGGCAGGGTGGCGCGGAAATGCCGACGCGGGACGCCAGTTCCACGTTCGTCATCCGGCCGTCGGCCTGCAGTTCCGCCAGGATCCGGCGGTCGATGGGGTCGAGCTTGTGTCCCGGCATGGGGTTCCCTGCGATTTCGCGTTCCTTACGCCAAGGGCGCCGGGCGCGCAATAATCTTTCACGGGCGCGCAATTTTCCGATGCCTGCGCGGGGCGCAAGCCCGCCATGCGCCCCTTCCGGCGCGGCGGGCCCGGGGCTATATCGGGGGTCCAGTCCCGGAGCGCCGCCATGACCGTCCGCCACACCCGCCTGCTGATCATCGGCTCCGGCCCGGCGGGCTATACCGCCGCGGTCTATGCCGCCCGCGCGATGCTGAAGCCCATCCTGATCCAGGGCATCCAGCCCGGCGGCCAGCTGACGATCACGACCGAGGTCGAGAACTGGCCCGGCGACACCCATGTCATGGGCCCCGACCTGATGGTCCGCATGCAGGCCCATGCCGAGGCGATGGGGGCCGAGGTGATCGCCGACCACATCGCCTCGCTGGACCTGTCCGCCCGGCCCTTCACGGCCCGGGCCGACAGCGGCACGACGTTTACCGCCGATGCGCTGGTCCTGGCCACCGGCGCCCAGGCGAAATGGCTGGGCCTGCCGTCGGAAGAACATTTCAAGGGCTTCGGCGTGTCGGCCTGCGCCACCTGCGACGGGTTCTTCTACCGCGGCAAGGAGGTGGTGGTGATCGGCGGCGGCAACACCGCGGTGGAAGAGGCGCTTTTCCTCACGAACTTTGCCTCGAAGGTCACGCTGATCCACCGCCGCGACACGCTCAAGGCCGAGAAGATCCTGCAGGACCGCCTGTTCAGGCACCCCAGGATCACCACCGTCTGGCATCACGAGGTGACCGAGGTGCTGGGAACGGAAGGCCCGCGCGGCGTCACCGCCGTGCGCGCCCGCGACCTGCGCACGGGGGCCACGCAGGACATCCCCTGCGCGGGATTCTTCGTGGCCATCGGCCACGCGCCTGCCTCGTCGCTGGTCGAGGGCCAGCTCGAGACGCACCACGGCGGCTACGTCAAGGTCACGCCCGGCGGCACCGCGACCTCGATCCCCGGCGTCTTTGCGGCCGGCGACCTGACCGACCACGTCTACCGCCAGGCCGTGACCTCGGCCGGCATGGGCTGCATGGCCGCGCTTGACGCCGAACGCTGGCTGGCGGCGCAGGACGCCACCCTGGCCCGCGCGGCGGAATAGCCCGGCCGTCGGCGCCCCGTCGCGTGGAATTCCGCGCTCGGCCGCTTGCCGGTGACCTGCGCCAGCCGGTTCGACATGGCGAGGAAGGCCGCGACGGCGGCGATGTCACGGGCGTCTTCCTCGGCAATCCCCGGACGGCGCCCGCGGGCTGACCCGGACCGCGACGTCCGGCATCGCCGTCGGTCGGTCGGAGGGGTGGGCCTTGCGGTGGTTGACCGCCACCCGGCCGGCAATCTGCGGGTCCGTCGCGCGGAACCGCAGGATCGCGCCCTGCGCGACGACGCGATGCCGGCACTGGTTCTGCACCGAGCTCGCCCCGGCGATCATCCCGCGTCCGGCCTTGGTCAGGGGCCCGGGCCTGTCGATCGGCGCATCGTGACCGGCAGCGCAGGCGCGGAATTCGTCGGCCGGTGCGCCGCCACGAGAAGGACGTTGGGGGACGAAGCCCGGGCGCCCGGCGGCCCCGTTCCCGCCCCTGCGCGCAGACGCGGCCGCGGACGGGAAAGCGGTCCTCGCGGAGGACCGGCGGCTGAGCCAGGCGCAGGTTCAGGTCATGCGGATCGAACCGGCTTTCCGTCCGCATCCCGATCCCGTCGCGGAAGCCGTCGGTGGTGACGAGGGCCACCCGCACGCCGCAGCGTGCGGTCAGGGCGTTGGTGGCCCGCGTGGCGCCGTGGATCGGGGTGTCGCGGTCGCCATGGCCCGGGCCCGCCTCGGCCCGCACGATCTCCGTCCCGTCCCGCATCGCCTGTCCGGGCGCGGCGCAGCGGTCAGGATCCTGGCCGGACGACGGCGCCGATCCGGACCTGCACGGTCATCGCCTTGTCCCGGCCCCGGCCCCGGCCCCGGCCGCCAGCGCCGCGTCGCGCATCTGCGACAGGGTCTCGCGCGGCGTCAGCGCCTCGGCGGAAATCGCGAGGTCCAGCACGGCGCCGGTCCGGCTGGCCCGGGCGCGGGCAAAGGCGGCGGGGAAGTCCCCGGTCCTCTCCACCTTTTCGGCATGGAAGCCGTAGGACCGCGCCAGCATGACGAAATCGGGGTTCACCAGATCGGTGCCGGACACGCGGGCCGGGTAGGTGCGTTCCTGATGCGCGCGGATCGTGCCGTAGGTGCCGTTGTTCAGGATCAGGACGATGGGCTGCGCCCCGGCCTGCATCGCCGTGCCAAGTTCCGCGCAGGTCATCTGGAAATCGCCGTCTCCGGCAAAGCAGACGACGGTGCGGTCGGGATAAGCGACCCTGGCCGCGATGGCCGCGGGCAGGCCATAGCCCATGGCACCCGACTGCGGCGCAAGCAGGCGTGCCCCGGGGCCGAACTTGAAGAACTTGTTCGGCCAGACGGTGAAGTTGCCCGCCCCGTTGGTCAGGATCACATCGTCCGGCAGGACCTCGCGCAGATGCGCCGTCACCAGCCCCATGTCCACCGGCGAGGGTTGCGGCGGCAGCGTGAAGCCCGCCTCCCACTCCGCCCGCGCCCGCGCCCGCCAGGCGGCCCAGGCGCCGTTGACCGGGGTCAGCGCCGCGGCAAAGGCGTTCGGCCCGGCCTGGATGCCGAGCGTCGGCCGGTAGACCTTGCCGATCTCGCGGTCGGACGCGTGGACGTGGATCAGGGCCTGCGCCGGCACCGGCACGGTCAGCAGGGTATAGCCGTCGGTCGTCATCTCGCCGAAGCGCAGGTTCACGGCCAGGATCACATCCGCCTCGCGCAGCAGCCGCCTGACGTTGGCCGGCATGCCCACGCCCGCCTCGCCCGCATAGACCGGCGCGTGGTTGTCGACCTGATCCTGATAGCGGAAGGCGGCGACGACGGGGATGTCGCCGGCTTCGGCGAAGGCCAGAAGGTCGGCGCGGCCCCGGTCCGTCCAGTTGCAGCCGCCGACCAGGATCAGCGGCCGCGCAGCGCCCGCCAGAAGCGCCAGGGCCTCCTGCAGCGCCTGCGGCGCGGGCGCGGGCTCGGTGATGCGGGACGGGCCGGTCAGGGGCGCGGCCCCGGTCGGCGCGGTCAGCATGTCCTCGGGCAGGGCGATGACCACGGGGCCCGGGCGGCCGGTGGTGGCGGTCGCCCAGGCGCGGGACAGGATTTCGGGCAGACGGTCGACCCGGTCGATCTCGACCGCCCATTTCGCCATGGTGCCGAAGACGGCGCGACAGTCGATTTCCTGGAACGCCTCGCGGCCCCGCATGCCGGTGCCGACCTGTCCGACGAAACACAGCATCGGTGCGCTGTCCTGCATCGCGGTGTGGATGCCGATCGAGGCATTCGTGACCCCCGGACCCCGGGTGACGAAGCACAAGCCCGGCTGCCCGGTCAGCTTGCCCCAGGCCGCCGCCATGAAGGCCGCGCCTCCTTCGTTGCGGCACAGCACGAGGTCAAGCCGGCCTTGCGTGTCGTGCAACGCGTCCAGCACCGCGAGGTAGCTCTCCCCCGGCACGCCGAAACCCTTGGTCGCCCCCAGCGCCACAAGGCTTTCGACCAGAAGCTGCCCGCCGTTGCGCATCATCATCGTCCCGATCCGGTTCCCGGCATCCTGACGGCTTCCCGCCGGGACGGAAACCGCGAAGTTCAGGGCATCGGCAAGTTGTGCTTGCCGATCGGCTCCGTTGCACAAATCGCCTGAGAGTTGGACCTTTCCTTTCCCTGGGCAGACCTGTCCTGCGACCTTTGTGATGGGCGTGCCGAGCGCGGTGAAGCTTTTGAGAACGGCAGGCCTGACCTGGAACTCCGCGACCTGACGGTCGAAGTCCCGCGCGGACAGGCGCTGCCCAAGCAGCTTTACGCAGTGCATCTTGGTCTCTGCGCGGCTTCGGCGGTGATACCCGCTCCATCGTCGCCAGATGGTTCGACCGACACGCTTGGACGTGCGCAGGATTTCGTTGCGTGCGACAGCCCCCGCGGTGTCTGGCTTCCAGGGCTTGGCGTTCTTGCGCTGAGGGATGATCGCCGCGGCCCCACGGGCGGCGATGACGTCGTGGCACTTGCGAGTGTCGAAGGCACCGTCGGCTGTGACGCTGGCAATCTCCTGCCCGGGCGGGATCTGGTCGGGCGGTTCGGGCAGGATGGGCGCGTCGCCCCCATCGCTTGTGGTGAACTCTGCCGCACGGATTTCCAAGCTTTTCTCGTCGATCCCGATATGGATCTTGCGCCAGACCCGACGTTTGGAGCCGCCATGCTTGCGCGCGTTCCACTCCCCTTCACCCCCGACCTTGATGCCGGTGCTGTCGACCAGCAGGTGCAACGGGCCGTCCGAACCGCGCCAGGGGATGTTCACCTTCAGGGTCTTCTGGCGCCGCGACAGCGTGCTGAAGTTGGGCACAGCCCAGTCCAGGCCGATCAGACGCAGCAGGCTCTCGACGAACCCTGTCGTTTGCCGTAGCGCCATGCCGAACAGCACCTTCATCGTCAGGCAGCTCTGGACGGCGGCGTCGCTGTAATCGGGCTGCCGCCCACGCTTGCCGGTCGGCGCGGCCTCCCATGTCATGGCGGGATCGAACCAGATCGTCAGCGAGCCGCGGCGCTTGAGCGCCTTGTTATACTCCGGCCAGTTTCCGGCCTTGTAGGACGTGGGTGTGGGTCTGCTCATGCTCCCCAGCTACCACGCTGGATTCACGAGATGAATCCCTCACGCGATTTGTGCAACAGAGCCGCGAGCCACAACAACCGACAACCGGCACTTCTCCACAGGAAAAAGTCCTTTACAGGCTGGTGAGCGCGATTCAGAATGTTGTAGGGCAGTGGCGGGCAACCACTGGCCCTTGCCGCAACCCCAAGCCCTTGGGGCAACGTATCCCGGGGGCAGCACATGAGGCCGGGCCATGTCGCTTACCCTGGACATCCACGCCGAGGACCCCCATCCGATCGACATCGTCGAGACGCTGGCCGCCCGACACGCCTGGGAATTCGATCGCGTGACCGAGGACCAGATCGCCATGGCGGTCGAGGGGCAGTGGCGCACCTATGCCCTGACGCTCGCCTGGTCGCCCGCGGACGAGATGCTGCGGCTGATCTGCACCTTCGAGATGGAGCCGCCGGAGGGACGGCTGTCCGACCTCTATGACGTGCTGAACCGCACCAATGACCAGGTCTGGCTGGGCGCCTTTTCCTGGTGGGCAGACCAGCGGCTGATGGTCTGGCGCTACGGTCTGCCGCTGCTGGGGGGCCTGAGCCCCACGGCGGAACAGATCGACCGGCTGATCGGCGCCGCGGTGCTGGCGGCGGAACGCTATTACCCCGCGTTCCAGCTGGTCTCCTGGGCCGACCACACGCCCGAAAGCGCCATGAAGGTCGCCATTGCCGAGGCCTACGGCCGCGCCTAGGCTGCCCTGTCACCCGGGGGGCCAAGGCATGGATTTCGGCGATGTCGCAACGCGCGGGCTGGTGATCCTGGGCTGCGGCCGCATGGGCTCGGCCCTGCTGGCGGGGTGGCTGGCGGAGGGGCTTTCGCCCGCCGCGGTGCATGTGGCGGAACCCAACCCCTCCGACTGGCTGCGCGGCACCGGCGTGGCTCTGGGCGGCGCCATGCCCCCGGCGCCGGCGGTGGCGCTCTTGGCGGTCAAGCCGCAGATGATGGGCGCGGCCCTGCCCGCGCTGCGGGCGATGGGCGGGGGCGCGACGCTCTTCGTCTCGGTCGCCGCGGGGACGCGGATCGGGGCGCTTGCGGCGACGCTCGGCGACGGCACCCCCGTCGTGCGCACCATGCCCAACACCCCCGCCATGGTCGGCCGCGGCATCACCGCGCTGGTCGCGGGACCCGGGGTGACACCGGCGCAGATGGCGCTGGCGGAACGCCTGATGGCGGCGGTGGGCGAAACCGTCGTGCTGCCGTCGGAAGACCTGATCGACGCGGTCACCGCCGTCTCGGGGTCGGGTCCGGCCTATGTCTTCCACCTGGTCGAGGCGCTGGCCGCGGCGGGCGCTGCCGAGGGGCTCGACCCCGCCACCGCCATGCGGCTCGCGCGCGCCACCGTCTGCGGCGCGGGCGAACTGGCCTGGCGGTCGCCCGACAGCGCGGCACAGCTGCGCGTGAACGTCACCTCCCCCGGCGGCACCACCGCCGCCGCGCTGGCCGTGCTGATGGACGAGGCGACCGGCTTCCCCGCGCTCCTGCGCCGCGCCGTCCGGGCCGCCGCCGACCGCGGGCGGGAGCTTGGGGCATGATCACCTACGAGGACTTCGCAAAGGTCGACATCCGCGTCGGCCGGGTGACCCGCGCCGAACCCTTTCCGCAGGCGCGCAAGCCCGCGATCCGGCTCTGGATCGACTTCGGCCCCGATCTCGGCGAGCGCAAGTCATCCGCCCGGATCACCCGCCACTACACGCCGCAGGCGCTGGTCGGCCGCCGCGTGCTGGCCGTGGTCAACTTCCCGCCCCGGCAGATCGGCCCGATGCTGTCCGAAGTGCTGGTGCTGGGCGTGCCGGATGCCGAGGGCGAAGTCGTCCTGATCGCCCCCGACCTCGATGCGCCGCTTGGCGGACGGATGTTCTGATGCGCCTGCTGATCACCCGCCGCCTGCCCGACCGCGTGCTCGCCCGCGCCCGCGCCCGCTTCGACACGGTCCTGCGCGACGACACCGCCCCGCTGACGGCGGACGAACTGCGCGCGGCCTTGCGCGATTACGACGCCGTGCTGCCGACCCTGGGCGACCGCTTCCAGGCCGATGTCTTCGCCGGCGTGGCGCAGCCGCGCGCGCGGATCCTCGCGAACTTCGGCGTGGGCTACAACCACATCGACACCGGCGCCGCGCGCGCGGCGGGGCTTGCCGTCACCAACACCCCCGGTGCCGTGACGGACGCCACCGCCGACATCGCGATGGCGCTGATCCTGATGACCGCCCGCCGCCTGGGCGAAGGCGAGCGGCTCTTGCGCGCGGGGCTCTGGACCGGCTGGCACCCGGTGCAGATGCTGGGCGCCCATGTCACGGGGCGGACGGTCGGCATCATCGGCATGGGCCGCATCGGCCGCGCCATCGCCCGGCGCTGCCACTTCGGCTTCGGCATGCAGGTCGTCTTCCACAACCGCTCACCCCTGCCCGACCCCGGCCTGCCCGCCCGCCAGGTCCCGCTCGCCGAGGCGATGGCTGCCGATGTCGTCGTTGCCGCGGTCCCCGGCGGGCGCGAGACGCACCACCTGATCGGCGCCGCCGCCTTCGCGGCGATGCGGCCCGCGGGCATCTTCATCAACATCGCCCGCGGCGACGTGGTGGACGAGGCCGCCCTGATCGCCGCGCTCCGCGACGGCCGCATCGCCGGCGCCGGGCTCGACGTCTACGAATTCGAACCCGCCGTGCCCGCGGCCCTCAGGACGATGGAGAACGTCACCCTCCTGCCCCACCTCGGCACCGCCTGCCTCGAGGTGCGCGAGGCGATGGGGATGATGGCGCTCGACAACCTCGAAGCCTTCGCCGAAGGCCGCCCCCTGCCCAACCCGGTCTGACCGCTTCAGCGCGAAACCCCATGCCCCATCATCTCTTCCCAAATATCCCGGGGTCCGGGGCAGAGCCCCGGGCGTGCCGCGGGCGCGGCGACCCCGTTCCGCGCCGCCCGCGCCGCGCTCCCTGGCAAGGCCGTCCCGGGGGGCTCGATGCCCCCCGGGACGGCACTCCCCGGCGATGATCATCTCGCGCGGACGCGGCTTCATCTTCGTCCATATCCCCAAGACCGGGGGCACCGCGCTGGCGCTGGCGCTCGAGGCGCGGGCCCGGGCCGACGACATCCTGATCGGCGACACGCCGAAGGCGCGGGCGCGGCGGGGGCGGCTGAAGGGGCTCAAGGCCGCGGGTCGGCTGTGGAAGCATTCCACGCTCGCCGACATCGGCGGGCTGCTGGCCGAGGACGAGATTGCCGCGATGTTCACCTTCGCGCTGGTGCGCAACCCCTGGGACCGGGCCTTCAGCTACTGGGCCTGGGCGCGCGGCCAGGCCTTCGCGCATCCGGCGGTGGCGCTGGCGCGCGCCCTGCCCTTCGGCGATTTCCTGCGCCACCCGCAGACCCAGACCAGCCTGCGGCTCTGGCCGGCCTCGGCCTACATGCGCACGCGCTCGGGGGTGGAGCGGGCAAGCCTCTACGCGCGGCTCGAACACCTCGACGACGACCTCGCCCCGTTCTGGGACCACCTGGGCTTCCGCCTGCCCGTGCCGCGCGCCAATGTCTCGGACCGCCCGGCCGACTGGCGAGGCGACTGGCGCGCCGCCTATGGCGCGGACACCGCCGCGATCATCGCCGAGACCTGCGCCGAGGACATCGCCCGCTTCGGCTACCGCTTCGATCCCTGACGGCGCGCCGATCCCTGGCCCCCGCCCGGTCGCGGACGGATCTGGCCGGAGTCCGCAGGGAAAAGTCCTCGGCCTCTGGAAACCCCGTCCCGGGCTTGACCCGGGACCTCGCCCGTCGCCGTGGCCCCGGCCGAGGGGGAGGCCCCGGCTGAAGGCGCCGGGGCGGGGTCACGGCTTGGCCCGCGCGGTCCCCATCGCCTACAGCCGCGCCGCCAGCCGTGCCGCCTGGTCGATGGCGCGCTTGGCGTCCAGTTCGGTGGCCACATCCGCCCCGCCGATCCGGTGATGCGCGATCCCGGCCGCCTCCAGCGCCGCCGACAGACTGCGCTCGGGCTCCTGCCCGGCACAGAGCACCACGTCGTCCACCGCCAGCACCTCGACCCCCCCGGCCGTCTCCACCTCCAGCCCCGCGGGGGTGATGGCACGGTAGGCGACCCCCCCGCGCATCGCCACCTGCTTCATGGCGAGGCTCGCGCGGTGGATCCAGCCGGTGGTGCGGCCCAGGGCGCGCCCCGGCTTTTCCGCCTTGCGCTGCAGCAGCGTGACCTGCCGCGCAGGGGGTTCGGGCTGCGGGCCCTGCGGCACGAGGCCGCCCGGCACGGCGGCAGGGTCGCCCACGCCCCATTCGCGGCGCCACAGGTCCGGCGCCAGCGTCGGGCTTTCGCCCTGGTGGACGAGGAACTCGGCCACGTCGAAGCCGATCCCGCCCGCCCCCACGATGGCCACGCGCGGGCCCACCGGGGCGCCGCGCAGCACCTCGATGTAGCCCAGGGCCCGCTCCTGCCCCGGGATGCCGGGGTCGCGCGGCCGCACGCCGGTGGCGACGATGATCTCATCGAACACGCGAAGATCCTCCACCCCCGGCGCCGTCCCCAGCCGCAGGTCGACTCCCGCCACCTCCAACTGGCGCGCGAACCAGGCGATCAGGCCGTGGAACTCCTCCTTCCCCGGCACCTGCGCGGCGAGGTTCAGCTGGCCGCCGACCTCTGCCGCCTTCTCGAACAGCACCACCCGGTGGCCGCGCCCGGCGGCCACGATGGCCGCCATCATCCCCCCCGCCCCGGCCCCCGCGACGGCGATGCGCTTGGGCGTCTCGGCCTGTGGATAGGTCAGTTCCGTCTCATGGCAGGCCCGCGGATTGACCACGCACGAGGTCAGCTTGCCTGAAAACGTATGGTCCAGGCAGGCCTGGTTGCAGGCGATGCAGGGCGCGATGTCGGCGGCGCGGCCCGCCGCGGCCTTGGCCACGAAGTCGGCGTCCGCCAGGAAGGGCCGCGCCATCGACACCATGTCGGCCTCGCCGCGGGCCAGGATGCCCTCGGCCACCTCGGGCGTGTTGATTCGGTTCGAGGTGATGACCGGGATCGTGACTTCGGGCCGCAGGCGCGCCGTCAGCCAGGTGAAGGCCGCGCGGGGGACCGAGGTGGCGATGGTCGGCACCCGCGCCTCGTGCCAGCCGATGCCGGTGTTCAGCACGCTCGCGCCCGCGGCCTCGATGGCCTTGGCGAGCCGCACCACCTCGACCCAGGTCGATCCCTCGGGGATCAGGTCGATCAGCGAGATGCGGTAGATCAGCACGAAATCGGGCCCGGTCACGGCGCGCACCCGGGCCACCGTCTCGACTGGCAGGCGCATGCGGTTGGCATAGGCGCCGCCCCAGCGGTCGGTGCGGCGGTTGGTGTGGCGCACCAGGAACTGGTTCAGGAAGTAGCCTTCCGACCCCATCACCTCGACCCCGTCATAGCCCGCCTCCTGCGCCCGGGCGGCGGCGGTGGCGATGTCGGCGATCTGCTTCTCGATCCCGTCCTCGTCCAGTTCCCGCGGGGCAAAGGGCGAGATCGGCGATTTCAGCGCCGAGGGCGCGACGCAATCCTTCCCGTAGGCATAGCGCCCCGCATGCAGGATCTGCATCGCGATGCGCCCGCCCGCGGCGTGGACCGCGTCCGTCACCCGGCGGTGGCTGGCGATGTCCTTCGCCCCATGCAGGCCCGCGGCGCCGGGGAAGACGCCGCCCTCGCGGTTCGGCGCCATGCCGCCGGTGACGATCAGCCCCGCCCCGCCCGCCGCCCTCGCGGCGTAGAAGGCGGCGACCCGGCCCCAGTCGCCGGTTTCCTCGAGCCCCGTGTGCATCGAGCCCATCAGCGTGCGGTTGGGCAGCGTCAGGTGCGCCAGCCGGATCGGCGACAGCAGAAGGGGGTAGGGTGACATGACGCGGGCTCCATTGCGGCTGGCGCGGTCAGTCTGGCCCCGGGCGCGGCGATTGTCAGCCGGAACGCGGCGTCAGGGTTGCCCTGGGGTGGGGGGCGTTGACAGCCCCCGGCACGCGCCGCAAGGTCCGACGCGCATGCCGCAACGCCCGATCCTGCCCGCCCGATGACCCGGCTTTTCCGCCCGCAGACCCTGCCCGAGGCGCTGGCGCGCCTTGCGGACGGGGCACGCGTGCTGGCGGGGGGGACGGACCTTTACCCGCTGGCGCAGGGCGCCGAGCTTGCGGGCGATTTCGTGGACCTGCGCCGGGTGCCGGGGATGGCGGGGATCACGCGGGGGCCCGCGGGGCTGCGGATCGGGGCGCTGACGACCTGGGCCGAGGTCGCCGCGGCCGACCTGCCGCCGGGGCTTTCGGCCCTGGCCGAGGCCGCGCGGCAGGTGGGGGGGCGGCAGATCCAGACGGCGGGCACGGTGGGCGGCAACCTCTGCACCGCCTCGCCCGCCGCGGACGGGGTGCCGCCCTTGCTGGCCTGCGATGCGGGCGTGGAAATGGCCGGGCCGGGCGGTGTGCGGCGGCTGGCGCTGTCGGCGTTCCTGGCCGGCCCGCGGCGCACCGCGCTGGCCCCGGGCGAGGCGCTGGTGGCGGTGCACCTGCCTGCGGCGTCGCTTGCCGGGCGGTCGGCGTTCCTGAAGCTCGGGGCGCGGGCCTATCTGGTGATCTCGATCGCCATGGTGGCGGCGCGGCTGGTGCTGGACGGCGGCCGCGTGGCGGCGGCGGCGCTGGCGGTCGGTGCCGCGGCGCCGGTGGCGCGCAGGTTGCCGGGGGTGGAGGCCGCGCTGGTCGGCGCGCGGGCGCGGGACGCCGCGGACCGCATCGACGCCGCCGCGGTGGCCGCGGCGCTGTCGCCCATCGACGACCTGCGCGCCACCGCCGCCTATCGCGCCGAGGCCGCGGCCGTCCTTCTGTCCCGCGCCGTGGCACGCGCCGCGGGGGCCGCCTGATGCCCCGCGACGCCCCCGCGCCGACCCTGTCGCTGACCGTCAACGGCACGCCCTGCGCCGTCGCCTGCGCGCCGTCGCGGCGCCTCTCCGAGGTGCTGCGCGAGGGGCTGGGGCTGACGGGCACCAAGGTCGGCTGCGATGCGGGCGACTGCGGCGCCTGCACCGTGCTGATCGACGGCGCCCCCGCCTGCGCCTGCCTGACGCCCGCCGCCTTCGCCGAAGGCGCGGCGGTGGAGACGGTGGAGGCCGCCGACCCCGCGCTCGACCGGCTCAAGGCCGCCTTCCTGGCCGGGGGGGCGGCGCAATGCGGCATCTGCACGCCGGGGATGCTGATGGCCGCGCTGCCGCTGGTGCGGGCGGGTCAGGCGACCGAGGCAGAGGTGATGGACGCCCTGGGCGGCGTGCTGTGCCGCTGCACCGGCTATCGCAAGATCCTGGCCGCCGTGCTGGCGGCGGCGTCGGAGCGGGGGCCAGCCCCCGCACCCCCGGGGTATTTGCGCCAAGATGAAGGGGCGGTGGGGCGCCGGGTGCAGCGGCTGGACGGGGCGGCCAAGGTCGCGGGCGATGTCTTCGGCGCCGACCTGTGGCGGCCCGGGGGACTGGTGCTGCGGGCGCTGCGCTCGCCGCATCCGCATGCAGGCTTTGCCTTCGGCGATCTGGCGGGCTGGCTGGCCGCGACCCCGGGCGCGGTGGCGGTCTGGACCGCCGCCGACATCCCCGGCCGCAACGCCTTCGGCGTGATCCCGGCGTTTGCCGACCAGCCCGCGCTGGCGCCGTCTCCCGCCCGGTTCCGCGGCGAGGCGGTGGCGCTGGCGGCCTTCGAGGATGACGGGCGGGGGCCGGACCTGTCGGGCTTTCCGGTGGTCTGGAGCCCCCTGCCCGCGCTGACCGACCCTGCGGCGGCCGAAGGCGGCCCGCCGATCCATCCCGCGCGGCCCGGCAACCGGCTGGTCGAGGGCCGCGTGCGCCGGGGCGATGCGGACGCGGCCCTGGCGGCGTCGGCGCATGTCGTCGACCACGCGATGGAAACGGGGTTCGTCGAGCACGCCTGCATCGAGCCCGAAGCGGGCGCCGCCTGGATGGAGGGCGAGACCCTGGTGATCCGCGCCTGCACGCAGGCGCCGGTGATGGACCGGCAGGATACCGCCGCCGTGCTGGGCCTGCCGCCGGACAGGGTGCGCATCATCCCCTCGGCCGTGGGCGGGGGGTTCGGGTCCAAGCTCGACATCTCGGTGCAGCCGCTGCTGGGGCTGGCGGTGCTGACGACCGGCCGCCCGGCGCGGATGACCTACAGCCGGGCCGAAAGCATGGCCTCCACCACCAAGCGCCATCCGGCGCGGATGGCCGGGCGGATCGGCTGCGACCGGGAGGGCCGGATCACCGGCATGGTCTTTGACGGCGTCTTCGACACCGGGCCCTATGCCAGCTGGGGCCCGACCGTCGCCAACCGCGTGCCTGTCCATGCCAGCGGTCCCTACCGCACGCCGCACTACCGCGCCACGGCCCGCGCGATCCACACGCACAACCCGGTGGCAGGCGCCTTCCGCGGCTTCGGCGTGCCGCAGGCGGCGATCTGGCAGGAGACGGCCTTTGACCTCCTGGCCGAGGCCGCGGGCATCGACCGGCTGGAATTCCGCCTGCGCAACGCCCTGCGCGACGGCGATGCCACGGTGACCGGGCAGGTGCTGGCCTCGACCGGCATCGCCGCCTGTCTGGAAGCCCTGCGGCCGCATTGGGCGCGCGCCCTGGCGAAGGTCGGGCCGGGGCGGGGGGTCGGCCTGGCCTCGTGCTGGTACGGCTGCGGCAACACGGGGCTGCCCAACCCCTCGACCATCCGCATCGGCCTGTCGGCGGCGGGGCGGGTGGTGCTGCACCAGGGGGCGACCGATATCGGGCAAGGGTCGAACACGGTGATCGCGCAGATCGCGGCGGCGGCGCTGGGGCTGCCGCTGGCGGCCTTCGACCTCGTGGGCCCGGATACGGCGCTGACGCCCGATGCGGGCAAGACCTCGGCCAGCCGCCAGACCTTCGTCACCGGGCGGGCGGCCCAGGCGGCGGGCCGGGCGCTGCGGGCGGAGGTGCTGCGGCGGCTCAACCTGGGCGACGGCGCCCGCCTGCGGCTGGAGGGGCCGGAGGTCGTGGGCACCGAGGCGGGGGTGGAGACGCGGCTGGCGCTGCCTGCGCTCCCGGTCGATGCGCGTGGCTACGCGCTCTCGGCCGAGGAGAGCTACGACCCGCCGACAAAGCCGCTGGACGCGGACGGCCAGGGCTCCCCCTACGCGCTCTACGGCTTCGGCGCGCAGATGGTGGAACTGGCGGTGGACCGCGACCTTGGCACGGTGCGGCTTCTCGGGATCACCGCCGCCCATGACGTGGGCCGCGCCGTCAACCCCACGCTCTGCGAGGGCCAGATCGAGGGCGGCATCGCGCAGGGGATCGGGCTTGCGCTGATGGAGGACTACATCCCCGGGCGGACCGAGAACCTGCACGACTACCTGATCCCCACGGTGGGCGACGTGCCCCCGGTCGAGAGCCTGCTGATCGAGGTGCCCGACCCGGAGGGGCCCTTCGGCGCGCGGGGCCTCGGCGAGCATGTCCTGATCCCCACCGCGCCCGCGATCCTGAACGCGATCCGGCAGGCGACAGGGGGGCTTGTGCGGCGCCTGCCCGCCCTGCCGCACCGGGTGCTGGCGGCGATGCGGGGTGCAGGATGAGGCAAATTCCTTGTAGAAAGGAATTTGCAAAATCCTTGCTTCAAGGATTTTGCGGGGCGCGCGCATGACCGGCGACCCGCCTCCGGCCCGGCAGGGCGACAAGGTCCGCTGCGACGCCTGCCCGGTGATGTGCTACATCGCCCCGGGCC
>CAZCPY010000011.1:0-38936 GCA_964499865.1 uncultured Rhodobacterales bacterium | reverse complement strand
CATCTCTTCTCAAATATCCCGGGGGTGCGGGGGCAGAGCCCCCGCTGGCGCGACGCCGGAAGGCGGCGCAACACCTTCATCCGCCGTGCGCCCGCAGCATCTCGCGGCTGATGATGTGGCGCTGGATTTCGGAGGTGCCCTCCCAGATCCGCTCGACCCGCGCATCGCGCCAGATGCGTTCCAGCGGCAGCTCGTCCATCAGGCCCATGCCGCCATGGATCTGGATCGCCTCGTCGGCCACCATCGCCAGCACCTCGGTCGCCTTCAGCTTGGCCATTGCCATGTCGGCCTCGGTCACGCTGCCCTTGTCATGTGCCCAGGCCGCGGCCCAGGTCAGCAGGTTTGCCGCCTTGAGCTCCGTCGCCATGTCGGCGAGCTTGAAGCTCACCCCCTGGAACTTGCCGATCGCCTGCCCGAACTGGCGCCGGTCGGCGGCGTAGCGGACGGCGAGGTCCAGCGCGCGTTCCGCCCGGCCTAGGCAGGTCGCGGCGACCTGCAGGCGGGTCGCGCCGAGCCAGGCGTTGGCGACCTCGAAGCCCCTGTGCGGCTCGCCCAGCACGTTCTCGGCCGGCACCCGGCAGTCGTCGAATTCCAGCACCGCGTTGGTGTAGCCGCGGTGGCTGACGTTGCGGTAGCCCTCGCGCACCGTGAAACCCTTGGTCCCCTTCTCCACGAAGAAGGCGGTGATGCGTTTCTTGGGGCCCCTGGGCGTATTCTCCTCGCCCGTAGCCATGAAGGCGATGGTGAAGCCTGCGATGTCGGCGTGGCTGATGAAATGCTTGGTGCCGTTCAGCACCCAGTCCGACCCGTCCTGCACGGCCGAGGCCCTCATCCCCCGCAGGTCCGACCCCGCGCCGGGTTCGGTCATTGCAAGGCAATCCCAGGTCTCGCCACGGATGCAGGGGTCCAGGAACCGCGCGCGCTGGTCAGGCGTGCCTGCGAGCAGGATGTTCGACGGCCGCGCCACGCAGGTCCAGTGCAGCGCGTAGCTGGCCCGCCCGAGTTCCTTCTCGTACAGCAGCCAGGACAGGGTATCGAGCCCCGCGCCGCCCACCTCCGTCGGCATGTTGGCCGCATAAAGCCCTGCTGCCATGGCCTTTTTCTGGATGTGGCGCACAAGGTCCATCGGCAGGACGCCGCTGCGTTCCACCATCTGCTCGTGCGGGTAAAGCTCGGTCTCGACGAAGGCGCGGGTGGTCTCGACGATCATCCGCTGCTCGTCGGTCAGGGCGAAGTCCATCAGGTCCTCCTCTGGCCCACGAAGCGGCCCACGCCTTCGGGCCGCGGCAGGGCGGCATGGGCCGCGGCGATGGGGTGCAGCCTTGCCAGCACCTGTGGCGCCGCCGGGCAGGTCTTGCCCGCCTTCATGTCGACATGCAGGCACATCTGTTCGACGGTCGCCACGACCTCATCGCCGCGCGACAAGCTGATGACGTGGTGCAGGCGCTTGTCGTCGGCCGCCAGCACCTGCAGCCTGCCCGTCAGCCGGTCGCCCAGCTTCGCCTCGCCCAGATGCCGCACCAGGCTTTCGGCGGTGTAGTAGGAATGCCCGCCCGCCACATAGTCGAGGTCCGCCCCGATCAGCCGCAGGAAGGCATCCGCCGTCTCGGACGCGCAGAACAGGTAGCGGCTTTCGGTCATGTGGCCGTTGTAGTCGATCCAGCCCGGCAGGACCTGCATCCCGGCCAGCCTGAGCGGGCCGTCGGTGTTGACGGCCGCCACGGCAGCGGCGGGCGCGCGCCGCGCGTCCCATTCCCGCAGCACCTTGCCCGCGCCCCAGTCGCGTTCCTTCAGCACGCGAAGGAAGCCCACCAGGTTCTGGTCGCGGATGCGCTCCAGCTCGCGGATCGAGTGGTGGCCGGATTGCGCGTCCGACTGCCCGGCCACCAGGTCCACCAGGGCCTCGTTGAACTCTGGCGTGTCCATCAGCTTGGACCAGGGCCATTTCAGCGTCGGGCCGAACTGCGCCATGAAATGCCGCATCCCTGCCTCGCCCCCGGCGATGCGGTAGGTCTCGAACAGCCCCATCTGCCCCCAGCGCAGGCCGAACCCCATGCGGATCGCCTCGTCGATCTCCTCCGTCGTGGCGATGCCGTCCTTGAGCATCCACAAGGCCTCGCGCCAGACCGCTTCCAGAAAGCGGTTGCCGATGAAGGCGTCGATCTCGTGCCGCACGATCAGCGGGAACATCCCGATGTCGCGCATGATCTGCGCGGTGCGCTCAACCACCTCGGGCGGGTTGGCGGGCGAGCCCGAGATTTCCGACAGCGGCAGCAGGTAGACCGGGTTGAACGGATGCGCGACGATGATGTTTCCGGGCGCCATGCTCGATTTCTGCAAGTCCGACGCCTTGAACCCGCTGGTTGACGACCCGATCAGGACGCCGGGGTTTGATTGCTGCAACTCGGCGTAGACCTTGTGCTTCAGGTCCAGGCGCTCGCTGACCGATTCCTGCACATATTCCGCGCCCTCCACCGCCCCAGCCATCGTCCCGGCGAAGGTCAGGCGCCCCTCGGGCGGCAGCGGAAAGTCCGACAGCGCGGGCAAGGCGCGGCGGGCGTTGGCCAGCACCTCGCCGATCTTGCGCTCCGCCTGGGGATCAGGGTCGAAGACCGCCACGTTCCAGCCGTTCAGCAGGAAGCGCGCCGTCCAGCCGCCGCCGATGACGCCCCCGCCGATGATCGCAACCTTTCTCGTCACCGCTGTACCGTCCTCTGCAAGCCCGCCTCGTCATAGCCGTTCTGGCGGAACACCTGCGCCGCCTGCCGCCGCTCCTCCTCGGAGAAACGGCGGTCGCGGTGCAGCACCCAGCCCGCGTTGCGCAAGCCCGTGCCCAGCACCACCGTCCGCCCGTCTTGGCTGACCGCCAGCACCCTGAGGTCACCGACAAAGGGCACGCCCTTGAGCCGCACCTTCAGCCGCCCGGGGCCCGCGGGCGTGGCCACGCCCACGATTTCCTGCACCACCCCGTCCACCTCGCAGCGGTTCAGCACCGCAAGCGTGCCGTCGCCCCGCGGCGTGTAGGTCGCCGTCGTGCGGCGGCAGCCGTCCTGCGGGCCGAAGGGGTAACGCGCCGCCTCGTACCAGGTGCCCGCCAGACGGTCCGGCGCCAGCGGCACCAGCAGCATCGGATCGAACCACTGCCGGGCCGACGGCGTCTGTGTGACCCACTGCGCCTGCGCCGGGCCGGCCAGCAGCAGCGCGACCAGAAGCGCTCTCATTGCGGCGCCCTCTTGGTCAGGTTGAGCTTCTCGCGCACCTCGGCCGGGCCGATCACGCGGGCGCCCATCCCCTCGACGATGCCCACGGCGCGTTCCACCAGCTGCTCGTTGCGCGCAAGCTGCCCCTTGCCGAGCCAGAGGTTGTCCTCCAGACCGACCCGCACGTTGCCGCCTGCCAGCACGGCGGCGGCGACGTAGGGCAACTCGTTGCGCCCCAGGCCGAAGGCCGACATCACCCAGGTCGCCGGCACGTTGTTCACCATCGCCATGAAGGTGTTGAGGTCGTCCGGCGCGCCCCAGGGCACGCCCATGCACAACTGGACAAGAACCGGGTCGGGGATGATCCCCTCGGCCGCCAGCTGACGCGCGAACCACAGATGCCCGGTGTCGAAGGCCTCGATCTCGATCCGCGCGCCTGCCGCCACCATCCGCGCCGCCATGTCGCGCAACAGGCCCGGCGTGTTGACCATCACGTAATCGGCCTCGGCGAAGTTCATCGTGCCGCAGTCGAGCGTGCAGATCTCGGGCCGGCATTCGACGATATGGGCGACGCGCTCGGTCGCGCCCGCCATGTCGGACTTCCGGCTCATCCGGCCCATGCTCTCGGTGCCGTCGAACAGCATGTCGCCGCCCATCCCGGCGGTCAGGTTCAGCACCACATCGACATCGGCCGACCGGATGCGGTCCGTCACCTCGCGGTAGAGCCTCAGGTCGCGCGACGGCCTGCCCGTCTCGGGGTCGCGCACATGGCAATGCACGATCGCCGCGCCCGCCTTCGCCGCGGCAATCGCGCTGGCCGCGATCTGCTGCGGGCTGCGCGGCACATGCGGGCTGCGGTCCTGCGTGCCCCCCGACCCGGTGACGGCACAGGTGATGAAGACCTCGCGGTTCATGGCCAAGGGCATCGGCGATCCTCCCGTTTTGCCCCATCCTATCGGACTGGACGCGGCGCATGCGGCGATTTACGAAATGACGATGACGGAAAATGCCCTGTTTGCGCCCGCGGCGGCGCCGCTGACCATTGCCTTCCTGATCCTGCCGCAGGCCTCGATCCTCGAGGTCGCCTCGGCGCTCGACCCGCTGCGCAGCGCCAACCGGCTCCTCGGGCGCGAGGCCTACCGCTGGCGCGTAGTGTCGCCCGACGGCGCACCCGTGCCGCTGACCTGCGGCATCGAACTGCCCGCCTCCGGCCCCCCGTCCGCGGCCGAAGGCGCCGAGGCGCTGGTCGTCGTCGCGGGCTACCGGCTGGATGCAGTGGTCAAGCGCCCGCTTCTGCGCGAGCTGCGGCGCCTTTCGGCGCGCGCGGCGCTGGTCGGCGGCATCGACGCGGGGCCCTGGGTGCTGGCGCGCGCGGGGCTGCTGGACGGCTTCCGCGCGACGGTCCATTGGGAAGACCAGGAGGATTTCGCCGCCCGCTACCCCGAGGTCGAGGTCGTCCCCGACCGCTTCGTCATCGACCGCAGCCGCGCCACCATCGGGGGCGCTGCGGCAGCGGCGGATTTCATGCTGGCGCTGATCGCCGCGCGGCAGGGCCGCCCGCTGGCCCGCCAGGTCGCCACCAGCTTCCTGATGTCCGCCCGCCCCGGCGCCGACCCGCAGGTCGCCCCCGACAGTGCGATGGACCCCCGGGTCGGCGCGGCCATCGCCCGCATGGAGCAGCGGCTGGACGCGCCGGAACCGGTGGCCGCGACCGCCGCCGCCATAGGCCTGTCGGCACGGCGGCTGGAAACCCTGTTCCGCCAGGCGCTCGGCACCACGCCCGGGGCCTATGGCCTGTCGCTGCGGCTGGCCGCGGCGCGGCGCATGGTCACCGAACAGGCCCATCCGCTGGCCGAAATCGCCCTGCGCACCGGGTTTTCCGCACCGGGCGCGCTGTCGCGCGCCTTCCGCCGCACCTTTGGCACGGCGCCCAGCCACCTTCGGCGCCCCCTTCATCCCGGCACGACTACCCCGGGGCCGACTGTCGCGTCCGGCATCGGTCCGAGCAACGATGGTCGGCGGGCAGCGCCGCGGGGCGCGCCGCAGGCACCGCCGCCCTGACACCGGGGCGACGCGCAGTCCCTGTTCCAGGGACTGCGTAAATTTCTTCCTTCAAGAAATTTGCCCGCTCAGGCCGCGTCCGAAAGGCCCCGTCCGCGCAACAGCGCCTCGACCCCCGGCATCCGCCCGCGGAACCGGGTGTACAGAACCTCCGCCTCTTCCGACCCGCCCGCCGCCAGCACGTGCCGCTCAAGCCGCGCCGCCACTTCGGGGGAAAACGCGTCGCCCGCCTCGCGGAAGGCGTCGAAGGCGTCGGCGTCCATCACTTCGGACCACATGTAGCTGTAATAGCCCGAGGAATAGCCGTCGCCCGAAAACACGTGCGCGAAATGCGGTGTGGCGTGCCGCATCACGACGGCGCGCGGCATCCCCAGCCCCGCCAGCACCTCGGCCTGCCGCGCCATCGGGTCGGCGGGCGGGGTGCCCTCGTGGAACGCGAGGTCGACCAGCGCCGAGGCGAGGAATTCCACCGTCGCAAAGCCCTGGTCGTAGGTCGCCGCCGCCAGCAGGCGGTCGCGCAGGGCGGCGGGCATCGGCGCGCCGGTGGCATGGTGGCGGGCGTGGGCGTCCAGCACCTCGGGCACCGACAGCCAGTGTTCGTAAAGCTGCGAGGGCAGTTCCACGAAGTCGCGCGCGACGGCCGTGCCGGAGATCATGCCGTAGGTCACATCCGACAGCATGCAGTGCAGCGCATGGCCGAACTCGTGGAACAGCGTGCGCGCATCGTCCCAGGACAGCAGCGCCGGGTCCCCCCTGGCGAAGTTGCAGACGTTCACCACCACCGGGCGCACCTCGCCCCCGAGCTTGCGCTGCCCGCGGAAGGTGGAACACCAGGCGCCCGAGCGTTTGGACGGCCGGGCGAAGTAGTCGCCCACGAAGACCGCCATGTGGCGGCCCTGGCGCGTGACCTCCCAGGCGCGGGCGTCGGGGTGGTAGAGCGCGGTCTCAAGCGGCCTGAACTCCAGCCCGAACAGGCGGCGGGCGCAGTCGAACTGCGCGGCGATCATCGCCTCCAGCGACAGGTAGGGCTTGATCGCCGCCTCGTCGAGGTCGTGTTCGGCCACGCGCCGCCGTTCCGAATAGTGGCGCCAGTCCCAGGGTTCCAGCGCGCCGTTGATGCCGTCTTCGCGCAGCATCGCCTCCAGCACCGCCTGGTCGGCCTCGGCCCGCGCCCGGGCCGGAGCCCAGACGCGCAGCAAGAGGTCGCGCACCGCCTGCGGGGTCCGCGCCATCTCGGGCTCGAGCTTGAAGCTCGCGAAGTCCGCATGGCCCAGCAGCTGCGCGCGCTCGTGGCGCAGCGCGAGAATTTCCGCCGCAATCTCCCGGTTGTCGGTCTCCCCGCCATTGGCGCCGCGCGCCGTCCAGGCGGCGAAGGCGCGGGCGCGCAGGTCGCGGCGGGTCGAGAACTGCAGGAAGGGCACGATCAGCGACCGGTTCAGCGTGATGACCGGCCCCGCCGCGCCCCGTTCCGCCCCCGCCGCGCGGGCGGCGTCGGCCAGCCAGCCGGGCAGGCCCGCCATGTCGTCGGGGCCAAGCTCCATCGCCCAGGCGCGTTCCTCGGCCAGCACGTTCTGCGCGAACTGCGTCGACAGCACCGCCAGCCGCGCCTTGACCGCCGTCAGCCGTTCCGCCGCCGCCCCTTCCAGCGCGGCACCGGCGCGGATGAACATGCGGTGGTACAGCGTCAGCACGCGCATCTGTTCGGCGTCGAGCCCCAGCCCCCCGCGCCGCGCCCAGAGGTCGCGGATGCGGGCCCAGAGCGCGGTGTTGTTGATGATCTCGGAGGAAAAGGCCGCCAGCCTGGGCGCCAGGTCCCGCTGCAAGGCCTCGCGCAGGGGATTGGCATCCGCCCCCACCAGGTTCCAGAACACGCCGCCCACGCGGTCGAGCAGGTCCTCGGACACCTCCAGCGCCGCGATGGTGTTGGCGAAGGTCGGCACCGCCGGGTCGGCCGCGATGGCCGCGATGCGCGCCCGCGCCTCGGCCAGGCCCTCGTCGAACGCCGGGGCGAAGTGGTCGTCGGCGATGGCTTCGAAGGGCGGCAGGGCGAAGGGCGTGTCCCAGGCCTCGGTCAGCGGGTTCGGCATGGCTCTCTCCGGCAAGGCGTTCGTTGGCTGGGGTCGCAACGGGAAAGGCGCCCCGGATCGCTCCGGGGCGCCTGGCGGTCATCGGGCGCCTGCGGTCAGCCTGCCTTCGGGCGGTTGCGGATCATGAAGGTGTCGAAGGTATACTCCGCCACCTGGTTCCACAGGTTCGCCTCGTTGCGGTAGGCCTGCTGGCTTTCCCAGATCGTCTTGAAGTCCGCGTTTTCGGCCATCAGCGTGGTGTAGAGCGCGTTCGCCGCCTCGAAGGCTGCCTTCATGACGTCCTCCGGATAGGGCCGCAGCTGCGCCCCGCCCGCGATCAGGCTGCGCAGCGACGCCGGGTTGCGGGCGTCGTACTTGGCCAGCATCGAGACGTTGGCGGTGGCCGAGGCGGTCTTGATGATCGCCTGGTAGCTGGCCGGCAGTTCGTTCCACTTGGCCAGGTTCACCATGAAGTTCAGCGTCGGGCCGCCTTCCCAGAAGCCGGGGTAGTAATAGTAGGGCGCGACCTTGTTCAGGCCCAGCTTTTCGTCGTCATAGGGGCCGACCCATTCGGCCGCGTCGATCGTGCCGCGTTCCAGCGAGGGGTAGATCTCGCCGCCCGGGATCTGCTGCGGCACGACGCCCAGCGCCTCCATCACCTTGCCGCCCATGCCGCCGATGCGCATCTTGACGCCCGCAAGGTCGGCGACCGAGTTGATCTCCTTGCGCCACCAGCCGCCCATCTGGGCGCCGGTGTTGCCGCCCGGGAAGCCGATCAGCCCCTGGGTGGCGTAGAAGGCGTTCATCATGTCGATGCCGCCGCCGTGGTAGTACCAGGCGTTGATGCCGCGCGCGTTCAGCCCGAAGGGCACCGCGGTGCCCAGTGCGAAGGCCGCGTTCTTGCCCCAGTAGTAGTAGGAGGCGGTATGCGTCATCTCGACGGTGCCCGCGGCCACGGTATCGGCCGCTTCCGGCATCGGCACGATTTCCCCGGCCGGAAACGGCTGGATCTGGAAGTTGCCGTCGGTCGCTTCGGAAACGGTCTTGGCGAATTCCTCGGCCGCGCCGTAGATCGTGTCCAGCGCCTTGGGGAAGCCCGAGGTCAGGCGCCAGCTGATCTTGGGCTGGGTCTGCGCGACCGCCGGGGCGGCCAGCGCCACCGCGGCAGAGCCGACGGCCGCAGTGGTCAGGAAATTGCGTCTCTTCATGGATGGTTCCTCCCGTTTATGGTCTTTGTGGGGTGGTCTTTTGTGCGCCAGATATAGGGCCTCAGGGGTTCAGATCGAGGGGCGGCGGCGCAAGATCGGGCATCGGGATCGCGTCGAGCTGCTGGTTGATCGCGGCGTCGTCCAGCAGCACCGCATCGCTGATCCAGTAGTCCACGATCTCGGGGAAGGTGATGATCAGCGCCACCAGCACGAGCTGCAGCAGGATGAACGGGATCGAGCCCAGGTAGATGTCGCGCGACTTCACCTCGGGCGGCGCGATGCCGCGCAGGTAGAACAGCGCGAAGCCGAAGGGCGGGTGCATGAAGGCGGTCTGCATGTTCACGCAGATCAGCACCCCCAGCCAAACGAGGTCGATGTCCAGCGCGATCGCCGTGGGGATCAGCAGCGGGATGATGATGAAGACGATCTCGAAGAAGTCGAGGAAGAAGGCGATGAAGAAGATGAAGATGTTGACGAAGATCAGGAAGCCCAGCCGCCCGCCGGGGATGCCGTCCAGCAGGTGTTCGATCCACCTGCCGCCGTTGACGCCCTGGAAGACCAGGCTGAACACGGTGGCCCCGATCAGGATGAAGATCACCATGGCGGTGATGCGCATGGTGCCGTCGGCGGCGTCCCACAGCATCTTCCAGGTGAACCGCCCGTGCGCGAAGGCCAGCAGGACCGCCCCCACCGACCCCATCGCGCCCGCCTCGGTCGGCGTGGCCAGCCCCATGAAGATGGTGCCCAGCACGAGGAAGATCAGCACCAGCGACGGCACCATGCCCCAGGCGATCTTGGCGTAGAGCGCGGCACCCCGCAGCGTGCGCGCCTCGGGCGGCAGGGCGGGCACCTTGTGCGGCTGGAACAGCGACACAAACAGGATGAAGCCCGAGAACAGCAGCACCTGCAGCACCGAAGGCCCGATGGCGCCGAGGTACATGTCGCCCACCGGCACGCCCAGCTGGAAGGCCAGCACGATCAGCACCAGCGACGGCGGGATGACCTGCGTGATCGTGCCCGACGCGGCGATGACGCCGGTGCCGATCTTCATGTCGTAGCCGTATTTCAGCATGATCGGGATCGAGATCATGCCGATGGCGATGACCGATGCCGCCACCGTCCCGGTGATCGCGCCCAGGATCGCGCCGACGTAGATCACCGCCTGCGCAAGGCCGCCGGGAAACCCGCCGAACAGCTGGCCGATGCCTTCCATCAGGTCCTCGGCGAGGCCCGATTTCTCCAGCACCACGCCCATCAGGGTGAAGAAGGGGATGGCGAGCAGCAATTCGTTCGACATGATGCCGAAGATGCGCGCGGGCAGGGCCTGCAGGAACTCGACCCCGAAGTAGCCCACCTCGACGGCGATGAAGCTGAAGAACAGCCCCAGGGCGGCCAGGGAAAAGGTGACGGGAAAGCCGACCAGCAGGAAGACGATCAGCCCCGCGAACATCGCGGGCGCCAGTGCGCCGTAGGTTAGCATGCCAGGAGATCCCCGCTCATTGCACCGGCGCCTCGTAGTCGGTGTTCAGCGCGATCACCCCCCGCAGCGCGGCGATGCGGCGGATGAATTCGGCGATGCCCTGCAGCAGCAGCAGCGCAAAGCCGAGCGGCAGCAGCGCCTTGACCGGCCAGATCGGCAGCCCGCCCGCATTCGCCGAAGCCTCGCCCGAGACATAGCTGCGCAGGAACCAGGGCACCGTCATGTCGAGCATCAGGATGCACAGCGGGAAGAAGAAGAAGACAAAGCCGAAGACGTCGACCCACAGCTTGCGGCGCGCCGACAGCCCGCCGTAGATCAGGTCGACGCGCACGTGTTCGTTCAGCTTCAGCACCCAGGCGGTGCCCAGCAGGAAGATGCCCGCGAACATCTGCCACTGGATTTCCAGCCAGGCGTTCGACGAGGCGTCCAGCGCATAGCGCGACAGCGCATTGCCGGCGCTGATCGCGCTGCTGGCAATCACGAGAAAGGACGCGACCACGGCAGCGGCCCAGCTGAGCCTGTCGATCCCTCGGGCAAGCGCCAGCAGTCCGTTCACCTTCGTCCTCCCGCGTGCGGATCGTCTGACTGCGACCCTTTTTCCGAGCCTTGCGACACGCACGCCACGATTGCAAGCGTCTCGGACCGCTCGGGGCAAGTTATCCCGCCTGCCGCCGCGTCAAGGGCGCAGACCGGAAAGCCCCTGCCCTGCCCCGCCGGACAGGGGCGCGTCGGTCCGGCCGGGCCGCGGAAAACGGCGGAGACAGGGCGCAGGCGTGGCGCAAATGGAACAACTTGCGGTCAGGCGGCTCCGGCACCGCGCGCGTGGCGCTTTGCGGTTGCCGCCGCGTGAGCGTATCCGTTACCTTGCCCGCAAACCCACCGCCATGCCTGCGCAGCGATCCCGCTGCGCGGTCTGCATGTCACGACAAGGACAGGATCGCCCGATGTCGCTCGCCCCCGTCGCCCAGAACGTCACCCGCCAGGTCGGAATCCGCCAGCGCAGTCTGGGTCCGCGCTGCCGCCTGGGCCGGGCCACCGAACTGGTGTTCGTGCTGGCCACCGGGGCCGTGCTGGTGCTGGGCGGGGGCGCGCAGGCGCAGACCTGGGACGGCGGCGGGGTGGACGCCAACTGGAACACCGGTACCAACTGGAACGCCAACGCCGTGCCCGCGGCGGGCGGGGTCGTGGTGATCGACGGCCAGGGCGGCGCGAATGCCAACCCGACGGTCGCCGCGGCGACCGACAACGTGGCCTCGACGACGATCTCGCTGGGCGTTGCACCGGGCGCGGTAGCGCCCACGGTGACGGTGGCGTCGGGGGTCGTCCTGAACTCGCTGGCCGTCAACGTGAACAGCGGCGGTACGCTCGTGATCAACGGCGAGGTGCGCGGCAGCAGCACGCCGTCGGACACCACGGTAACGGTCAACGGCGGCTCTCTGATCAGTACGCTGACCAACAACGGCACGATCACCGGGGCGCTGGTTGTGAACGGCGGCACTGCCAACAACGCGAGCACGATCACCGGGGCCGTCACGCTCACCGCCGGCGCGCTGAACCTCAATCCCGGGACGAACATCGGCAATGCACAGCCGGTCGCGGTGTCGGGCGGCACGCTGACGGTGAATGCCGCCGACACGGTGGGCGCGGTGACGCTGAACAGCGGCACCATCGCCGGTGCGGCCACCCTGACCGCTTCGACCTACACGCAGAACGGCGGCCTGCTGTCCGGGACCGTCAGCTCGGGCGGCGCCAAGACGCTGAACGGCGGCACGATCTCGGGCACCCTGCAGGGCGCGGGGGCGACGACGGTGCAGACCGGCGTCACCGACGTCACCGGCACGGTCACGGGCAATGTCACGGTGGCAAGCGGAACGCTGCGGCTTGGCGCCTCCACCGCGGTGTCGGGCACCATCACCGCGTCGGGCGGGACAATCCGCTACGGCGACGCAGTGAACGAAAGCTCGGGCATCACCCTCAACGCCGCCTCGACCAACCTCGAGGTGCAGGCGACCGAAGCGGCGACGCAGTCGGGCATCATCGGCGAGACCGGCGGCGCGCGCGCGGTGGTCAAGACCGGCGCCGGGTCGCTGACCCTGTCGGGCACGAACACCTACACCGGCACCACCACCGTCAGCGCGGGCACGCTGGACGTGACCGGCTCCATCGCCTCGACCGACGTCTCGATCACCGGCGGCACGCTGCAGGTCGACGGGTCCTCGATCGCCAACGCCGCCGCGGTGACGATGAGCGGCGGCACCCTGGCGCTGCTGGGCAGCGAGACCATCGGCTCGCTCGCCTCCACCGCGGGCACGCCATTGGTGACGTTGAGCGGCACCACGCTGACCACGGGCGGCAACAACACCAGCACGGACTTCGGCGGCAACATTTCGGGCAACGGCGGGCTGACCAAGCAGGGCACGGGCACCTTCACCCTGTCGGGCGCGAACGGCTACACGGGCACCACCGCCGTCAGCAACGGAGTGCTGGACGTCACCGGCTCCATAGCCTCGACCGTTGTCAACGTCAGCAGCGCCGGCGGGCTTACGGTGGACGGGTCCTCGCTGGTGGATACAGCAGCGGTCAGCCTGACCGGCACCGCCAACATGACGGTCAGCGACGGCACCGCCACCGCCGTGACCGAGGTGATCGGTTCGCTGGCGGGCGGGGCGACCACGACGCTGACGCTGACCGACAGCCTGACGACCGGCGGCGCCAACACCTCGACGACCTTCGCGGGCGTTGCCTCGGGCGGCGGCGGGCTGACCAAGGCGGGCACCGGCACCTTCACGCTGAGCGGGGCGAACACCTACACCGGCGCAACCGCGGTTACTGGCGGCGCGTTGCGCGTCAGCAATGCCCAGGGGCTCGGCACCACGGCGGCGGGCACCACCGTGTCGGGCGGCGCGGCGCTGGAACTGTCGGGCGGCATCTCGACGGCCGAGGCGATCACGCTCAACGGCACCGGCATCTCGAACGGCGGCGCGCTGCGCAACGTCTCGGGTGAGAACACGACGACGGGCCAGATCACGCTTGGGTCGGCGGCGTCGATCACGGCCGATACCGGCACCATGCTGAACGTCAGCGGCGGCATCAACGCAGACACCTTCGGCCTGACGCTGGGCGGCGCGGGCACGATCAACGTCGGCAGCGCGATTTCCGGCTCGGGCGCGCTGACCAAGGCGGGCGCGGGCACCGTCAACCTGACCGGAGCCAACACCTTCTCTGGCGCCACCACCGTCAACACGGGCGTCCTGTCGATCTCGGGCGGCAACGCGCTGTCCGACACGGCCCTGCTGACCGTCAACACCCCCGGGGCGCTGAGCGTCAACGGCGGCGTGTTCGAGGTCGTGGGCGGCCTTGCGGGCGCCGGCGGCATCAGCCTTGTCACCACCGGCGGCGGGCTGACGGTGAACAACACCTCGCCCGCCAGCAACACCTATGCCGGCGAGATGTCGGGCCTGGGCGGCTTCACCAAGCAGGGCACCGGCACGCAGATCCTGTCGGGCGCCAACACCTACGGCGGCCCGACGCGGGTCGAGGGCGGCACGCTGGAGGTCACCGGCCAGATCGCGGGCAACGTCACGGTTGACGGCACCGGACGCCTGCGCATCGGCAACTCCGACGCCATCGGCGGCACGATCACCACCACGGGCTCGACCGTCAGCTACGCCAACGGCGTGAACGAGGCCTCGGCGCTTATCATCTCCTCGGCCACCACCGACCTCGAGGTGCTGGGGACGGATGCGGCCGAGCAGTCGGGCATCGTCTCCTCCACCGGCGCCTTCGGCTTCACCAAGATCGGCGAGGGGCAGCTGACCGTCTCGGGCGCAAACACCTACACCGGGCTGACCACCGTCTCGAACGGCACCCTGCGGGTGACCAATGCGACCGGCCTCGGGACCGCCGCCGCGGGCACCTCGGTGACCGGCGACGGCACGCTGGCGCTGGAAGGCGGCATCACCGTGGCGGGCGAGGCGCTGACGCTGGCCAGCACCGGCGACGACGGCAACGGCGCGCTGAACTCGGTGTCGGGCACCAACGCCTGGACCGGCACGGTCAACCTGGCCGCGTCCTCGACCGTTCAGGTCACCGCGGGCACGCTGACGCTGTCGGGCGTTGTCTCCGGCGGCAGCGGCCTGACGAAATCGGGGGTCGGCACGCTGGTCCTGGCAGGGGCCAACACCTACTCCGGCGTCACCACGATCATCGCGGGCACGCTGGAGGTCGGCAACGGCGGCGATCTGGGCACCGGCACGGTCCTGAACGGCGCCCAGCTGACCTTCAACCGCAACACGGCGCTGACGGTGTCCAACGCCATCACCGGCACCGGCAACCTGACGCAGGCCGGCTCCGGCACGATCACCCTTGCCGGGAACAATGCCTACACCGGCACGACGACGATCAACGCCGCGTCCACTCTGGTGGTCGGCGACGGCACCACGAACGGCACGCTGGGCACCGGCGCGGTCTCGAACAACGGCACGCTGGCCTTCGACCGGTCGGATACCGTCACCCTTGCCACCGCCGTGTCGGGCGCGGGCGCGCTGCGCCAGAACGGCACCGGCACGCTGATCCTGACCGGGGCCAATGCCTACACCGGCACCACCACGATCGAGACCGGCGGCACGCTGCAGGTCGGCGCGGGCGGCACCACCGGCCAGCTTGGCACCGGCGGCGTGGTGAACGACGGCGCGCTGGTCTTCGACCGGTCGAACGCGCTCAGCGTGGCCAACGTGATCTCGGGCACCGGCACGGTCACGCAGACCGGGGTGGGCACGGTCACGCTGTCGGGGGCCAATTCCTACGCCGGGCTGACCACGGTCGATGCGGGCAGCGTGCTGCGCATTTCCAACGGCACCGCGCTCGGCACGACCGCTGCGGGCACCACGGTCGCGAACGGCGCGGCGCTGGAGCTGACGGGCGTGATCACCGTGGCCGAGGCGATCTCGGTCAGCGGCACCGGCATCTCGAACGGCGGCGCGATCCGCAACATCTCTGGCAACAACGAAGTCAGCGGCGCGATCACGCTGACCGGAGCGACGCGGATCAATTCCGACGCGGACCAGCTCACCATCACCGGCGGGATCACCGGGGCGGGCCAGAACCTGACCCTGGGCGGCGCGGGCAATATCAGCGTGAGTTCGGCCATCACCACCGGCAGCGGCACACTGACCAAGGACGGATCGGGCATCGTGGCGCTGGCCATTGCCAACAGCTTCACTGGCGCGACCACGGTCAGCAACGGCTTCCTGCAGCTCATCGGCGCGGGCAGCAAGCTCAGCGACACCGCGCTGCTGACGGTCAATTCGCCGGGCGTGGTACAGGTCTTCGCGTCCGAAACGGTGGGCAACATCACCGGCAACGGCACCATTGCCATCGACGGCGGCGCTACGCTGACGGCGGGCGACGCGGCGGGCAGCACCTTTTCCGGCGCCATCACCGACAACGTGATCGCGGGCGGCGCCTTCACCAAGCAGGGCACCGGCACGCTGATCCTGACCGGCACCAACACCTACACCGGCACCACCACGATCAGCGCGGGCACGCTGCAGATCGGCAACGGCGGGGCGACCGGCACGCTGGGCGGGGGCAATACCGTCAACAACGCGGCCCTGGTCTTCAACCGGTCGGGCGCGCTGTCCTATGCGGGCGTGATCTCGGGCAGCGGCACGCTGACCCAGCAGGGCAGCGGTACCACCACGCTGACGGGGGCCAATACCTACGCGGGCACCACCACCGTCTCGGCGGGCGGGCTGACGGTCACCGGCGCGGGGACCATCGCCTCGGCCACGGTGAACGTCACCGGCGGCGTGCTGACCACCGACAGCGATGCGCTGGCGGCGGGCACCACCGTCAACGTCTCGGGCAGCGGCACCTTCACCACGTCGGGCACCGACACCTTCACCGCGATCACCCAGACCGGCGGCACGGTGAACGGCTCGGGCGTGCTGACGCTGACCGGCGCCTTCAGCCAGTCGGGCGGCGGCGTCACCGGCGGCACCGTCAGCATCACGGCGGCGAGCTTCACGCAGAACAGCGGCACCATCGCCTCGGGGACCAGCGTCACCTCCTCGGGCGCACAAAGCCTGCAGGGCGGCACCATCGCGGGCGCCCTCGACGGCGCGGGCGCGATCACCGCCCTGACCGGGACGACGAACATCACCGGCGCGGTCACCAACGCGGCGAGCTTCACCGTGGCCTCGGGCACCGTGAACCTCAACACGGCAGGCAGCGTCGACACCGCGGGCAACGACGTCACCGTCTCGGGCGGCACGCTGAACGACGACGGCAACGGCCTTGCCGACACCGAGGTGCTGACGGTCAACGCCCCCGGCGCCTTCGTGCTGACCGGGGCGGACACCATCGCGGGCCTGCAGGGCGATGGCGGTGTGACGCTGAGCGGCGCCGTGCTGACGGTGAACAACGCCGCCGGCTTCACCTACGCGGGCGTGGCCTCCGGCACCGGCGGGCTGACCAAGGGCGGCGCGGGGAACCTGACGCTGACCGGCGCCAACACCTTCTCGGGCGGCACCACGGTCAACGCCGGGACGCTGACGCTGAACAACGCGGGCGGCAATGCGCTGGCCGATACCGGCGCGGTCACCGTCACCGGCGGCACGCTGGCGCTGTCCACCGCCGAGACCATCGGGTCGCTGGCGGGCGCGGGCGCGGTCAACCTGGGGGCCAACACGCTGACCATCGGCGGCGACGGCGACGGCACGGCGGGCGAGGTCACGACCTATTCCGGCGCGATGTCGGGCAACGGCGGGCTGACCAAGTCGGGCAACGACACGCAGGTCCTGTCGGGCGCGAACGCCTACCTGGGCACCACCACCGTGAACGGCGGCACCCTGCGGGTGACCGGCGGGTCGGCCATCGACGACGGCGGCGCGGTCGTGGTCGGCAACGGCGGCACCTTCCAGGTGTCGGGCACGCAGGAGCTCATCGGCAGCCTGGCCAGCAGCGACACCGACCCCGCGACCTCCACCGCCCGGGTGCAGCTGGATGCGGGGCTCGCGATCACCGGATCGGCCGACACGACCTTTGCGGGCAACAACGCCAACGGCGGCGGCATCAGCGGGACGGGTCAGCTGACCGTGCAGGGCGGCGGCACGCTGACCCTGACCGGCGAGAACCTGCTCACGGGCAACCTCGTGGCCGGTGGCGTTGCCGGGTCGGAGATCGTCCTGAGCGGCGCCGGTTCGGTGGATTCGACGCTGATCGTCGCGGACGACAACGCCATCATCGCCACCGACGGCGGCGCCTTCGTGTCGAACGCGGAACTGGCGATGGACGCGGGCAGCGCCTTCAACATCAACGGCGATGAAGTGGTCAGCAGCCTCGGCGGCAACTCCCAGGCCGAGCAGCTTGGCACGGTGACGATCGCCTCGGGCGCGACGCTGACGCTGAACGGCACGTCCGGGGGCTTCCCCGCCTCCGCCATCGCCGGCACCGTGACCGGCGCGGGCACGCTGAACGTGACGGGCAACACGACGACGGTGTTCGCAACCGGCAATGTCTCGACGCTGACCACCATCGGCACAAACGGGACGGTGGTGAACAACTCCACCGACGCGGGCGCGGGCGCGATGGGGGACGTCACCAACGCGGGCACCTTCACCGCCAGCGACGGGTCGAACACCGGCGCTCTGGTGACCACCGGGGCTTCGGGCGATGTCGCGAACTCGGACGTCAACGCCGCGACGCTGGTCACCGATGTGGCCAGCGTGACCAACAACGCCTTCGCCACCACCACGCTGACCGGCGGGGCGGCTGCGGCGCAGGCGGTGTCCGTGACCGGCGTGATCGACGTCAACGCCGGCACCGTGACCTCCACCGGCACCGTGCTGGCGGGCAGCGTGACCAACGGGGCGACCTTCAACGCCGAGGGCGCGCTGGATGCCGACGTGACGAACGAGACGGGCGGCATCTTCAACGTGACCGGCGCGCTGTCGGGGGCGGACCTCGACGCGGCGGGCGGGCTGAACAGCTTCACCAACCAGGGCACGCTGAACGTGACCGCGGGCAGCTACACGGGCCTTGCCTCGCTGGGCAACACCGGCACCGTGAACCTGGGCGCGCAGACGCTGTCCACCACCGGCGGCACCACCAACGCCGGGACCTTCATCATCACCGGAGGCACCGTGGGCGGGGCCTTCATCAACAACGCCACAACCGCAGTCAACGGCACGGGGACCTTCACCGGACCGGTCTCCGGCACCGGCGTCTTCGACATGGCCGACGACGCTGTCATCGACACGGTCGATGTGTTGACCTTTGCGGGCCCGGCCGGGTCGGTCGGGGCGATGGGCTACCTGATGGACTATGACGCCGACGGCAACGGCGACCGCATCGACAGCGCCGGCGCCATCGGCGGCGGCCTGCAGACCTTCACCTTCGAGATCGCAGGGATCGGCTTCGCCACCGGCGACAGCGCGGTCGTGGTGCAGGGCCAGACCGGGCTGAACGCCGGTTTCAGCGTGAACCAGGACATCGGCACGACGATCTACTCGCTGATCGACCAGGGCGGCGACACCGTGCTGGTGGCGGAATCGAACCCCGGCATCGGCGGCATCTCGGCGGGCGTGTCGCTGACCCAGGCGCTGGTCGCCAACGTCGTGAACCGCCCCTCCTCGCCCTTCGCCTCGGGCCTCGCGGCGGAAGAGGGCTGCTCGCAGGGCGGCTACTTCCGCGGCGTCTTCGGGCGGTCGGTGGCGGAGGGCACCTCGTTCAACGGCTTTACCAACCGCACGAACGAGGTGACGGCCAGCTATGCAGGCGCGCAGGCGGGCTATGACTTCGGCTGCAACGACGCGCGGTTCTTCAACGGCTGGGACGGCGCCTTCGGCGGACTGGTCGGCTACAACACCGGCTCGGCGGAAAGCCCGGTCATCTTCAACACCGGCGGCGGCGATGTGCTGACCTCGACCACGCTGACCGACTTCGACCAGACCTACGCGGGCGTCTATGCCGTGCTCAGCCGCGAGCGGCTGACCACCGACGTGCAGCTGCGGTTCGAGAACACCGAATACACGCTGAACGAACGCCTGCCGGTCGACGCAGACGGCAACCCGTTGCCCACCGCGGTGCCGCTGGGGCTGAACGACAGCACCTTCGACGCCAATTCGGTCAACTTCACCGGCCGGATCAGCTATTCGCTCGCCCTGAACCAGGAAGGCCTGGCCTTCGTGCCGACGGCGGGTGTCTCGGTCTCGCGCACCGAAGGCTCGACGCTGAACTTCGGCGGCGGGGAACGGCTGCGGCTTGACCCCTACACCTCGACCGTGGGCTTCGTCGGCGGCACGCTGGCGCGGTCGCGGATCGCCGCCGAGGGCAACTCGGGCACCACGCTGTTCGTTTCGGGCAACTACTACAAGGAGTTCGGCGGCGACCGCGGCTCGACCTTCGACCCGACGCCGGGCGCTTCCAACTCGGGCGACGAACAGGACATCTCGTCCTCGTCGATCGGCGGCTTTGCCGAACTCAGCGCGGGCTGGAACTACGTGCGCATCCTGGAAGACGGCCCGGGCGGCGCGCGGCAGCTGAACGCCAACATCCGCGCCGACGCCCGTTTCGGCGACAGCGTGACCAGCGCCTACTCGATCACGGCGCAGGTGCGGCTGTCCTTCTGACGCCGCCCTGCCCTGACCTTCCCCGCGGGGCCGGCGCGTCCGGCCCCGCGGCATTTCCGGTGCCCGGAACCGCCCCGGCGCCCAGAAGAAAATCGTTCGCAACACCACGCGGTGACTAGGCGCGGGCCCCGCTTTGGGCCTATGGTGGCGCATAGCGTGACGCGATTTCGTGCCGTGGGGACGGCGATCCGATTGGTTGCTCGGGGGGAAAGGATGGTCGAGGTCAAGTACGTCTTCGACACCGGGTCATCGACTCACCACGGGCGCGTCCGCAAGCATAACGAGGACTGCCTTCTGGTGCGCCCCGCGTCGGGGCTGTGGCTGGTGTCGGACGGGATGGGCGGCCACAAGGCGGGGGATTTCGCCAGCCGCACGATCGCCGAGAACGCCGCCTGGATCGGCACGCCCACCTCTGCGCACGACCTCAAGGTCCGCTTCATGGACCGCCTGCAACTGGCGCACGAGGATATCCGCGCCCGGTCCGCGGCGATGGAGGGCGCGACGATCGGCGCCACCGTCGTGGCGCTGCTGGTCTTCGGCGGGCACTATGCCTGCATCTGGTCGGGCGACAGCCGCATCTACCGGCTGCGCGGGGGCGAGCTGCAGCAGATGACCGTGGACCACACCGAGGTGAACGAGCTTCTGGCCGCGGGCACGATCACCCCCGAACAGGCCGCCGCCTGGCCGCGCAAGAACGTCATCACGCGCGCCATCGGCGTGCTGGACGAGGTGTCTACGGACGAGAACTATGGCATGCTGCAGCATGACGATACGTTCCTCCTGTGCTCTGACGGCCTGACCGGGCACGTGGCGGACGACGAGATCGCGGCGCATCTGTCGCATCGCGGTTCGCAGGAGACCTGTGACAGGCTTGTCGAGTTGACACTCTCGCGCGGGGCTCGCGATAATGTGACGGTCGTCGTGGTGCGCTGCCAGTCGGTCGAGGCGACAAACGCGTGGGAAGAGCGGACCCGCCCGGGCAATATCCCGCTGGTCAGCGCAGAGCACTGGAAGGCGGAAGACTGACACGCATGTCGGACGACAACACCAATCCGCCGATGGCGACGGCGCGCAGCGTGCCGCCGGCCACGACCCTGCCCTCCACGGCCGTGGCGGCCGGCACCCGCATCATGGGCACCTACGAGATCGAGATGCTGATCTCCAAGGGCGGCATGGGCGAGGTCTACCGCGGCCGCAACATCCACACCGGCGACCCGGTGGCGATCAAGATCGTCCTGCCGCACCTGGCGCAGGAAGAGATGATCGTGGCGTTGTTCCAGAAAGAGGCCAAGGTTCTGGGCCGCCTGGGCCACGACGCCATCGTGCGCTACCACGTCTTCACCAGCGACCCGGCGATCGGCCGCCCGTCCCTGGTGATGGAGTTCGTCGAGGGCACCTCGATGAACGAGCGCATGAAGCAGGGCCCGATGACGCCCGGCGAGGTGCGCGTCCTGCTGCGCCGCCTGGCCTCGGGGCTGGACCGCGCGCACAGCGTGGGCGTCGTGCACCGCGACCTGTCGCCGGACAACGTGATCCTGTCGGGCGGCATCGTGGCCGAGGCCAAGATCATCGACTTCGGCATCGCCAAGTCGTCGATGAAGGGCGATGCCACGCTTTTGCAGGGGCAGTTCGCGGGCAAGTTCGGTTTCGTGGCGCCCGAACAGCTGGGCGCCTTCGGCGGCAACGTCGATGCCCGGACCGACATCTACTCGCTGGCGCTGATGATGGTGGCGGCCAGTCAGGGCAAGGTCCTGAACATGGGCAAGTCGATCGTCGAGGCGGTGCGCGCCCGCGGGTCGGTGCCCGACCTGTCGATGATCGACGCCAGCCTGCGCCCGCTCTTGGAGCACATGCTGGAACCCGATCCGGCGCATCGTCCCGCCTCGATGGCCGAGGTGATCCGCCTGCTCGACAATCCCGACGACATCCCCAGCCGGCATGTCGAGCCGTCGTTCGACCCCGACCGCACGGTGATCGCGCCCTCATCGGTGATCCGCGAGGCGGCTGCGGCGGCCTTGCGGCCCGGCACCTCGCCGGGTGGCGCGGCCGGGCGCAGTGGCGGCTCGGCACCGGGGGGCAACGCGACCACCGGGCGCGGCAGCCTGCCGGTGCCCGCCTCCCGGCCCGGGACCGACGCGCTTCTGGTCGGCATCCCCGGCAGTGGTGGCGCGCCCGCGCCTGCGCCGACGCCGTCCAGATCGAAGGGCGGCCTGATTTCCGTGCTGGCGGTCGTGGCCCTGGGTCTGGCCGGGGCCGGCGCCTACGTGGGCGGCGTGTTCGACGGCGGCCCCGCTCCGGCCCCCGCACCCGCCCCGGCAGAGACACCCGCACCCGAAACGCCCGCAGCACCCCAGACACCGGCCGCCGAGACACCGGCACCGCAGACTCCGGCCGCCGAGACTCCGGCACCCCAGACACCGGCCGCCGAGACTCCGGCCGCCGAGACTCCGGCACCCCAGACACCGGCCGCCGGGACTCCGGCCCCGACCGGCACCGCAGCGCCCGCAACCGCACCGGAAACGGACGGCGGCCAGGACCCCGCACCCGGAACACCGCCAGAGGCGGCCGTCGACCCGCAGGCCGGCGCCACCCCGGCCGCCCCCGCCGCCACGGCAGAACCCGCCGCCCCGGAGGCTCCCGCCGCCGACGATCCGCTGGCGGTGCAGGCGGCCTTTGTCGACAACTTCGACGCCGGGGCCTGCACCTTCCTTGATGTGTCCTCGGCCGCTGGCGGGCCGCTGGCGATCCAGGCCTATGGCACCTCGGTCGACCCGTTCGCCCGTCTGCTGCGCGAATTCACCGCGGCGCATGGCGTCGAACCCGACATGGCCGTCAACCTGATCGATCCCCGGCAGTGCGACATCCTCGGCCTGATGTCCGAACTGGCAGGCAGCACGGCACTCCGCCCGCGCCTGGTGCTGCAAAACCAGACCGGCATCATCAAGACCGACGAGGCCATCGTCGGCCGCGTCGAGGGCCTCGCGGGCCGGTCGCTTTACGTCTTCATCATCAACGGCCTGGGCAAGGCGCTGAACCTGACCGACCGCAAGGCCATCGCCGAAGCCGGAGAGCCCTTCCTCGTGCCGCAGGCGGACGGGTCGGTCACCTTCAGCATCAGCCTGCCGAACCTGGACCTGACCGAGCCGATGCCGATGCTGGTCTTCGCGCTGGCCACCGACAGGCCGGTGCCCAAGTTCACCATCGTCCCCGCCAACGTGACGGTGCAGACGCTGGCGCCCTTCATGCGGCAGGAATTCCAGGCCAGGCGCGAAAGCCCGGGCATCGCCGTGGCCTATTTCAGGATGGAAAAGCGCTAGGCGGGGCCGCCGGCCCCGCGCGCCGCCGCGGCGGTCAGTTGAACTGGATCGTGGTGACGCGCGAGCTCAGGATCGGCCGGTTGCAGGTCGGCTGGGCAGCGCCGGCGCCGGTGCATTCGACGGGCCCGTTCGACAGGATCCGCGACATCGCGCTGCAGGCGGTTTCCGGCACGTCGAACTGCACGACCCGGGTCTTGCCCGAAGGCAGCGCGCCGAAGGCGAGTTGCAAGAGCCGCGTGACGATCCCGTTGGTGTCGAAGACCGCAACCTCGTAGGTCGCCTGGTCCAGATCGGCGGCCGAGGCATTGGTGGCCACGTAGGTCAGACGGCAGCCGCCTTCCAGGTCGGCGGCCGTATTCAGCTCCAGCTCCACGCCGCCGCCCTGGGCAAGGGCCACGGGGGCGGCAAGCATCAGGGCAAGTCCGGCTACGGGCAGGCTACGGTGCAGCGGCACGACGGTGTCTCCTCGGGTCAGGCCGCGGCAATCCGTCCACGGCGTTGCCGCAGAGTAAGGCCCGACCGGCCCGGTCCTGTCAACGGCAAGCGCGCCGGGGACGGGCCTACTGGAAGACGCCCGTCTGCCAGGGCATGCGCGCCATCTTCTTCCCGCCCGGCGCCGCTGCCGAGGTGCGGACCGGGGTCAACGGCGCGATCGTCGCGGCAATCGGGGCGGGGGCCAGCACCGGCCGGCTGTCGCCCGCGCCCGACTGGTCGCGCCCTTCCTGTTCGGCCACGCCGCGGGCAAGTCCGGGATCGACGCCCAGGCCCAGAAGATTCGGAATCGAACGGGGTTCCGCCTGCGCCGCCCCGGCGGCCAGGGACAGAAACGCCGCAGCGCCCAAAAGATTACGGTTCATCAAATACCTCGCATGCGCATCGCCGGGCCGCTCAGGCCGACAGACGCCCCCACGCATCAAAATAGTGCGAAGAGCCCTGCTTTGCAATTCAAGCTTTGCGAATTTCGCCGCGCGCTCCGGGCTGTCGCACCTGCGCCACGGGGTCACGGGCCCGCGACACGTCGCGCTTGCGGCTTTTCAGGCGGGGCCAAAGCGTCTAGTCTGCCGGGGATTGTTTTGCCCTTTCCGACGGGGATCCCATGACCACGCCCGCGCTTTCCCGCCGCCGCCCGGTCCGCCTTGCGGCGCTTGTAGCCCTGTTCGTCGCCGCAGGCTTTTCGCCCGCGATGGCGCAACGGCTGGCCCTGGTCGTGGGCAACAGCACCTACGGTGCGGCCCCCTTGCTCAAGAACGCGTCCAAGGATGCAACCGACGTCGCCGCGGCGCTGGAACGCGTGGGTTTCAAGGTCACGCTTCTGACCGATGTGCGCAACGCCGATTTCTGGACGCAGGTCGACGCCTTCGCCGCCGCCGCCCAGGATGCCGAGGCGACGGTCTTCTACTACGCGGGCCACGCCTTCCAGATGAACGGCGTGAACTACCTGCTTCCGGTCGATGCCCGCCTCGAAAGCCGCGAGGCGCTCGCGTCCGAGACCTGGAGCCTCGACGGCATCATCGCCCGCCTGCAGGACCGCAAGCGCCAGACGCTGATCTTCATCGACGCCAGCCGCAAAGACCCCCTGCCCGCGTCGGTGCGCGGCACGGGCGCGGCGGACGGGCTGGCGCGCATCCAGACCGGCGTGGGCACCTTCGTGGCCTTCGCCGCCGAACCCGGCGGGGTGACCTACGACGGTGCGGGCGACGCGCCCAACGGCCCCTTTGCCACGGCGCTGCTGAAGTCCATCGAAACGCCGGGCCTGTCGGTATCCGACCTGATAATCACGGTGCGCAACGATGTCAGCGCGGCCACCGGGGGCCTGCAGTCTCCCTGGGACCAGTCATCCCTGCGCGACCAGTTCTACTTCCTGCAAGAGGCCGAGAAGAAGCAGGAGCTGTCCGAGGCGGATTACGAGCTTCTGGCGCAACTGCCCTTCGAGGAGCGGCAGGCCTTCTTCGAGCTGCTGGCACAGAGCGGCTTTTCCGAAGAGAACCTGGCCGAGGCCGAAGCCGCGATCCTGATTGCGGAAAGCAACCTCGTCGTCGCGGCCGAGGCCGAGATGGTGATGGCCGTGGCCACGGACGCCGGCCCCGCCGTGGTCGAGGACGAAGGCGGCGATCTCAGCTCGCTCGTGGTGGTCGAGGACGATGCAGCACCCGTGGCCGTCGACCCGTCGGCCACCCCCGAACCGCCCGTCGAGGTCGCCGTCGCCGAACCCGCGCCCGCGCCGCAGCCCCCGGTCGAGGTCGCCGTCGCCGAACCCCTGCCCGAGCCTCCCGTCGCCGTCGCCGAGCCTGCGCCCGCGCCCGAACCCCCGGTCGAGGTCGCCGAGCCCGCGCCCGCGCCAAAGCCCCAGCCCGAGCCCGAGCCCGAAATCGTCATCGCGCTGGCCGAGCCGCAGCCCGAGCCGCAGCCGCCCGTCTCCTCCGACCCCGCGGGCGTCGAGGTCCTTCCGCGTGCGCGCACGGCCGAGGTGACGCAGCCTGCGGGCCAGGTCCCCGGTTTCTTCCCCGCCGAAGGCACGGCCCAACCCGCTGCGCCTGCCCCGGCCGGGACGATCGCCTCGGTCGGCGAAGCCGTGCTGACGCCCCTGCCTCAGCCCGACAGCGCCCCCGCGCTCGGTGCCGCGGCGCCCGATCTGCCGCCGCCGGTGCGAATCGCCGCCCTGTCATGGCAAACCCGCGGGATCGACGAACTTTTCGCCGTCGCCGCCGAACGCGAAACAGTCGCGGGCACCCAGCTTTCGGGCGACACCGAAGAAAACCGCGCGATCCTGGCCGCCATCGACCCCACGCTTCTGAGCGACAGCGTGGTGGTCGACACCGCCAACCTCGCGCGCGAGGCGCAGGCCGAGCTCCGGCGGCTGGGCTGCTACCGGATGAAGGTCGACGGCGACTGGGGCAAGGGCTCGCGCACGGCGCTGACCAGCTACTTCCTGTCGAAGAAGCAGGTCCCGACCTCGCTGGAGCCGACCGTCGAGCTGGTCGCCCGGCTCAAGACCGAAAGCAAGGTCGTCTGCGAGGTGCGCGTGGCGCGCGCCACCGTCGTGCCGGGCCGCACCCGCGACATCCTCACCACCGCGGCCGAACCCGCGGGCCAGACCGTGGTCAAGAAGCCCAAGGTCGGGCGCACCGCCAACACCGTGGTCGAGACCAAGAAGCAGATCGGAAAGTCGCTCCTGAACCCCGGCGCCTTCTAGGGTCAGCGCGCCAGCGCCAGCAGGCCCGCCACATCGAGATGCGCCTCGATGTGGCGGGCCAGCGCGTCCAGCGTCCGGTCGACGCCGGCCTCGTAGTCCAGACCGGAGGGCGCGACGCCCAGCCGCGCGAGCCAGGCCCGCCGGAACCCGTCGGCCGCGAACAGGCCGTGCAGATAGGTGCCTTCCACCCGCCCGTCGCCGCTGACCGCGCCCTCGGCCGCGCCCCCGACCACGGCGAAGGGCCGCGCGCGGTCGGGGCCGTCGGTGGCGCCGATGTGGATCTCGTAGCCTTCCAGACGTTCCCCCAGCGCCTGCCCGGTCACCCGGGTCAGCCGCTTGTCGGGCGTCATCACGGTGGCCACGTCCAGCAGGCCCAGGCCCGGATCGCTGCCCGCGGTCCCCTCGATGCCCCGGGGGTCGGCGATGGACCGCCCCAGCATCTGATAGCCGCCGCACAGGCCCAGCACATGCCCGCCCCGCCTGCGGTGCGCGGCAAGGTCGATGTCCCAGCCCGCGGCCCGCAGCGCGGCGAGGTCGCCGCGCGTGGACTTCGACCCCGGCAGGATCACCGCCGCCGCGTCGCCCGGGATCGGGCGCCCCGGGCGCAGCAGGGTCAGCCGCACGCCCGGCTCCTGCGCCAGCGGGTCGAGGTCGTCGAAATTGGCGATCCGCGGAAACGCCAGGGCCACGACATGCACCCCCGCGCCGCCGCCCTGGGGCAGGTCCAGCGCGTCCTCCGCCGGCAGGCGGTCGGCCCCGGCGAACCAGGGCGCCACGCCGAAGCCGCGCCATCCGGTCCGGGCCTCGATCAGGCGATAGCCATTTTCGAACAATACAGGGTCGCCGCGGAACTTGTTGATCAGGAATCCTTGCACCATTCGCGCATCATCCGACTCCAGCACCGCCTGCGTGCCGACGATCTGCGCGATCACCCCGCCACGGTCGATGTCGCCCACCAGCACCACCGGCACGCCCGCCGCGCGCGCGAACCCCATGTTGGCGATGTCGCCCGGCCGCAGGTTCACCTCTGCGGGCGACCCCGCGCCCTCCACCAACACCAGGTGATGCGCCGCCGAAAGCCGCCGGAAACTCTCCATCACCGGCGCCAGCAAGGACGGCTTCAGGGCCGCATAGTCCCGCGCCTTCACCGTCGCCACCCGTCGCCCCTGCACGATGACCTGGGACCCCGTCTCGCTTTCGGGCTTGAGCAGCACGGGGTTCATGTCGACCACCGGCACCAGCCCGCAGGCCCGCGCCTGCAAGGCCTGTGCCCGCCCGATCTCGCCCCCGTCGGCCGTCACCGCGGCGTTGTTCGACATGTTCTGCGGCTTGAACGGCGCCACGCTCAGGCCCCGCCGCAGCGCCGCCCGGCACAGGCCCGCCACGATCAGCGACTTGCCGACGTTCGAGCCCGCCCCCTGGATCATCAGCGCGGGCATCTCGGCCCTGCCCCATCATCTCTTCCCAAATATCCCGGGGTCCGGGGCAGAGCCCCGGGGGCTGCACCCGCGCAACGCATCAGAACTCCACGCCCTTCTGCGCCTTGATCCCCGACCGGAAGGGATGCTTGACGAGGCCCATCTCGGTCACCAGGTCCGCCGCCGCCACCAGCGCCTCCGACGCATTCCGCCCGGTCAGCACGACATGCGTCAGCGCCGGCTTCTCCCCGGCCAGGAACCGCAGCACCTCGGCCTCGTCCAGATAGCCGTAGCGCAGCGCGATCACGATCTCGTCCAGCAGCACCATGCGCAGATTCGTGTCCAGGATCAGGCTCTTGGCCTTCTCCCAACCGGCCTGCGCCAGGGCGATGTCGCGCGCCTTGTCCTGGGTTTCCCAGGTAAACCCCTCGCCCATCGCGTGGAACTGGCACAAATGCCCGAAGGACCCCTCGATCAGGCGGCGTTCGCCGGTGTCCCAGGCGCCCTTGATGAACTGCACCACCGCGCAGGGCATGCCGTGCGCGATGGCTCGCAGGATCATCCCGAAGCCCGAGGACGACTTGCCCTTGCCGGTCCCGGTCAGCACGATGACCAGGCCCTTCTCGCCCGACTTCGTCGCCATGATGCGGTCGCGGGCGGCCTTCTTCCTGGCCATCTTGGCGGCATGGCGGGCGAGGTCGCCCGTCGCGCCGTCTGCCGCCGGAGTGTCGTCTTCGCCTGTCATCCCGCCGGTTCCCCGCCTTGACATTCCGCCCCCCGCGGCCTCCACATGGGTCCGCGCCGGTTCCCGGGGGATACCCCGGGCGAAGAGGGAATGCGACAGGCTTTGCGACGCTTCGGCGTGCGGGGCCGAAGCGCAGCCGCCCCCGCGACCGTCCGGCAGAGAGGGGTCCACCCGCCACTGGCGTCACCGCCGGGAAGGCCGGGCCCCGGGGGGAAACCCGCTCTGCCCCAGCCGGGAGACCTGCCAGCGCAAGAGGTAACGGGCGGCCGGGGTGTGCCGCGACCGGATCGGGCATCCGTGCCCCGTCTCGGCCGCAGTCCCCCGTCCTTTTCTGGAGAAACGGAATGACGACGATCCTTTCGGTCTGCATCTCCTGCAAGGCAGGTCTGGCCCCCGAAGGCGAGCCCCTGGCAGGAGAGCGGCTCCACGCCGCCATCAGCGCCGCGGCGCCGGAGGGCATCACCGTCCGCCCGGTGATGTGCCTGGCCGTCTGCGGCGCGGGCTGCACCGTGGCGCTGTCCGCCCCGGGCAAGTGGTCTTATGTCTACGACCGCCTGACCCCCGACCTTGCCGCCGACATCCTGGCGGGGGCTGCCGCCTATGCCGCCAGCCCCGACGGCATCGTTGCCTGGCGCGACCGCCCCGCATCGATGCGCAAATGCACCCGGGCCCGCGTGCCCCCGCTGGAGCCCCCAGATGTCGCTTGAGAAGATCCCCGTCACCGTGATCACCGGCTTCCTCGGCTCCGGCAAGACCACGCTGATCCGCCACCTGATGGCCAATCCGCAGGGCAAGCGGCTGGCGGTCCTCGTGAACGAATTCGGCACCGTCGGGGTGGATGGCAACATCCTCAAATCCTGCGCCGACGAGATGTGTCCCGAGGAGAACATCGTCGAGCTTGCCAACGGCTGCCTGTGCTGCACCGTCGCCGACGAATTCATCCCGACGATCGAGGCGCTGATGGCCCTGCCCCGCAGGCCCGACCACATCGTGATCGAAACCTCGGGCCTGGCGCTGCCGAAGCCGCTGCTCAGGGCCTTCGACTGGCCGGCGATCCGGTCGAGGATCACCGTCGACGGCGTCATCGCGCTGGCCGATGCCGAGGCGGTCGCGGCGGGCCGCTTCGCGCCCGATCCGGCCGCGGTGCAGGCGCAGCGGCAGGCGGACGAAAGCCTCGACCACGAGACCCCGCTCAGCGAGGTGTTCGAGGACCAGATCGCCTGTGCCGACCTGATCCTGCTGACCAAGGCCGACCTCGCGGGCGAGGCGGGACTTGCCGCCGCCCGCGCCGCCATCGCGGCCGAGATGACACGCCCGGTCCCGATGGTCGCGGTGACCGAAGGCGCCGCCGACCCGCGCGTGATCCTGGGCCTGAACGCCGCCGCCGAGGACGACATCGCCGCCCGTCCGTCGCATCACGACGGCGCGGACGACCACGAGCATGACGACTTCAACTCCATCGTCATCGCCCTGCCCGAAATCGCCGACCCCGCCGACCTTGCCCTGCGCGTGGCCCGCCTGGCGCGCGCGCAGCGCATCCTGCGCGTCAAGGGCTACCTCGCCGTGCCGGGCAAGCCGCTGCGCCTGCTGCTGCAGGCGGTGGGGGAGCGTGTGCGCGTGCAGTACGACCGGCCCTGGGGCACCGAGCCCCGGCGGTCGCGGCTGGTGGTCATCGCCGAACGCGCCGACATCGACGAGGCCGCGATCCGGGGGGTGCTTCTGGGGTGAGCCGGGTCGCGCAGCCTGGGGCGGGGGTCACCCCGCCGCTGCCGGGGGGGGCGGGCCAGGCGCCCGCCTGCCGCTGATGCACGTCGTCTTCCGCGAAAGCCACGGGCTGGAAGGCACCGAGACCCCCTTCGACCCCGGCCAGACCCCCGCCGCCCTGGTGGTCCTGTCCTTCTCCGACAGCGACCTCGGCGCCTTTGCCGCGGGCTGGCAGCGCGGGCGGGCGGGCCTGCCGGCCACGCGGTTGCAGAACCTGGTGGCACTGAAGCATCCGCTTTCGGTGGACACCTACGCCGAGGCGGTGCTGCGCCATGCAAGGGGCGTGCTGGTGCGGCTGATCGGCGGGGAAAGCTACTGGTCCTACGGGCTTGCGACGCTGCAGGACCTCGCCCGCCGGCACGGCATCGCGCTGGCCGTCCTGCCCGCCGACGGGCGGGCGGACGCGCGGCTGGAGGCGCTGTCCACCCTGCCGGTCTCGACCCTGCGGCGCCTTCAGGCGCTGTGCGATGCCGGCGGCGCGGTGGCGGCGCAGGCCGCGCTGGCGCAGCTCGCCCTGTCGGCGGGGCTTTATGCCGGGCCCGTGGCCGGCGACAAGCAGGTGCCCGACTGGGGCTGGTACGACCCCGCCCGCGGCGTCGTCCCGGCGCCGGACGCGCCGGGCGGCGTGGTCGTCACCTTCTACCGCAGCTACCTGACCGCCGCCGACACCGGCCCGGTGGATGCCCTGATCGCCGCCTTCCGCACCCGCGGCATCGCCGCCCACGGCCTTTTCGCCGCCACGCTCAAGGGCGCCGCGCCCGTTGCCGCGGCGCTGGCGGCGCAGGCGCCGGGGGCGATCGTCAACGCCACCGCCTTTTCCGCCAGGGGCGAGGATGGCCAAAGCCCGCTCGACGCCCCCGGCTGCCCGGTGTTCCAGGTCGCCCTGTCCACCGCCCGCCGCCGCGACTGGGCCGCCGCCGCCCGCGGCCTGTCGCCCGCGGACCTGGCCATGCACGTCGTCCTGCCCGAGGTCGACGGCCGCCTCTTCGCCGGGGTCGCGAGCTTCAAGAGCCCGGGCCGGCGCGACCCCGACCTCCAGTTCAGCCGCTTCGCCCACCGCGCCGAACCGGGTCGCGTGAACGCCATCGCCGACCGCGTGCAGGCCTGGCTGCGGCTTGCCGCCACGCCGATGGCGGACAAGCGCGTGGCGCTGGTGCTGTCGACCTATCCCGGGCAGGGCTGGAACCTGGCCCATGCCGTGGGGCTCGACGCCATCGCCTCGGCCGGGGCGATCCTGGCGCGGCTGGGGGCCGAGGGGATGGCGGTCGGCGACAGAACCGCCCCGACGCCTGACGGGGAGGGCGGCCCTTTCGCCAGAGGGCGCCCCCCCACCCTCTCCCTCCCCCACGGGGGGGGAGGGAAGCGCCCGTCCGCCGAGATCATTCCCGACCTTGCCGAAGCCCTGTCCCGCGACACCCTCGCCTGGCCGCTTGCCGACTACCGCGCGGCGCTCGCGACCCTGCCGCCGTCCCTGCGCGGGGACCTGCACGCCGCCTGGGGGGCGCCGGAAGACGACCCGGCCGTGGCGGACGGCGCCTTCCGCTTCCGGGCCGCCCGCCATGGCAACGCCCTTGTTGCCCTGCAACCCGAACGCGGCGAGGTCGCCTCGCGCGGCGACAGCTACCATGACCTGACCCGCACGCCCCGGCATGCCTACGTCGCCTTCCACCTCTGGCTGCAGTCGCGCGGCCTGCACGCGCTGGTGCATGTCGGCGCGCACGGCACGCTGGAATGGCTGCCGGGCAAGGCGGTGGCGCTGTCTGACGCGTGCTGGCCCGAGGCGCTGCTGGGGCCCCTGCCGGTGCTCTACCCCTTCATCGTCAACGACCCCGGCGAGGCCGCGCAGGCCAAGCGGCGGCTTGGCGCCGTGACCCTGGGCCATGTGCCGCCGCCGCTGGTCGCCTCGGAAACGCCGGAGGCGCTGCGGGGGCTGGAACGGCTGCTGGACGAATACGCCACCGCCGACGGGCTCGATCCCGCGCGCCGCGCGCGGCTGATCGCCGCCATCCGCGACGCGGCGGCGGCCTCGGGCGTGGCGGCCGACCTGCGTCTGCCCGCCGACGCCAGCCCCGCCGAGGCGATCCCGCGCATCGACCGCTTCGTCTGCGACCTCAAGGACAGCCGCTTCGGCCGCGGGCTGCACGTCTACGGGGATGCGACGGGCGAGATGGAGGGGCTTCTCTCCGCGCTGGACGGCCGCCGCGTGGCGCCCGGCCCCGCCGGGTCGCCGCACCGCGGGCGGACCGACGTGCTGCCAACCGGGCGCAACCTCTATGCCGTCGACCCCCGCGCCGTGCCCACGCGCAGCGCCCATGCGCAGGGGGTCAGGCTTGCCGAGGAGCTGCTTCGACGCCACCTTCAGGATCAGGGCGACTGGCCGCGGGCGCTGGTGCTCGACCTCTGGGGGTCGGCGACGATGCGCACGGCGGGCGAGGAGTTCGCGATGGCGCTGCACCTCGCGGGCCTGTCGCCGCAGTGGGATGCGGCGACGGGGCGGGTGACGGGGTTCGAGGTGCTGCCGCTGGCGCTCTTGGGGCGCCCGCGGATCGACGTCACCCTGCGCATCTCGGGCCTGTTCCGCGATGTCTTTCCCGGCCTTGCGCAGCTTTTCGACGCCGCGACAGCCGCACTGGCGGGGCGGGACGAGGCGGCGGCGGACAACCCCTACGCCGCGCGCGGCCCGCGCGTCTTCGGGCCCGGGCCCGGGCTCTACGGCCTGGGGATCGACCATGCCGACCTGTCCGACGCCGGCCGGCAGGCGGCGGGCGAGGCCTGGCTGGCGGGGTCGGACTGGGCCTTCGACGCCGCCGGCGGCGCGCGGCAGGACAGGGCGGGGCTGGAGGCGCGGGTGCTGGGCGCCGACGGTTTCGCCCATGTGCAGGACCTGGCAGAGACCGACGTGCTGGTCGCCGCCGACTATGCCGCGCTGGAAGGCGGCTTTGCCGCCGCCGTGGCGGCGCTCGGCGGGGCGCCGAAACCGCTGTGGCACCTCGACGCCACCCGCCCCGACGCGCCGCGGGCGCGGTCGCTGCCCGAAGAGATCGCCCGCGTGGTGCGTGCCCGCGCCGCCAACCCCGCCTGGGCCACGGGGATGATGGCGCACGGCTTCCGCGGCGCAGCCGAGATCGCGGCGACGCTGGAGCATCTGGCCGCCTTCGCGCAGCTGACCCGGGCGGTGCCCCCGCATCTCTTCGACCTCTATCACGCGGCGACCCTGGGCCGGGCCGACCTCGTGGACTTCCTCGCCGCCCACAACCCCGGCGCGCTGGCCGCGCTGCGCGACCGCTTCGCGGCGCTGGCCGCGGCGGGGCTGTGGGTGTCGCGGTCCAATTCGCTGGCGATGGGCGTCGCGCGAGGGGTGGCATGAGCGCGCCCGCTCCGACCGGCCCGAAGGTCAGGGGCTGGTGCCCCGGCGCCCTGCGTCCGATGCCGTCGGGCGACGGCTGGCTGGTGCGGATCAGGGCGCCCGGCGGGCGGCTGACGGCGGCGCAGGCGGCGGGCGTGGCGGCGCTGGCGGACGGGTGCGGCAACGGCCTTCTCGACCTGTCGCAGCGGGCCAACCTGCAACTGCGCGGGGTGCGCGCGGACCGGCGGGAGGCGCTGACCGCGGGGCTTGCGGCGCTTGGGCTGCTTGACCCCGATCCGGCGGCAGAGGCGCGGCGCAACGTCACCGTCACGCCCTTCCGGGGTGCCGGCGATGGCACGGCAGAACTCGCGCAGGCCCTGGAGGCCGCGCTGGTGGCGGCAGGCGACCTGACCCTGCCGGGCAAGTTCGGCTTTGCGGTGGATACCGGGGCGGCCCCGGTGCTGGCCGGCGTGCCTGCCGACATCCGGCTGGAGCGGGGGCGGCAGGGGCTGGTCCTGCGGCCCGACGGGGCGGCGCGGGGCAAGGCCCTGGCGGCGGGGACGGCGGTGGCCGAGGCGCTGGCGCTGGCGCGCTGGTTCCTGGCGACGGGGGGCGCGCGGGGGGGGCGGGGACGGATGGCCGCGCATCTGGCGCGCCACGCGCTGCCGCCGGGGTTCGAGGCGCCGGCACTTCCGCCTGCCGCGGTGCCGGGGCCGGGGGCCACGCCGCAGGGCGCGCTGGTGGCGCTGGCCTTCGGGCAGATGACGGCGGCGACGCTGGCGGCGCTGGCCACTGGGCCGGTCTGCCTGACGCCCTGGCAGATGCTGCTTCTGGAAGGCCGCGAGGCGCCGGACCTTCCCGGCCTGCTGGCCGACCCCGCCCACCCGCTGCGCCGGGTCGTCGCCTGCACCGGCGCGCCGGGCTGCCCGCAGGCGCTGGCCCCGACGCGGGACCTGGCGCGGCGGCTGGCGCCGGGGGTCGCCGCGGGGGCGGTGCTGCATGTGTCGGGCTGTGCCAAGGGCTGCGCCCATCCGGGGCCCGCGATGACGCTGACCGCGACGCCGCATGGCTGGGCCTTCACCCCGCGCGGCACCGCGGCCGAGGCGGCGCTGCCGGTGGCCGCGCCCACCCCCGCGCTCTGGACAGGGGAGGCCGATGCCGCACCTCTATGAAACCGACGGCGCGGCGATCTACCGCGCCTCCTTCGCGATGATCCGGGCCGAGGCGGACCTGGCCCGCTTCGACCCCGAGGAAGAGCCGGTCGTCGTGCGCATGATCCACGCCGCCGGCATGGTGGGGCTGGAACGCCATGCGGACTTCACCCCCGGCATGGCGGCGGCGGCGCGGGCGGCGCTGGAGGGCGGCGCGCCGATCCTGTGCGATGCGCGGATGGTCAGCGAGGGGATCACGCGGACCCGCCTGCCCGCGGGCAACCCTGTCATCTGCACCCTGCACGAGGCGCAGGTGCCGGGCCTCGCGCAGGCCATGGGCACCACGCGGTCCGCCGCGGCGCTGGAGCTGTGGCGGCCGCATCTGGCGGGCGCGGTGGTGGCCATCGGCAATGCGCCGACCGCCCTGTTCCACCTGCTCAACATGCTGGAAGACCCCGCCTGCCCGCGCCCGGCCGCCATCATCGGCTGCCCGGTGGGCTTTGTCGGTGCGGCGGAATCGAAAGCGGCGCTGATCGCCGCGCCCCCCTGCCCCACGCTTGTGGTGCGCGGTCGCCTGGGCGGGTCGGCGATCACCGTCGCCGCCGTCAACGCGCTGGCCAGCCGGAGGGAATGATGGCGAAGGTGATCTGTGCGGGCCTCGGGCCGGGCGATCCGGAACTGATGTCGGTCAGGGCCGACCGGCTGGTGCGGGCGGCGGCCCGCGTGGCGCATTTCCGCAAGAAGGGCCGTCCCGGGCAGGCGCGGACGATCGTCGAGGGGATGCTGCGGGCGGATGTGGTGGACCTGCCGATGGACTATCCGGTGACCACCGAACTGCCCTTCGACAGTCCGGACTATGCCCGGGCGCTGTCGGCCTTCTACGACTCCTGGGCCGACCGGCTGGCGGCGATGGCGGGCGAGGTGGTGGTGCTATGCGAGGGCGATCCGTTCTTCTACGGGTCGTTCATGCACCTGCTGGTGCGGCTGCAGGGCCGGGTGGAGGTCGAGGTGGTGCCCGGCATCACCGGCATGACCGGCTGCTGGCACGCGACGGGCGTGCCGATCACCTGGGGCGACGATGTGCTGACGGTGCTGATGGGCACCCTGCCCGAAGAGGAGCTGGTGGCCCACATGGGCCGCGCGGATGCGCTGGCGATCATGAAGACGGGGCGCAACCTGCCGCGCGTGCGCCGCGCGCTGGCCCGTGCGGGACGGCTGGCCGACGCCTGGCTGGTCGAGCGCGGCACCATGCCCGGCCAGCGCGTGGCGCGGCTGGCCGAGGTGGCCGAGGCCGACTGCCCCTATTTCTCGATCGTCCTGGTGCATGGCCACGGGCGGCGGCCGGTGGCGGAGGCGGCGGAATGAGCGGCGATCTGCGGGCCGTTTCCGGGGGGAGCCGTCCCGGGGGGCATCGAGCCCCCCGGGACGGCCTTGCCAGGGACCGCGCACAGGTTCCGCGGATTTCCCGGCCTCGCGCCCGTGGCGCCCCCGGGGCTCTGCCCCGGACCCCGGGGTATTTCGGCCAAGATGAAGCCCGCGGGGGGTGCCGGTGACGGGCTGGGTGGCGGTCGTGGGTCTGGGGCCGGGGGCGGAGGCGCTGGTGACGCCGGAGGTTTCCGCGGCTTTGGCCGAGGCCACCGACATCGTGGGTTACGGCCCCTACGTGGCCCGCGTGTCGGGCGATGCCGTGCGGCATGCGTCCGACAACCGCGTGGAGGGCGAGCGGGCGGCCCTGGCCCTGCGGCTGGCGGCCGGGGGGCGGCGGGTGGCGGTGGTGTCTTCCGGCGATCCCGGCGTCTTTGCCATGGCGGCGGCGGTGTTCGAGGCGGCGGAGGCCCTTGCCGGGCCGCTGCCTGCGATCCGCGTGCTGCCGGGCATCACCGCGATGCTGGCCGCCGCGGCGCGGGCGGGGGCGCCGCTCGGCCACGACTTCTGCGCGATCAACCTGTCCGACAACCTCAAACCCTTCGAGGTGGTGCTGCGGCGGGTGCGGCTGGCGGCGGAGGCGGATTTCGCCATGGCCTTCTACAACCCGCGGTCGGCCGGCCGTCCTGCCCGGTTCGGCGAGGTGCTGGCACTGCTGCGCGAGGTCTGCGCGCCCGGGCGGCTGGTCACCTTCGCCCGCGCCGTCAGCACGGCGGAGGAGCGCGTCTCCACCGTGACCCTGGCCGAGGCGACGGAGGACATGGCCGACATGCGCACGCTGGTGATCGTGGGATCCTCGGCCACGCGGCGCGTCGGCCCCTGGGTCTATACCCCGAGGCGGGCATGACCGAGCCGCTGCATCACCCCCCCCACCGTCGCGCAGACCGGCCGCGGCGGCAGCGCCGGCCGGTCGACGAGGATCACCGGCAGGCCGAGCGCGCGGGCGGCATGGAGCTTTGCCACCGCCCCCGTGCCGCCCGCGTTCTTGGCCACGACGATCCCGATGCCGCGGTCCCGCAGCAGGGCAAGGTCGCCCGCTTCGGTGAACGGGCCGCGGGCCAGGATCACCTCGGCGCGCAGGGGCAGGGGCGCCTCGGGCGGATCGACGAGGCGCAGGAGGTAGCGGTGCTGCGGACGCGCCGCGAAGGCCGCGATCTCCTGCCGCCCGATGGCGAGGAAGACGCAGGCCGGCGCCTGCGGCAGGGCGGCGGCGGCGGCGGCCATGTCGGGCACATGCGTCCAGCGGTCGCCGGGCGCGGGCATCCAGGGCGGGCGTTCAAGCGCCAACAGGGGCGTTGCGGTGGCAGCGCAGGCGGCCAGCGCGTTGCGGCTGATCCGTGCCGCGAAGGGGTGGGTGGCGTCGACCACATGGGTGACCGCTTCGGCGCCCAGGTAGGCGGCGAGCCCCTCCGCCCCGCCGAAGCCGCCCAGGCGCAGCGGCAGGGGGGGCGCGGAGGGCGCCGCGGTGCGGCCAGCCAGGGAATAGACCGCATCGACCCCCGCGGCGGCCAGCGCGCGGGCCATCGCCATCGCCTCGGTCGTGCCGCCGAGCAGGAGCACGCGCATGTCTGACCCCCGGAACGACCCCTGGCTGACCTTCGTGGGCATCGGCGAGGATGGCCACGGCGGGCTGGCAGAGGCAAGCCGTCAGGCGCTGGCTTCGGCCGAAGTGGTCTTCGGCGGCGCGCGGCACCTGGCTTTGGCGGGCATCGGGGGGCGGGCCTGGCCGGTGCCCTTCGACCCCGCCCCGGTGCTGGCCTGCCGCGGACAGAGCGTGGTGGTGCTGGCCTCGGGCGATCCGTTCTGGCACGGCGCGGGGGGGGCGCTGGTGGCGCATCTGGCGCCCGGGGAGTGGCGGTCGCTGCCCGCGCCCTCGACCTTCGCGCTGGCGGCGAACGCGCTTGGCTGGCGGCTGGAGGAGGTGACCTGCCTCGGCCTGCACGCCGCCCCCTTCGCCCGGGCGCGCGCCGCTCTGGCGGACGGCGCGCGGCTGGTGGTCACGCTGCGCGACGGGGCGGCGGTGGCGGGCCTTGCCGCATGGCTGGTCGCGCAGGGCTTCGGCGCATCGCACCTGCATGTGCTGGAGCGCCTGGGCGGCCCGCAGGCGCGGCGGCGCAGCTTCCGCGCTGACGAGGCTCCGCCCGGGGAGATCGCGGCCCCCGTGGCCGTGGCGGTGGACCCCGCGGGCAGCGGCCTGCCGCGCAGCCCGGGCTTGCCCGAGGCGGCCTTCGCCCACGACGGGCAGATCACCAGGGCGCCGGTGCGCGCACTGGCGCTGGCGGCGCTGGCGCCCCGGATCGGCGAGCTTCTGTGGGACCTCGGCGCCGGGTCGGGGTCGGTCGCGGTGGAGTGGTGCCTGGCCGGGGGCCGGGCGGTGGCGGTCGAGGCGCGGGCGGACCGGGCGGCCAACGTGGCGCGCAACGCGGCGGCCTTCGGGGTGGACCACCGGCTGACCGTCGTGACCGCCGACTGGCCGCGGGCGCTGGCCGCCCTGCCGGACACCGCGGCGGTGTTCGCGGGGGGCGGCCTCGATGCCACCACGCTGGCCTGCCTGTGGGACCGGCTGAGGCCCGGCACGCGGCTTGTGGCCCATGCCGTGACGCTGGAAACCGAGGCGCTGCTGGTGGCGGCGCAGGCGGCGCATGGCGGAGAGCTCTGGCGCTTCGACATCGCGCAGGCGGCGCCCCTCGGCCCGATGCGCGGCTGGCAGGCGGCGCGGCCGGTGGTGCAGTGGAGGGCGGTCAGGTGAGGGTCGCGGGCTTCGGCTTCCGGACCGCCGCGACCGAGGCGTCGCTGGCCGATGCCCTGGCCCGCGCGCTGGCCCGCGCGGGCGGCCCCGCGGCAGTGACCCTGCTGGCGACAGCCGCCGACAAGGCCGACCATCCGGCGCTGGCCGGGCTGGCCCGGACGCTCGGCCTGCCGGTCCGGGC
>CAZCPY010000010.1:22123-40140 GCA_964499865.1 uncultured Rhodobacterales bacterium | reverse complement strand
CGGCGAAGGCGTCATAGACCCCGGCCTGCACGTAGATCCGGTTGGCGCAGACGCAGGTCTGGCCGTTGTTGCGGAACTTGGAGATCATCGCGCCTTCGACCGCGGCATCGAGGTCGGCGTCGTCGAAGACGATGAAGGGCGCGTTGCCGCCAAGCTCCATCGAGCATTTCATGATCTGGTCGGCGGCCTGGCGCAAGAGGATGCGGCCCACCTCGGTGGACCCGGTGAAGGTCAGCTTGCGCACCAGCGGGTTCTCGCAGAATTCCTTGCCGATGTCGGAGGACCGTTTCGACGTCACCACCGACAGCACCCCCCTGGGCACGCCCGCGCGTTCCGCCAGCACCGCCATCGCCAGCGCCGACAGCGGCGTTTCCGCCGCGGGGCGGGCGACAAAACCGCAGCCCGCCGCCAGCGCCGGGGCGACCTTGCGGGCGATCATCGCATTGGGGAAGTTCCAGGGCGTGATCGAGGCGGCGACGCCGATCGGCTGCTTGATCACCATCAGCCGCTTGTCGCGCTGATGGCCCGGGATCGTCTCGCCGTAGATGCGCTTGGCCTCCTCGCCGAACCATTCGACGAACGAGGCGCCGTAGACGATCTCGCCCCGCGCCTCGGCAAGCGGCTTGCCCATCTCGGCGGTCAGGATGGCGCCCAGGTCGTCGGCGTTGGCGACCATCAGGTCGGCCCATTTGCGCAGGACGGCCGCGCGTTCCTTGCCGGTGCGGGCGGCCCAGTCCTTGCGCGCGACCTCGGCCGCGGCGATGGCGCGGGCGACCTCGGCGCGCGACAGGTCGGGCACGGTGCAGATCACGTCGCCCCGGGCGGGGTTGGTCACCGGGAAGGTGGCGCCGTCGTCGGCGCCCACCCATTCGCCTGCGACGAAGGCGCGCGTCTCCAGCAGGCTCGCGTCCCTGAGGATCGAGCGAAGGTCGGATGCGGTGTCGAGCATGGCGGGTCTCCCTGTCGCGCGGGGCCTGCGGGCCCGGGCCTGTCCCGGCATGGTGGATGGCATGGCCGGGCGGGCCTTGTCCAGAATGCGCGGCGCTTGATCGGTCGGCGCGGGGGCCGCATAGTCGGGCCATCGATCCGGCCGCCCGCCGCCCGCCCGCCGCCCCCCCGCGTCCCCGTTTCACCCCAGAGGCAAGGCATGACCGCCAGGTTTCTTCTGCCCGTCGCCGCCACCCTGGCATTTGCCGGCTTGTCCCCCGTCGCCACCCCCGCCCTTGCCCAGGACGTGCTGGTCGTCGCCACCGACCCCAACGTCATCGTCGATGCCCTGCAGGACAGGGGCTATCGCGCCGAACTGACGCAGACCGGCGCCGGCCGCCCGATGATCCGCACGCAGATGGGCGGGCAGCGGGTCGTCGTCTTCTTCAACGCCTGCCGCGAGAATGCGAATTGCCTGGCCGTCCAGCTCTACACGCGCATGGCGGCGCCGGGGCCGGTGACGGTCGGGAAGCTGAACGACTGGAACGTGAATTCGGTCCTGGTGACCGCCACGCTGGGCGCCGGGGGCGAGATCACCGCCTCTGCGCCGCTGGTGCTGGGCAGCGAGGGCGTGCCGCCCAAGACCTTCGAAGCCTTCCTGATCTACTGGGAAGCGCAGATCGGGCGGCTGAAGGAGTTTCTCGCCTCGTGACCGCCCCCGCCGCGCCCGTCTTCGCCTCTGACGCCGACCGCGCCTATGCCAACGGCGCCTTCATCCCCGGCGGGGCCGGCTATCCTGCCCGGTGGACCGCCGCCGCGGCGGCGTTCCGGGCGGCGCATCCGCCCGAGGTGATCGCCTACGGGCCCGCAGACCGGCAGCGGATGGACCTGTTCCGCCCCGCGGGTGACCCGCGCGGCGTGCTTGTCTTCGTGCATGGCGGCTACTGGATGGCCTTCGACCGGTCGGACTGGTCGCACCTGGCCGCAGGCGCGCTGGCGCGCGGCTGGGCCTGCGCGATACCGTCCTACACGCTGGCGCCCGCCGCCCGCATCGGGGCGATGACGGCAGAGGTCGCGGCGGCGGTGGCGGCGGTTCCGGCGGGCGGGCCGCTGGTGGTGGCGGGGCATTCGGCGGGCGGGCATCTGGCGGCGCGGACGGGCTGCGCGGGCGGGCCGGACCGGGTGGCGCGGGTGGTGCCGATCTCGCCGCTTGCCGACCTGGCGCCGCTGATCGCGACCTCGATGAACGCCACGCTGCGGATCGACACGGCCGAGGCGGCGGCGGAAAGCCCGGCGCTGCTGCCGCGGCGGCCCGGGGTTCGGGCGCATGTCTGGGTCGGCGGGCAGGAGCGCCCGGCCTTCCTGTGGCAGGCCCGCACGCTGTCCGAGGCCTGGGACTGCCCCTGGACGGTCGTTCCCGGGCGGCACCACTTCGACGTGGTCGAGGCGCTGGAAGACCCCGGCAGCGCGCTGCTTGCGGCCTGTCTGGACGGCCTGTAGGCGGTCGGCGCGTCGCGCGCCCCGACGGTCAGACGATCCCGCCGCCGGTGCCCGTCACCTTCGGCCGTTCCGCCGCCACCTTCGCCCGGTAGCGTGATGCACGGAAGGTCGCCACCGGGTCGATGGCGCAGCCCTTGCGCAGGCGCGCCATGGCCAGGATCGGCTCCACGTCCGTCCGGTAGGCCGCCCGCAGGGTGGCCGAGGCCATCAGCGCGTCGTTGTCCTCCTGATACCCGCGCAAGGCCCCGCGGTCGACCAGTGAGGCCAGCACGAAGGCCCGCTCGATCTCCATCGCCGAGACCATCAGGCTTTCCATCGGGTCGGTGACGTTGTGGCTCTGGTCGATCATGTGGGCGAGGTTCAGGCCGGGCGTATCTTCCAGCTCCACCAGTTCGTTGAACACAAGGAACAGCCGGTAGGGCTCGATGGTGCCCGAATCGAGGTCGTCGTCGCCGTATTTCGAATCGTTGAAGTGGAACCCGCCCAGCTTGCCCGCCTTGACCAGGCGGGCCACGATCATCTCGATGTTCACGCCCTGCGCGTGGTGGCCCAGGTCCACCAGGCACTGCGCCTTGGGCCCCAGCGCCTGCGCTGTCATCAGACTGGAGCCCCAGTCCTGCATCACCGTGGAATAGAAGGCGGGTTCGTACATCTTGTGTTCGGAGAAGACGCGCCAGTCGTCCGGCAGCGCCCTGTAGATCTCCTGCATGGAGGAAAGGTAGCGGTCGAACTGTGCGGTCAGCGAGGTCTGGCCGGGAAAGTTCGACCCGTCGCCGATCCAGACGGTCAGCGACTTCGACCCGATCGCCTGCCCGATCTCGATGCAATCGATGTTGTGCGCCACGGCCTGCGCGCGGGTGGCCGCATCGGTGTGCGACAGCGAGCCGTACTTGTAGCTGCGCGCCTGCCCCGGCTGGTCCTGGAAGGTGTTGGAGTTCATCGCGTCGAACCCCAGCCCCACCGCGTCGGCCTTGGCCTTGAGGTCGGCGGGCGGCGCCTTGTCCCAGGGGATGTGCGGCGAGACCTTTGGCGTGGCGCCGGTCAGCCGGTGGATCACGCCGCAATCGTCCAGCTTGTCGAAGATGTGGCGCGGCTCGCCCTCGCCCGGGAAGCGGGCGAACCGCGTCCCCCCGGTGCCGGTGCCCCAGGACGGCACCGCCACGCCGAAGGCGCTTGCGCGGGCGGTCAAGGCCTCGATGTCCACCCCCCGGCGGGCCAGTTGTGCGCCGAGCGCGGCATAGTCGTCCTCCAGCGCGCGGCGGCGGCGGTCGTTCTCGCGGTCGATGGTGTCGGCGGGGATCATGGCGCTACCTCGTGAAGGCCTGAACGTTTCCGGCATCGACGTTCAGGATGTTGCCGGTGGACTTTGCCGAAAGCTCGCTGGCAAAGAAATAGACGCCTTCCGCGATGTCCTCGGGGAAGACCGACCGCTTGAGCATCGACCGCTGGCGGTACATCTCCTCCAGCCCCTCCCTGTCGGTCCCGTATGTCCGGGCGCGCTGGTCCAGCCATTCGCCCTGCCAGATGCGCGACCCGCGCAGCACCGCGTCGGGGTTGACCACGTTGACGCGGATGCCGGCCTCGGCGCCTTCCAGCGCGAGGCAGCGGGCCAGATGGATTTCGGCGGCCTTGGCGGTGCAGTAGGCGGCGGCGTTGGGGCTTGCGGCCAGCCCGTTCTTGGACGCGACGAAGACCACCGACCCGCCGATCCCCTGCGCGCGGAACGTCCTGAACGCCTCGCGCGACACCAGGAAATAGCCGGTGGACAGGATGTCCATGTTGCGGTTCCACAGCGCCAGCGTCGTCTCCTCCACCGGGGCGGAGGAGGCGATCCCGGCGTTCGACACCAGGATGTCGATCCCCCCGAACTCCACCGCGCAGGCGGCGAAGGCGGCGGCCACCTGCGCCTCGCTGGTCACATCCATCGCCACCGCGCGCACCGCATCGCGCCCGTGGCGCGCGGCGAGTGCCGTGCGCGTGGCCTCGGCCGCCGCCCCGTCGATGTCGGCCAGCATGACGCAGGCACCCTCGGCCAGCATGCGTTCTGCCACAGCCGCCCCGATCCCGCCTGCCCCGCCGGTGACCAGCGCGATGCGGCCGGCCAGCGCCTTGGGCTTCGGCATGCGCTGAAGCTTGGCCTCCTCCAAGAGCCAGTATTCGATGTCGAAGGCCTCCTGTTCCGGCAGGCCGCGATAGGTGCTGACCGTATCCGCCCCGCGCATCACGTTGATCGCGTTGACGTAGAACTCGCCGCTGATCCGCGCCGTGGCGCGGTCCCTGGCAAAGGTCAGCATGCCCGCGCCCGGCACCAGCCAGACCACCGCATTGGGGTCGCGCAGGGGCGGCGAGCCGGGGCGCCTGCACCGGTCGTAGTAGGCGGCATAGCCGTCGCGGTAGGCCCGCGCCGCCGCGGGCAGGCCCGCGAGCGTGGCGTCGAGGTCGGGCCGCGCGGGATCGAAGCCCACCACCAGCGGGCGGATCTTGGTGCGCAGGAAATGGTCGGGGCAGGAGGTGCCAAGCGCCGCCAGCGGCGCGAGCTTCGCGGCGTTGACGAACTCCAGCACCGCCGGGCTGTCGTCGAAATGCCCGGTCATGCGGTGGTCGCCCGACACGAGGCCCCGGATCGCGGGCATCAGGCGCGCGGCTACGGCGCGGCGGTCCTGCGGCGACAGCGACATGTGGCGCGCGCCGCCGAAGACCGGCTTGCCGCGGGTCTGCTCCGCGAACCAGTCCATCGCCGTCTGGATCGTGGCCAGCGTCAGGTCGTAGCAGTCCTTCGCCGTATCGGCCCAGGTGAACAGGCCGTGGCTTTCCAGGATCACGCCTTTCGCCTGAGGGTTCTCGGCGCAGAACTGCCCCAGCCACAGCCCCAGCTCGAACCCCGGGCGGCGCCAGGGCAGCCAGCCGATGGCCTCGCCGAAGACCTCGCGGGTCAGCTCCCGCGAATTGGCCGCCGCGGCGATGGCGATGATTGCGTCGGGGTGCATGTGGTCGACATGGGCGTGCGGCACATAGGCATGCAGCGGCGTGTCGATGCTGGCCGCCCGCGGGTTCAGGCCGAAGGTGCAGTGCGGCAGGTAGCCCACCATCTCGTCCTCGAGGTCGGGGCCGCGGTAGAGGCCGCGCAGCGCCATGAGCTTGTCCATGTAGAGCGTGGCGAAGCCGTCGAGCTTCATCGAGCCCACGTCGCCGCCCGACCCCTTGACCCACAGCACCTGCACCTGCTGTCCGGTCAGCGGGTCGCGCATCGCCACCTTGGCCGAGGTGTTGCCGCCGCCGTAGTTGGTGATCCGCTTGTCCGACCCCAACAGGTTCGACCGGTAGAGCAGCCGCTCCGGTTCCGTCATCGCCGCGGCGCGCGCGTCATCCCACAGGTTCGCCAGCCGGTTCCCGTTGCTGCCGTCCATGCCGCATCCCCCGTGTTCGCTGTGGCAAATGTGCCCAAAGCCGGGCGCTAGTCAATCACAAACGATCATGTCCGATCATGCTGCACCGCAGAAACGGCGCCATTGATCGAAAATGATTGACACTGAGCGATTCGGATGGAAGCCTGCATTCAGCGGGGGAACACATGCTGGAAAGCGAACGGCACCGGATCATCCTGTCGGCGGTCGAGGGGCGGCCGGTGGTGACGGTCGGCGAACTCGTCGCGCTGACCGATGCGTCCGAGGCGACGATCCGCCGCGACATCGCCACGCTGCATGTCCAGAACCGCCTGCGCCGGGTGCGCGGCGGGGCAGAATCGGTTTCCCCGGCGCAGGTCCATGCGATCAACGCACGCCCCTTCGCGGTCGAGGAAGGCATCCGCCTGGCCGCCAAGCGCGCCATCGCGCGGGCCGCCGCGGACCTGTGCGAAGACGGCGACCCGGTGATCATCAACGGCGGCACGACCACCTTCCAGATGGTCCACCCGCTGACCGGCAAGCGGCTTCAGGTCTTCACCAACAGCTTTCCGATCGCCGAACACCTCCTGCGCCATTCGCGCTGCACCGTGCTTCTGCCCGCGGGCGCGATCTACCGCGAGCAGAACATCATCCTGTCGCCCTTCGACGAGGACGGCAGCCGCACCTTCTGGGCGCGCCGCATGTTCATGGGCTGCCGCGGCCTCGGGCCCCTGGGGCTGATGGAGGGCGATCCCCTGCTGGTGCAGGCCGAACAGAAGCTGATCGGCCAGGCCGAGGAGCTGGTCGTGCTTTGCGACGCCTCCAAGTTCGCGGCGCGGTCCAGCCTGCTGCTCTGCCCGCTGTCGCGGATCACCACCGTCATCACCGACGACGCCGTCACCGACCGCGATGCAGCGATGCTGGACGCGGCCGGGGTGCGGCTGATCGTGGCCCCGACCGGGGCCGCGGACAGGAACGACCGCGCAGGCGAGGCCTGACGCGCTGGCTCAGAGGGAGGAACGCATGAGCATCTGGAAGACGGCCCTGACCACGGCGGCACTGGCCACCGCCCTGACGACCGGCGCGGCCTTCGCGCAGGAGGTGAAGATCGCCCTCGTCGTCAAGGCGCTGGGGATCGGCTTTTTCGAGGCCGCCGCCAAGGGCGCCGAGGAGGCCGCCGCCGAACTGGGCGATGTGGAGATCATCTACACCGGCCCGACCGACACCACCGCCGAGGGCCAGATCGAGGTCATCAACGCGCTGATCGCCCAGGGGGTCAACGCCATCGCCGTTTCCGCCAACGACAAGGACGCGCTGGTGCCGACGCTGCAGAAGGCGATGGAACGCGGCATCACCGTCATCTCGTGGGATTCGGGCGTGGCGCCCGAAGGGCGGCAGATGCACCTCAACCCGTCGTCCAACGCGCTGATCGGCAACACGATCATCAAGCTGGCCGCCGACAACATGGGCGGCGACGGCGGCGAGGTGGCGATCCTGTCGGCCTCCGCCACGGCGACCAACCAGAACACCTGGATCGAGGAGGCCAGGAAGGTCCTGCCGAACTATCCCGGCGTGACGCTGGTCGAGGTGGTCTACGGCGATGACCTGGCCGACAAGTCCTACCGCGAGGCGCAGGCGCTGATCGCCAAGTATCCGAACCTCGAGGCGATCATCGCGCCGACCACGGTCGGCATCCTGGCCGCCTCGCAGGCGGTGACGGACGCGGGCCTGATCGGCAAGGTGAACGTCACCGGACTGGGCCTGCCGTCGGAAATGGCGGGCGCGGTGGAATCCGGCGCGACCAAGTCCTTCGCGATCTGGAACCCCATCGACCTCGGCTATGCCGCGACGATGCTGGCCTACAACATCCACAAGGGCGCCGCGACCGGCGAAGGCGCGACCATCCCGATGGGCCGCATCGGCACCGCCACGCTCGACGCCAACGGCGAGGCGGCGATGTCCGACCCCTTCACCTACGACGCCTCGAACATCGCGCAGTTCAAGTCGATCTTCTGATCCCGACCGTCCGCGGGGGCTGTCCCCGCAGGCAAAGGCGCCTCCCTCCCCCCTCGTGGGGGAGGGATGGGGTGGGGGGGTCCCCCCGCCCCCCGCAACCCCTCCCCGAGGACCCCATGACCCCCGTCCTGTCGCTGCGCGGCATTTCCAAGTCGTTCCCGGGGGTCAAGGCCCTGTCGGAGGTGCGGCTGGACCTCTGGCCCGGCACCGTGACCGCGCTGGTGGGCGAAAACGGGGCGGGCAAGTCCACCATCGTCAAGGTGCTGACCGGCATCTACCAGCCCGACGCCGGGACCATCACGCTCGACGGGACCGAGACACGCTTTCCCTCCGCCGCCGCGGCCTCGGCGGCCGGGGTGACGGCGATCCACCAGGAAACCGTGCTCTTCGACGACCTGACGGTGGCGGAAAACATCTGGCTGGGCCACGCCCCCCGCACCCGCCTCGGCCTGATCGACTGGGCCGCGATGCGCGAGGGCGCGCGCAGGCTTCTGGCCTCGATCCACGCCGATCTCGACCCCGACATGCGGCTGCGCGATCTCGGCATCGCCTCGCGCCACTTCGTCGCCATCGCCCGCGCGCTGTCGGTCGAGGCGCGGGTGGTGATCATGGACGAACCCACCGCGGCGCTGAGCCACAAGGAGATTCAGGAGCTTTACGCGCTGGTCGCCACGCTCAAGGCGCAAGGCAAGGCGATCCTGTTCATTTCCCACAAGTTCGACGAGGTCTTCCGCATCGCCGACCGCTGGTGCGTCTTCCGCGACGGCGCCTTCATCGGCGAAGGCACCATCGCCGAGGTGACCGAGGGCGACCTGGTGCGCCTGATGGTCGGCCGGTCGGTGGACCAGATCTTCCCCGCCCGCCGGCATGACCCGGGCGCCGAGGTGCTGACGGTCGCGGGCTACAGCCACCCGACCGAATTCGCCGACATCGCCTTCACCCTGCGGCAGGGCGAAATCCTGGGCTTCTACGGCCTTGTCGGCGCCGGCCGGTCCGAGGTGATGCAGGCGCTGTTCGGCATCACGCGGCCGTCGAAGGGGGTGGTGCGCCTCGACGGCCGGGTCCGCGTGATCCGCTCGACCGCCGAGGCGGTGGCGGCGGGCATCGTCTACGTGCCCGAGGACCGCGGCACGCAAGGCGCCGTCAGGGGGCTGCCGATCTTCCAGAACGTGACCCTGCCGTCGCTGCGCGAGACCTCGCGCGCGGGGTTCCTGCGGCTGGCGCGGGAATTCGCGCTGACGCGGGCCTATGTCGAACGGCTGGACCTGCGGGCAGCCAGTCTCGACCAGGACGTGGGCCTGCTGTCGGGCGGCAACCAGCAGAAGGTGGTGATCGCCAAGTGGCTGGCGACGCGGCCCCGCGTCATCATCCTGGACGAGCCCACCAAGGGCATCGACATCGGGTCCAAGGCCGCCGTCCACGCCTTCATGGCCGACCTCGCGGCGCAGGGGCTGGCGGTGATCATGGTCTCCTCCGAAATCCCCGAAGTGCTGGGCATGTCCGACCGGGTGATCGTGATGCGCGAGGGGCGGATCGTGGACGAGGTGGCGGGCGCCGCGATGACACCGGAACGGCTGGTGCGCGCGGCGGCGGGGCTGGAGGCGGTCGCGTGAGGCAGGGGCAAATTTCTTCGAAGAAATTTGCAAGTTCCTTCGAAGGAACTTGCGCGGGGGCCGGCCGATGCGCCTCTTGAAATCGCGCGAGGCGCTGCTGGCGCTGGCGATCCTTCTGATGCTGGCGCTGATCGCCGCGCGTTTCCCGGCCTTCGTGGCGCCCGGCAACCTTGCCTCCGTGCTGAACGACACCGCCCCCCTGATGATCCTGGCGGTGGGCCAGATGGTCGTGATCCTGACCAAGTGCATCGACCTGTCGGTCGCCGCGAACCTGGCGCTGACCGGCATGGCGGCGGCGCTGATGAACGGGGCGGGGGTGCCCCTGCCTGTCATCATCGCGGCGGCGGTGGTTCTGGGGGCGGCGATGGGGGCGGTCAACGGGCTTCTCGTGTGGAAGGTCGGCATCCCGTCCATTGTCGTCACGCTCGGCACGATGACGATCTGGCGCGGCGTGATCTTCCTTCTGACCGACGGCAAGTGGGTCAACGCGCACGAGATGACCGACGGCTTCAAGGCCCTGCCCCGCACCGTGGTGCTGGGACTGCCGGTGATGGGCTGGGTGGCGCTTGTCCTCGTGGCGGGTCTTGCCGTGCTGCTGTCGCGCAGCGCCCTGGGCCGCGCCTTCTACGCCGTGGGCGGCAATCCGCAGGCGGCCGTCTATGCGGGCCTCGACGTGGGGCGGACGCAATGCGCGGCCTTCGTGCTGTCGGGCGCGCTGGCGGGGCTGACCGGCTATCTCTGGGTCGCGCGCTATGCGGTGGCCTATGTCGACATCGCGGGCGGGTTCGAGCTTGACGTGGTCGCCGCCTGCGTGATCGGGGGCGTGTCGATCGCCGGCGGCGCGGGCACGGTGGCGGGCGCGGTGCTGGGGGCCCTGTTCCTGGGCGTGGTCAAGAACGCGCTGCCGGTCGTCGGCATCTCGCCGTTCTGGCAGATGGCGATTTCGGGCACCGCCATCATCCTCGCGGTCGCCTTCAACGCCGCGCAGGCCCGCCGCCGTGGCCGCCTGATCCTGAAGCGGGCGGCGCCATGACCCCTCCGGCCGCCCGCAGCATCCCCGACCGCCTGCAATCCCCCCTGACCCGCGCGCTGCGGTCGTGGGAGGCGCTGCTGGTCCTGGTCTTCGCGCTGGTCTTCCTGGCGAACGCCCTTGCCTCGCCCTACTTCCTGAATGCCTGGAACCTCAGCGACGCCACCTTCAACTTCACCGAAAAGGCGCTGATCGCCTTTGCCATGGCGATGCTGATCGTGGCCGGAGAGATCGACCTTTCCGTCGCCTCGATCATCGCGCTGGCCTCGACCGCGATGGGGCTGGCGATGACCGCGGGCGCCGACACGCCGGTGATCGTGCTTGTCGGCATCCTCACGGGCCTTGCCTGCGGGGCGGTCAACGGGGCGCTGGTGGCCGGCCTCGGCCTGCCCTCGATCGTGGTGACCATCGGCACGATGAGCCTGTTCCGCGGCCTGAGCTTCGTCGTGCTGGGGGATCAGGCCTTCAACGGCTACCCGCGGGATTTCGCCTTCTTCGGGCAGGGCTATGTCTGGTGGGTGATCTCGTTCGAACTGGTCCTGTTTGCCGTCGCCGCGGCGGTGTTCTGGGCGCTGCTGCACCGCACGACATTCGGCCGCGCCGTCCATGCCATCGGCAACAACGCCACCGCCGCGCGGTTTTCCGGCATCCGGGTGGACCGCGTGCGGTTCATCCTGTTCCTGCTGACGGGCCTGATGTCGGGCATCGCCGCGGTCTGCCTGACCTCGCGGCTCGGGTCCACGCGGCCGTCGATCGCCACGGGGATGGAGCTCGAGGTGGTGACGATGGTCGTGCTCGGCGGGGTCAGCATCCTGGGCGGGTCGGGCACGATCCCGGGCGTGGTGCTGGCGGCCTTCATCATGGGGGCGGTGACCTTCGGCTTCGGGCTTCTGAACGTGCCGGGGATCGTGATGTCGATCTTCCTCGGCCTGCTGCTGATCGGGGTGATCGCCGTCCCGCGCCTGCTGGGGAGGAAGTGATGGAGCGGTTCGTCTTCCGCATGCGGCTCAATCCCGGGATGGAGGACGAATACCGCCGCCGCCACGATGCGATCTGGCCGGAGCTTGTGGACCTGCTGCATGCCGCGGGCGTGTCGGACTACACGATCCATCTGGACCGCGAGACCGGCCTGCTGATCGGCGTGCTGCTGCGCCCTGCGGGGCACGGCATGGACCGCCTGTCCGCGCATCCGGTGATGCGGCGCTGGTGGGCGCGGATGGCCGACATCATGCAGGTGCACCCCGACAACGAACCCGTGGCGGTGCCGCTGGTGCCGCTGTTCCACATGCCCTGAGCGCCCGTGGCCATGAGGCACGTCGCCGTCATCGACATCGGCAAGACCAACGCAAAGCTTGCGCTTGTCGCGGCGGACGACCTGCGCGAGGTCGCGGTGCTGACCCGCCCGAACGCGCCCCTGCCGGGGCCGCCGTTCCGGCACTTCGACCTGGGCGGGCACTGGGATTTCATCCTGCACGGCCTCGGCCGCCTGCATGCCGCGCATGGCATCGACGCGGTGTCGGTCACCACCCACGGCGCCGCGGCGGTCTGCCTCGACGCGCGGGGCGAGGCGCTGCCGATGCTGGACTACGAGGACCCGGGCCCCGGCACCACAGCCGCCGCCTACGACGCGCTGCGCCCCGGCTTTGCCGAGACGGGATCGCCGCGCCTGCCGATGGGCCTGAACCTGGGCGCGCAGCTTCACTGGCTGTCGGTCGCGCATCCCGACCTCTGGGCGCGGACGGCGCGGGTGCTGACCTATCCGCAATACTGGGGCTGGCGGCTGACCGGCGAGGCGGCGACCGAGGTGACCTCGCTCGGCTGCCACACCGACCTGTGGACCCCCTTCGCGGGCGGCTTCTCCGCGCTGGTGGACCGGCTGGGCCTGCGTGCGCGCCTGCCCGCGCCGCGGCGGCCGGGCGAAGTGCTGGGGCATCTGCGCCCCGACGCGGCGGCGGCCACCGGCCTGCCGCGGGCGACGCCGGTGGCGGTCGGCATCCACGACAGCAACGCCTCGCTGCTGCCGCACCTTCTGGCGCGGCAGGGGGCCTTCGCCGTGGCCTCGACCGGCACCTGGGTGGTGGCGATGGCCGTGGGCGGGCAGGCGGTGGCGCTGGACCCCGCGCGCGACACGCTGGTCAATGTCGATGCGCTCGGCCAGCCGGTGCGGTCGGCGCGCTTCATGGGCGGGCGGGAACATGACCTCGTGCTGGGCGGCAGCGACGCCGCCGTCACCGCGGCGGACCGCGCGGGCGTGGCCGCGCGCGGGGTGATGCTGCTGCCGTCGGTGGAGCCCGCCTCGGGCCCCTTCCCGGGCCGCCGCCACCGCTGGACGGCCGACCCCCGGACGGACGGAGAACGGCGGCTGGCGCTGGCGCGGTATCTGGCGCTGATGACGGCGACCTGCCTCGACCTTGCGGGCGCCGCAGGGCCGGTGGTGGTGGAGGGGCCCTTCGCCCGCAACGCAGACCTTCTGGACATGCTGGCCGCCGTGCGGCCGGGCGGGGTGGAGGCCGCGATCTCGGCCACCGGCACCTCGGTCGGTGCGGCACTCCTGTGCCTGCCTGCCGCCCCGCCCCCCGCCACCCGCGCCCACCCTGTGCCCCCGGAAGCCGAGGCGCTGCGGGCGCTTTCGCGGGACTGGCGCGCTGCGGCGGGGTAGGCGGCAGCGGCGCCGCGACGGCGCCGCAAAATCCCGCGGCGCCGGGACCGCGCTACCCCCCCCGGCGGATCGTGTCGCCGGGGGTCAGCACGGGGGTCAGTTCAACCCGTCGAGGTTCGGGATCGCCCGCGGCGACGATGGCCGCCGCGGTCAGGCCGATCTCGCGGCGGCAGGTGTCGGTGGTGGCAAGCCGGCGCGGCAGGCCGTCCAGCAGTTCCACCCCGTTGAACCCCGCCAGCCCCAGCCGCCCGGGCACGTCGATGCCCTGGTCAAGGCACCACAGAAGCCCGCCTGCGCCGATCATGTCGTTGGAGTAATACAGGAAATCGAGGTCAGGCCGGCGCGACAGGATCGCTTGCGTCATCTCGCGCCCCTTCAGCAGCGCCGACCCGCCGGAATAGAACTCGCGCTCCTCCAGCCGCAGGCCGGCGGCCTGAAGCGTCGCCTCGAAGCCTTCCATCCGTTTGCGCGCCCGGTGGTCGTGCGGCATCATCGTGCCGAGGAACCCGATGCGCCGGTAGCCGGCGGCGATGATGGCCCGCGCCATCTCGGCCCCCGCCCGGGCGTGGGAAATGCCCACCACGCTGTCGACCGGCGTGCCGTCCACGTCCATGATCTCGACCACCGGCCCCGGCGCCTGCGCCAGCATGGCGCGGGCGGCGTCGGTGTGTTCCAGCCCCGCCAGCACCACGGCGCTGGGGCGCCAGGACAGCATCTCGTAGAGGATCGCCTCCTCCCGCTCGGGCTGGTAGTGCGTCACCCCCACCACGGGTTGCAGGCCCGCGGCGTCCAGCCCCTGCGAGATGCCCGACAGCACCTCGGGGAAGACCATGTTCGACAGGGACGGGATGATCACCGCGACCAGGTTGACGCGCTGGCTGGCCAGCGCGCCCGCGATGCGGTTGGGCACGTAGCCCAGGCGCCGGGCGGCGGCCAGCACGCGGTCGCGCGTGGCGTCCGACACGTCGCCGCGGCTGCGCATCACGCGGCTGACGGTCATCTCGCTGACGCCCGAGGCTTCGGAGACATCGCGCAGGGTCAGCGGTCGGCGGGGGTCGGCGGTCATCGGTCGGCGGTCATGGGTGGCCTTTGCGGGCGGGCCCGCCATCCTGCGACGTTTCCGCGGCGGGGTCAAAGAACCGTTCGGCGCCCCGGCGGCAGGGCGGCGCGGCGCGCCTCGCCCGCCCGCGCGCGGCGCTGCGCGGCCAGGTCCTCGGCGAACCCGATCAGCGCCCCGGCCATCAGCCAGGTCAGCGGCACCAGCGTGTCGTTGGGCAGAAGGTCGACCAGGTTCGCCGCATAGATCAGGGCGATGCCGCAGGCGCAGGGGGTCAGCACCGCGGCGCGGGACAGAAGCGCCTCGCGTCCCAGCAGCAGCAGGGGCAGCGTCAGCAGGCCGTATTGCGCCGCGTAGCCCAGCCAGCCGTAGGTGCCGAGCACGATGATCCAACCGCCGTCGGGCACCGACAGGATGCGCCCGGTGACCGGGTCGAGGATCAGCGACCGCCCGTAGCCGCCCCAGCCGAACCAGGGCTTTTCCATCGCGCGGGCCAGCAGCACCTCTTCGTTGGTGATCCGGTAGTCGAGCGAGGCCGCGCGTTCCGCGCTGATGCCGCGGGCCATCGCCAGGATGTCGTCCAGCGGCACCAGGTTCGCGCCGCGCAGCAGGGGATAGGTGATCACCACCACCGCCAGTGCCGCCGCCACCAGCACCTGCCAGCGCCGCGGCGCCAGCAGCACCAGCGGCACCAGGCCCGCGGCATAGACCGTGGGCCCCAGCGACCGGGTCAGCACCAAGAGCGCAAGCAGATACAGCGCCACGCCGATCCGCCAGGGGCGCGCCTCGGGCGGCGCCTCGCGCGCCAGCAGCACCGCGGCCACGGCCCAGGCCATGGCCAGGAACGCCATCCACAGCCCGTGCGGCAGAAAGACGATGGGCCGGAAGCCGTTTCCGCGCATCATCTGGCTGAAGTCGTGCTGGAAGAAGCCGTAGACCCAGACGTTGATCTGCGGGCTGAAGCGCGCCTCGACCAGCATCGGCAGCGAATAGGCCAGCCCCGCCGCCACCAGTGCCTGCACCAGAAGGCGCAGGCCTGCTTCGGTCCGCAGGAACTGGCGGGCGAGCACGAAGGGGATCATCGCGATCACCTGATCGGTCACGTAGGAAATCGCGTCATAGGCCGACAGCGGCGGCACGTCGCCTGCCCGGATCGGGATCGCGTCGGGGTTGGTGACGGATGTGGCGAAGGGGCTGGCGATGAACAGCGCCAGCAAGAGCCGCGCCACCGGGTTCCGCGGCAGCACCTCGACACGCGCGCGCAGCAGGAACAGGGTGAAGACCAGCGCCGCCAGGTTGCTGATCGAGACCTTGTCGAGCGCCGGGATCACCGGCAGGTCGAAGGCCGCCTGCGCCGGTGGCAGGATCAGGTAGGCACCCAGGATCGCCCAGATCAGCGCCTGCGCCGCGGGCAGGCGCGTGTAGATCGCCCAGGCCACCAGGGGCCAGGCCAGCAGCATGGCATAGGCGATCGGGTTCGGCATCGGGCCTCGGCGCGCGTCGGGGCCTCTGATACCATGGGCAGGCGGGCGGGCCGAGGGCGTTTGCGGGGCGGCAATGCGCCGCCTTCGCCCAAAGCGCGCCGCATTCCGTCTGTAGCGGGGCACGCAAGAGGGGGGTGCGATGCGGTTCCGGGTGGGCGATGTCGAGATCGGGGTGAACCTGCCCGACCGCGCGGCGGCGCTGGCTGCGGTGTCGGCGCGGCTGGCGGCGGGGCAGGGCTTTGCGCTGGCCACGATCAACCTCGACCACCTGGTCAAGCTGCGCCGCGACGCGGCCTTCCGTGCGGCCTATGCGGCGCAGGATCTGGTGGTGGCCGACGGCAACCCCGTGGTGTGGCTGTCGCGGCTGGCCCGCCGCCCGGTGGCGCTGGTGCCGGGGTCTGATCTCGTGCTGCCGCTGGCGGGTTGCGCGGCGGCGGCGGGGCGGCCGGTGGCGCTGGTCGGCGCCGCCGAGGCGGCGCTGGCCGGGGCGGCCGCGCGCATCGCGGCCGAGGTGCCGGGCGCGCGGATCGCCTGGCGCCATGCCCCGCCGATGGGTTTCGACCCCGAGGACGAGGGCGCGCGCAAGGTGCTGGCCGAGGTGGCGGCGCTGGGCCCCTGCCTGTGCCTGCTGGCGCTGGGCGCGCCGCGGCAGGAACGGCTGGCGGCGCTGGGGCGGCGGCTGGCGCCGCAGGCGGGGTTCGTCTCGGTCGGCGCGGGGGTGGAGTTCCTGTCGGGCCACCAGCGCCGCGCGCCCGAATGGGTGCGGCGGATCGCGATGGAATGGCTGTGGCGGATGCTGTCGGCCCCCCGCCGCCTGGTGCCGCGCTATGCCGCCTGCGCCGCCATCCTGCCCGCCGAGGCGCTCGCCGCCTGGCGGCAGCGGCCCGCGGCGCGATAGGCTAACCCTGCCCCGAGGCCGCAAGCGCCGCAAAGGTCGCGCGGCGGGCGGCGAGTGCGGGGGCCAGCCCGGGGTCGGGCAGGATCGTGCCGCTTGCCGGAACCGGGTCGGACAGCACCGCCACCGGCGCCCCTGCCGCCACCGCCGCCAGCCGCGCCGCACCGCGGGGGCCCGCGAGGTCGGCGCCTTCGACCAGCGCCAGCGGGCGGTCCAGCACGGTGGCCAGCACCTTCGTCCACAGCGCGCTGCGCGTGCCGCCGCCGACGACCGTGATCCGGTCGGCCCGGGCGCCCACCCCGGCTTGCGCGGCCAGGCAGTCGGCGAACTGGAAGGCCACGCCCTCCATCGTCGCATAGGCCAGCATCGCGGGCGTCACGCCGGGGTGCAGGCCCGCGATCCGGCCCAGAAGGTCGGGCCGGTTCAGCGGCGTGCGCACGCCGGTCAGGCAAGGCAGGAACAGCGGCGCCGCCGCCACGCCGCCGCCTGCAAAAGCCGTGGCCGCGGCATCCAGCGCGGGCACGCCCTGTCCCGTCAGCGCGCCCACCCAGTCCAGGGAGGCGGTGGCCGACATCACCACCCCCATCGACAGGAAGACCTCTGGCACGACATGCGCCGAGGTCAGGACCGCCCTCTCCGGCCCCGGGTGAAAGCGCGCGTCCACCACGCAGGCGACGCCCGAGGTGCCGATCGTCAGCACCGCATCCCCCGGCCGCGCGCCCCCGGCGCCCAGGGTCGCGCCCATGTTGTCCCCCGCCCCCGCCGCCACCGCCACCGGCCCCGCCATGCCCCAGCGCGCGCCGAGGTCAGGCCGCAGCCGCCCCGCCTCGGCCCAGCTTGGCAGCACCGGCGGCAGATGCGCCGGGTCCCAGCCCGCGGCCTTGCACAGCGCGGGGTCCCAGGCGCCGCTTGCCACGTCCAGAAGCTGCGTGCCGCCCGCGTCCGAGGGTTCGGTCGCCACCTCTCCGGTCAGGGCGAGGCGGACGTAGTCCTTGGTCAGCATCAGCATCCGCGCGCGATCCATCAGCGCGGGCTCGTGCCGCCTGAGCCAGATGAGCTTCGGCGCCGTGATGCCGGGGTCGGGCGTGCCGTTGGTGCGCCGCCCGATGTCGGGGACGGCGGCCAGCAGCTCGGCGCATTCCGCCAGCGCCCGCTGGTCGTTCCACAGCATGGCGGGGCGCAGGGGCCGCAGGTCGCGGTCCAGCACCAGCGCCGCCAGCATCTGCCCCGACAGCCCGATCCCGCGCACCGCCGCCATCTCGCGCGGGGCTGCCGCTGCCAGCCGGTCCAGACAGGCCAGCACGGTCGAGACCCAGAGGTCGGGGTCCTGTTCGCTCCACCCCAGGTGCGGGCGGCTGACGGCGACGGGCTCGGCGGCGACAGTGACCACGCGCGCCAGATCCGCGATCAGCACCGCCTTGATGCCGGACGTGCCGAGGTCGATGCCGATGTG